>NZ_JAHSTX010000001.1:4407500-4707500 GCF_019145375.1 Pseudomonas triticicola | reverse complement strand
TCCCCTCGCCACAGATAAATCCCTTCACCACAGATAAATCCCCTCGCCAAAAAGGCTCGCTCCTGAATTTATGTGCGGCGCGCTTTAGAGGTCAGCCTCCTGCACCACCCGCACTTTCTCCGCCTCCAGCGCATACGCCGCATCAGCGAGGTCATTGCTGACCTTCTCAATCTTCAGCGTGCCGGTCACCCACAGCGGTGTGTAGATATCGTCCAGCTTCAAACCCTTCGGATATCGCACCAGCACCAGTTGATTGGGCGGCGGTGGCGGTACGTGGATGCAGGCGCCCGGATACGGCACGAGGAAGAACAACGTGCTGCGGCCCTTGGCATCGGACTCCAGCGGCACCGGGTAACCACCGATGCGGATGTGCTTGTCGTTCATCGACGCCACGGTTTTCGTCGAATACATCACCGCCGGCAGACCTTTGGCCTGCTTCATCCCGCCTTTCTCGGTGAAGGTGCCGGTGGCTTCGGGGGAGTTGTGGTCGATTTCCGGCATGGCCTCGAGGGCCTTTTGGTCCGACTTGGGCATCAGTTCCAGCCAGTCGGTTTCCGGCAGTTCGCCGGCGTGGGCGAGATAGCTGCCCAGCAAGAGGAGAGTCAACAGAAGACGGCGCATGAAGGTGCTCGGCAGGCAAAGGAATGGACGGTGAGTCGCCGTGCATTCTAGCCCTCCCGGCCGCGCTGGCCGAGAGGGCTTGGTCGCTTTCGATCAGTTCTTTTTGATCAGACCGTAGATCACCAACAACACGACAGCGCCGACCAGTGCGCCGAGGAAACCCGCGCCCTCGCCCGCCTGATAGATGCCCAGAGCCTGGCCGCCGTAGGTGGCTGCCAGCGAACCGCCGATACCGAGCAGGATGGTCATGATCCAGCCCATGCTGTCATCGCCCGGTTTCAGGAACCGAGCCAGCAGGCCGACGATCAAGCCGATAAAGATGGTTCCGATAATTCCCATGGCATTTCCCTCTGATTTGGTAGATATGCCAAAGCCTAGACAGACTTTGGCATCCTGCCATGAGAGAACGGCGGCCCCTGAATGGTTCCGCCGCTGCCACATGAAACTGGTTTACTCGGCGAACAGCGCTTCGACCTTGATGATCTGCGCTTGCAGGGTGGCCATGTCGGCGCAGCGCAGGTTGGCATGGCCGACCTTGCGTCCGGCCTTGAAGGCTTTGCCGTAGTGATGCAGGTGGCAGTCCTCGATGGCGATGACTTTCTCCACCGGCGGCACTACGCCGATGAAGTTGAGCATCGCGCTCTCGCCGACCTTGGCGGTCGAACCCAGCGGCAGGCCGGCCACGGCACGCAGGTGGTTTTCGAACTGGCTGCACTCGGCACCTTCGGTGGTCCAGTGCCCGGAGTTGTGCACGCGCGGGGCGATTTCGTTGGCTTTCAGGCCACCGTCGACTTCGAAGAACTCGAAAGCCATCACGCCGACGTAGTCGAGGTGCTTGAGCACACGGCTGGAATAATCTTCCGCCAGCGCCTGCAACGGGTGATCGGTGCTGGCAACCGACAGCTTGAGAATGCCGCTGTCGTGGGTGTTGTGCACCAGGGGATAGAACTTCGTTTCACCATCGCGGGCACGCACGGCGATCAGCGACACTTCGCCGGTGAACGGCACGAAGCCTTCCAGCAGGCAGGCAACGCTGCCCAGTTCGGCGAAAGTACCCGCCACATCTTCCGGCTTGCGCAGGACTTTCTGGCCCTTGCCGTCGTAACCCAGGGTGCGGGTTTTCAGCACGGCCGGCAGACCGATGGAAGCGACGGCGGCTTCCAGATCGGCTTGCGACTGGATGTCGGCGAAGGCCGGGGTCGGAATGCCGAGGTCCTTGAACATGCTTTTTTCGAACCAGCGATCACGGGCGATGCGCAGCGCTTCGGCGCTCGGGTACACCGGCACGAATTGCGAGAGAAACGCCACGGTTTCCGCCGGCACGCTTTCGAATTCGAAGGTCACCAGATCGACGTCATCGGCCAGTTGGCGCAGATGATCCTGATCGCCGTAATCGGCCCGCAGGTGTTCGCCCAATGCAGCGGCGCAAGCGTCCGGCGCAGGGTCGAGAAAAGCGAAGTTCATCCCCAGCGGAGTCCCCGCCAGGGCCAACATGCGACCCAACTGGCCGCCACCGATTACACCGATCTTCATTTCAACAACCTCAGGCAATACGTGGGTCTGGATTGTCCAGGACGCTGTCTGTCTGCTCGGCACGGAAGGTTTTCAGTACCGCGTGAAATTGCGGGTGCTTGGCGCCGAGGATGCTCGCCGAGAGCAGGGCGGCGTTGATCGCGCCAGCCTTGCCGATGGCCAGGGTGGCAACCGGAATGCCCGCCGGCATCTGCACGATCGACAGCAGCGAATCGACGCCCGAGAGCATGGCCGACTGCACCGGCACGCCCAGCACCGGCAGGTGGGTCTTGGCCGCACACATGCCTGGCAGGTGGGCTGCGCCACCGGCACCGGCGATGATCACCTCGATGCCGCGGCTTTCAGCCTCTTCGGCGTACTGGAACAGCAGATCCGGGGTGCGGTGGGCGGAAACCACCTTGACCTCGTACGGGATGCCGAGCTTTTCCAGCATATCGGCGGTGTGGCTAAGGGTGGACCAATCGGACTTGGAGCCCATGATCACGCCAACCAGTGCACTCATCGTCGCGCCTCTTCTCTCTGGAGCGCCCGCAGGCGCGTCATAAAACAACAAGCCACGCAGGTTGCGTGGCTTGATTGTACGAAAAATGGCCGGACGTGCCGGCCGAAGGCCGCGCAGTATACCGCAAAGAAAGCAATAAACAGCCCCCGAAACGACCATCTGTCAAATGAGCGAAACGCCCGGTTTTATTGACCTTGAGGTCAGCGAAAGAACACCGCAAAAATCCCCCTGTGGGAGCGAGCCTGCTCGCGAAAGCGTTGCGTCAGACGATACCTCAGCGCCTGAAACTCCGCATTCGCGAGCAGGCTCGCTCCAACATTCGATCTTCATCATCTTCAAGCGCTTTGTGCGGCGCCGCCTTCTAGTTTTCGCCACAGCAAGCGCACGTTGGCCTTGCGCACCAGGGCGCAGCGGTACAAACGAATCTCCAGCGGCACATGCCATTGCGGGCCGCCGCACACCACCAGTTCACCGCGGGCCAGCTCTGCGCGTACGCTCAGTTGCGGCACCCAGGCGATGCCGAGGCCTTCCAGCGCCATGCTTTTCAGGCTGTCGGCCATCGCGGTTTCGTAGATCGTGGTGAAGCGCAACTGGCGCTGGCGCAGCAAGCCGTTCACCGAACGGCCGAGAAACGCTCCGGCGCTGTACGCCAGCAACGGCACACTCGCCTCGCCTTCCAGATCGAACAGCGGTTTGCCATCCAGATCTGCCGCGCACACCGGCAGCATTTCGGTCTGGCCTAAGTGCAGCGACGGGAAGATTTCCGGGTCCATCTGCATCGCCGAATCCGGGTCGTAGAACGCCAGCATCAGATCGCAGCCACCTTCACGCAAAGCGTGCACGGCGTCGCCAACGTTGGTCGCCACCAGCCGCGTGGCGATGTTCAGCCCTTCGTTACGCAACTGGGCGATCCAGCGCGGGAAAAAGCCCAGCGCCAGCGAGTGCGCCGCCGCCACCTGCATCACCTCGCCCTGCCCGCCTTCCAGATGATGCAGATGGCGCAGCACTTCACCGAGCTGTTCGACCACGGTGCGCGCGGTCACCAGAAACAACTGCCCCGCCGCCGTCAGTTCGACCGGCGTGCGCGAGCGATTGACCAAGGTCAGCCCCAGCGCGGCTTCGAGGCTGCGGATCCGCCGACTGAACGCCGGCTGGGTCACGAAGCGCCGTTCGGCCGCCTGCGAGAAGCTGCGGGTGGCGGCCAGGGCACTGAAGTCCTCGAGCCATTTGCTTTCCAGATTCATCACGTCCTCCCGGACACGCACCAAAACAGGTCACACGTCTGCCGCACAGGCGGCGTCACATGGGCATTATGCCGAATGTGCATAGGGCAGTGCTGAACAGCATTGGCCCAAAAATCCCCACAAGCCTAGCATTCGCAGCGTTCCGGCACAGACCGGGTCCTTATCGAGATGATTTCTATCATGTCCTCCGCTGCATCTTTCCGCACAGAAACCGACCTGCTTGGCGCCCTCGAAGTACCGGCCCATGCGTACTACGGCATCCAGACCCTGCGAGCGGTGAACAACTTCCGCCTCTCGGGCGTTCCGATTTCGCATTACCCGAAACTGGTTGTGGGCCTGGCGATGGTCAAACAGGCCGCCGCTGACGCCAACCGCGAGCTGGGTCACCTGAGCGAAGCCAAGCACGCTGCCATCAGCGAAGCCTGTGCCCGATTGATCCGCGGCGATTACCACGAAGAGTTCGTGGTCGACATGATTCAAGGTGGCGCCGGTACTTCCACCAACATGAACGCCAACGAAGTGATCGCCAACATTGCTCTGGAAGCGATGGGTCACGAGAAAGGCGAATACCAGTACCTGCATCCGAACGACGACGTGAACATGGCGCAGTCGACCAACGACGCCTACCCGACGGCGATCCGTCTGGGTCTGCTGCTCGGTCACGACGCGCTGCTGGCCAGTCTCGACAGCCTGATCCAGGCCTTCGCGGCCAAGGGCAAAGAGTTCGACCACGTCCTGAAAATGGGCCGTACCCAGCTGCAAGACGCCGTGCCGATGACCCTCGGCCAGGAATTCCGCGCCTTCGCCACCACTATGGGCGAAGACCTCGCGCGCCTGAAGACGCTGGCCCCGGAATTGCTGACCGAAGTCAACCTCGGCGGCACCGCGATCGGCACCGGCATCAACGCCGACCCGCGTTATCAGGCGCTGGCTGTTCAACGTCTGGCATTGATCAGCGGACAACCGCTGGTACCGGCCGCCGACCTGATCGAAGCGACCTCCGACATGGGCGCCTTCGTGCTGTTCTCCGGCATGCTCAAGCGCACCGCGGTCAAGCTGTCGAAGATCTGCAACGACCTGCGTCTGCTGTCCAGCGGCCCACGCACCGGCATCAATGAAATCAACCTGCCGGCGCGTCAGCCAGGCAGCTCGATCATGCCCGGCAAGGTCAACCCGGTGATCCCGGAAGCCGTGAACCAGGTCGCGTTCCAGGTCATCGGTAACGACTTGGCGCTGACCATGGCAGCCGAAGGCGGCCAGCTGCAACTGAACGTGATGGAGCCGCTGATCGCTTTCAAGATCCTCGATTCGATCCGCCTGCTGCAACGTGCCATGGACATGCTGCGCGAGCACTGCATCGTCGGCATCACCGCCAACGAAGCGCGCTGCCGCGAACTGGTCGAGCATTCGATCGGTCTGGTCACCGCACTGAACCCGTACATCGGCTACAAAAACGCCACCCGCATCGCCCGTATCGCCCTTGAAAGCGGCCGTGGCGTGCTGGAACTGGTGCGCGAAGAAGGTCTGCTCGACGAAGCCATGCTCGCCGACATCCTGCGCCCGGAAAACATGATTGCCCCGCGTCTGGTTCCGCTCAAAGCCTGAGCCGACGCGAACTTGTAGCACCGCTCACCAGGTCGAGGGACTAGACACCTCTCACCTTTTGAGGGCTTGGGGATTTTGTCCCCGAGCCCTTTTTTTTAACTTCTTTGCGGGCAGGACGTTAGATGCTTTGTGTATTCGATACCGCCAAGATCGCAGCCTTCGGCAGCTCCTACAGGATTGACGTGCACCTGTAGGAGCTGCCGAAGGCTGCGATCTTTTGATTTGCAGCAACCTCGTTTCGTCGCTTGCACCACTACCGTGCAGACGGGCGCGCCACTGATCGGTATAGTGCCGCCCCTCTTCGCGTGAGCGGTCGTCGGTAACGAGGCCATAACCCATGCGAAACCCGAACTAATAACAAAACCCGCGATATGGATCCGGGACGAAACCTTCGCCTCACCCGTCGTGCCGCGCGCAGGCCGGTGTAACACGATGTTTCTCCGATCCAGCATTTGCACCCACAAAAAACAGCGAGGATAAATCCATGCTCGAAGTCATCAACGACTTCCTCTCAGGGAAAGTACTGATCGTGCTCATTGTCGGGCTCGGTAGCTACTTCACGATTCGCTCGCGTTTCGTTCAACTGCGTCACTTCTTCCACATGTTCGCGGTGTTCCGCGACAGCCTCAAAGGCAGCGCCGGGCAACTCAGCTCGTTCCAGGCCTTGATGCTCAGCCTCGCCGGCCGCGTCGGTGCAGGCAACATTGCCGGTGTCGGCATCGCCGTGACCCTCGGTGGTCCGGGTGCGGTGTTCTGGATGTGGGTGACCGCACTGGTCGGTATGTCCAGCAGCTTCTTCGAGTGCACCCTGGCCCAGGTCTACAAGCGCGCCGATGGCGACGGCCTGTACCGTGGTGGCCCGGCGTATTACATCCAGCACGGGCTCAAGCTCAAGGGCATGGCGATAGTCTTCTCCGTTCTGCTGCTGGTCACCTACGGCTTCGCCTTCATCGGCCTGCAGTCCTACACCGTGACCCACTCGCTGCAGAACGCCTTTGACTTCAACCCACAACACACCGGTATCGTCCTCGCGGTGCTGCTGGCCATCACCTTTATCGGCGGAATCAAGCGCATCGCTTCGGTCTCCGACCTGCTGGTACCGATCAAGACCCTGGCCTACATCGGCGTGACCCTGTACGTGATCGGCACCCAGATCGAACACGTACCGGCCATGCTGGAAACCATCTTCAAGAGCGCCTTCGGCCTCGACCCGGCCTTTGCCGGTCTGCTCGGCAGCGCCATTGTCATGGGCGTGAAGCGTGGCGTGTTCGCCAACGAAGCGGGCCTGGGCAGTGCGCCGAACGTCGCCGCTGTGGCCGCCGTCAAGCACCCGGGCGCGCAGGGCGTGGTCCAGGCTTTCAGCGTGTTCCTCGACACCTTCGTGATCTGCACCTGCACCGCGCTGCTGATCCTGCTGTCGGGCTTCTACACCCCGGGCTTCGAAGGTGACGGCATCGTCCTGACCCAGAACTCGCTGGCTGCCGTGGTCGGTGACTGGGGTCGCATGTTCGTCAGCGTCGCGCTGTCGCTGTTCGTCTTCACCTGCATCCTCTACAACTACTACCTGGGCGAGAACAGCTTGCAGTTCCTCAGCCGCAACCGCGCCCTGCTGATGCTGTTCCGCGGCCTGGTGCTGGCGCTGGTGGTGTGGGGTTCGATGCAGGACCTGACGACGGTATTCGCCTTCGCCGACATCACCATGACCTGTCTGGCTTTCGTCAACCTCGTGGCCCTGGCCATGCTGTTCAAGGTCGGCCTGCGGGTGATGCGCGACTACGACGAGCAGCGTCGCGCCGGCGTCAAACAGCCAGTGTTCGATTCGAGCAAATTCGCCGACCTGGATCTGGATCGCAACGCCTGGCCGGTCAACCCGCCAGCAGCGCCGGGCCAGACTGAAACTGCGCCGCAAGGCGTACCTGCAGCGCAACGCTGACAGGTGAATGACGGGCGCATCCCCTGCGCCCGTCAGTTATTGTGATGCAATAACCTGCAGGAGCGAGCCTGCTCGCTCCTGCAAGGCCCTCATCGTTTCGGAGAATCCTATGAGCTCGTCGACCTACCCCGCCGCTCAACACGTCATGGTGCTCTACACCGGTGGCACCATCGGCATGCAGGCCAGCGCCAACGGTCTGGCCCCGGCGTCCGGTTTCGAAGCGCGGATGCGCGACTACCTGCACAGCCAGCCTGAGCTGGTAGTGCCGCAGTGGCAGTTTCGGGAAATGTCGCCGCTGATCGACAGCGCCAACATGACCCCGGCCTACTGGCAGCAACTGCGCGAAGCGGTGGCCGATGCCGTGGACGTGCAAGGCTGCGACAGCGTGCTGATCCTGCACGGCACCGACACGCTGGCGTACAGCGCGGCGGCGATGAGTTTTCAATTGCTCGGCCTGCATGCCCGCGTGTGTTTCACCGGCTCGATGCTGCCGGCAGGTGTGACCGACAGCGATGCCTGGGAAAACCTCGGCGGCGCGCTGGTCGCCCTCGGCCAGGGCCTGGCGCCGGGCGTGCACCTGTACTTCCACGGCGAACTGCTGGCGCCGACCCGCTGCGCGAAAGTGCGCAGCTTCGGCCGCCATCCGTTCAAACGCCTGGAGCGTCAGGGCGGTGGTGTGAAGGCGCCTTCGATTCCAGCCAGTTTGAGCTACAACCAGCCTAAGCACTTGGCGAAAGTGGCGGTGTTGCCGCTGTTTCCCGGGATCAGTGCCGAGGTTCTCGACGGCCTGCTCGACAGCGGCATTCAAGGTCTGGTGCTGGAATGCTACGGCAGCGGAACCGGGCCGAGCGACAATCCAGAGTTCCTCGCCAGCCTTGGCCGCGCACGGGATAACGGCGTGGTGGTGGTTGCAGTGACGCAATGCCATGAAGGTGGGGTCGAGCTGGATGTCTACGAGGCTGGCAGCCGCTTGCGCGGTGTTGGCGTGTTGTCCGGTGGCGGTATGACCCGGGAAGCAGCGTTTGGCAAGTTGCATGGGTTGCTGGGGGCCGGGCTGGAAACGGCGGAAGTGCGTCGATTGATCGAACTGGATTTGTGTGGTGAGTTGATCTGAGCTCGGCGCTGGATTGCCCCTCACCCTAACCCTCTCCCAGAGGGAGAGGGAACTGACCGTAGTGTCTTGCGCTATACACCGACCTGATAAACAGTGTCGATTATGGATTCGACGGCGGTGTCTCACGTCGGTGTATTTCTGCAATATCCCCCGTTCGGCCCCCTCTCCCTCTGGGAGAGGGCTGGGGTGAGGGCCTGCGGCATGCAACTTGCTGCGTTCCAGCCACCTCCAGGCTGGAAGATCCCATGCTCCACTCCCACCTCACCACCCTCAACGCGGTCTCGCTGATCCTCAACACGTTCAAGGCCGAAGGCCTGTCGAGCGAGGCGCTGCTGGCTGGCAGCGGCATCGTGGCGGCCGATCTGCAGCGTGCCGATACGCGCATCACCACCCATCAAGAGATGCAGGTCTGCACCAACGCGGTCGCGCTCAAGCGTGACATCGGTCTCGAACTGGGCCGACGCATGCACGTGTCCTGTTACGGCATGCTCGGTTACGCCCTGCTGACCTGTGCCACCTTCGGTGACGCTTTGCGGCTGGCGATCCGTTATCCGGCGCTGTTGGGCACGTTGTTCGAACTGAGCCTGGAAGACGATGGCGAGCAGGTGTGGTTCGTCGCTGCTGATTACCGTGAAAGCGCGGCGATGGCGGTGTTCAACGCCGAATTCTGTCTGGTGTCACTGAAAGTCATCTGCGACGACTTGCTCGGCCATCCGCTGCCGCTGCGCGCCACGCGTTTCGAACATGCAGCGCCGGACTATCGCGCCAGCTACGCCGAACCCTTCGACTCGCCGCTGCACTTTTCGGCCAAGGACAACGCCTTCGCCTTCGACCGCCATTGGCTCGATCAGCCGCTGCCGCTGGCCGACGCGATCACCCATCAGGCCATGGCAGAGCGCTGTCGCAAACAGAACCTGGAGTTCACCGGACGCCAGGCATGGCTGGGGCGGATTCGGCAGTTGCTCAGCGCACAATTGAATGCCGCGCCGGGGCTCGACGGTCTGGCGCAGCAGATGAAATGCTCACCGCGCACTTTGCGCCGGCACCTCAAGGACATGGGCAGCAGCTATCAGGAACTGCTAGACGAGCTGCGCTTCGAGCGGGCCAAGCAGATGTTGTGTGAGGATCGGTTGCCGATCTACCGCATCGC
This sequence comes from Pseudomonas triticicola, assembly GCF_019145375.1. Taxonomy (NCBI): domain Bacteria; kingdom Pseudomonadati; phylum Pseudomonadota; class Gammaproteobacteria; order Pseudomonadales; family Pseudomonadaceae; genus Pseudomonas; species Pseudomonas triticicola. The sequence continues at coordinate 4,697,798 of NZ_JAHSTX010000001.1, read as the reverse complement.
CGAAACTTTGGGCTTCAGTGAGACCGCAAGTTTCCGCCATGCCTTCGTACGCTGGAGCGGCGTGGCACCCAGCCAGTTTCGCCCGCACTGATGTGGGAGCGAGCCCGCTCGCGAAGGCGGTGTGTCAATCGACATGAGGGCTGGCTGAACCACCGCTTTCGCGAGCAGGCTCGCTCCCACAAAGGGGCGATTTAAGGTCAGCTTTTTTGGCCGGATCCATCCCCTTTTGGCCGCTCCTGCCGTTCTCCGATCCATCGCGCGCCGCAACACTGAAGGCCACCGAACCAGCCTTGCGGAGAACAACAAATGCTGACGATCTACTCGGACGATCACCACTTGCACCATGGCCGCTGCGAACTTATCGATGGCCAGCTCAAGCCGTGCTTCGAGATGCCGTCGCGTGCCGACCACGTACTGCAACGCGTGCAGAAGCAAAACCTCGGTGCCGTCGAAGCGCCGAAGGATTTCGGCCTGGAGCCGATCGCGCGCATTCACAGCCGTGACTATCTGGAATTTTTCAAAGGTGCGTGGGCGCGCTGGACCGAGTTCAACACTGACGGCGACCTGCTGCCCTACACCTGGCCGGCGCGCACGCTGCGTGCGATCAAACCGACCAGCCTGCATGGCCAGCTCGGTTATTACAGCTTCGACGGCGGCGCGCCGATTACCGCCGGCACCTGGCAAGCGGCCTACAGCGCGGCGCAAGTGGCGCTTACCGCGCAGGCTGAAATCCAGCGTGGCGCACGCGCGGCCTTCGCCCTGTGCCGTCCGCCGGGACATCACGCCGCCAGCGACTTGATGGGCGGTTATTGCTACCTCAACAACGCCGCCATCGCCGCTCAGGCCTTTCTCGATCAGGGCCACAAGAAAGTCGCGATCCTTGACGTCGACTACCACCATGGCAACGGCACCCAGTCGATTTTCTACGAACGCAGCGACGTCCTGTTCACTTCGATCCACGGCCACCCGGAAGCGGAGTTTCCGTTCTTCCTCGGCTACGACGACGAGCGCGGCGAAGGCGCCGGTGAAGGATTCAATTTCAACTATCCGCTGCCGGCCGGTTCCGGCTGGGATGTCTGGAGCGCGGCGCTGGATCAGGCCTGCGACGAGATCGAGCGCTATGGCGCGGACATCATCGTCGTCTCCCTCGGCGTCGACACATTCAAGGACGACCCGATCTCGCAGTTCAAACTCGACAGCCCGGATTACCTGGCCATGGGCAAGCGCATCGCCGCCCTCGGCAAGCCGACCCTGTTCGTCATGGAAGGCGGCTACGCCGTTGAAGAGATCGGCATCAACGCAGTAAACGTGCTGGAAGGTTTTGAACAATGAAAAAGCCACTGATCGCCTCGGCGCTGTGCGCGACCCTGCTGAGCGCTGGCGCCCACGCCGAAGAACGCACGCTGCGCGTCTATAACTGGTTCGACTACATCACGCCCAAGGCGCTGGACGACTTCAAGGCACAGAATAGCCAGACCAAACTGATCTACGACATCTTCGACACCAACGAAGCACTTGAGGCCAAGCTGCTCACCGGCAACTCCGGCTATGACGTGGTGGTGCCGTCCAACGTGTTCCTCGCCAAGCAGATCGAGGCCGGGGTGTTCCAGCCGCTGGATCGCAGCAAGCTGCCGAACTGGAATCACCTCGATCCGAAACTGATGAAGCTGATCGAGGCCAATGATCCGGGAAACAAATTTGCCGTGCCGTACATGTACGGCACCATCCTGATTGGTTTCAACCCGGCCAGGATCAAGGCAGCGCTGGGCGACAACGCGCCCGTGGACAGTTGGGACCTGATCTTCAAGGAAGAGAACATCAGCAAACTCAAGCAGTGCGGCGTCGCCCTGCTCGACTCGCCGTCGGAGATTCTGCCGCTGGCTCTGCAACACCTCGGTCTCGACCCCAACAGCAAGAAGCCGGCGGATTACGCCAAGGCTGAAGCGCTGCTGATGAAGATCCGCCCTCACGTGACCTACTTCCATTCCTCCAAATACATGGCCGACATCGCCAACGGCGACATCTGCGTGGCCGTCGGTTATTCCGGCAGTTTCTCGCAAGCGGCCAATCGCGCCAAGGAAGCGAAAAACGGCGTGGTGGTCGATATGCGTTTGCCGAAAGAAGGCGCGCCGATCTGGTTCGACATGCTCGCCATTCCCAAAGGCGCGAAGAACACCGAGGACGCCTACACCTTCATCAACTATCTGCTGCAACCGGCGGTGATTGCACCGGTCAGCGATTTTGTCGGCTATCCGAACCCGAACAAGGACGCCACCGGCCTGGTCGATCCAGCCATTCGCAACAACCCGAACCTGTACCCGACCGACGCGGCAATGAGCACGCTCTACACCTTGCAGCCGCTGCCTCGGGATGCCGAACGCGCACGAACCCGCGCCTGGACGAAAATCAAATCCGGGACCTGAAACCGGCTCGTTTACTCAAGACCCGCCGATGCGGGTCTTTTTTCGCCTGGCAGCTTTATCTACCGCACGGGTCGGTGTCGCGCCTTTTAACTTGCCCTGCTCCGCCGCCCTCGCGGCGTCCCGACAGAGCAGGAAACCATCATGACCGCCATTCCCAAAGCCAGTGCCGTCGATATCGTGACTCAGCTGGTTACCGGCCCCTCGCTGCAAGAAGTCGCTTCAAAAACGCTGCGCGATGCCCTCAAGACGTTGTATCCGAATCTCGACATAGACCCGCGTCTGGCGATGGTCGTGCAACCCATCTGGGCCATTGTGGATGGTCGAGTACTACCCGACGGGTATCAGGCTGGATCGCTGACCAACGCCCTGGTGCGGCTCGGCCTGTCCGGTACCACGGTGACGTACCTCGATGGCGAGCATTATCTGACCCTGCAACCCGGCGTACCTGCCCCTGCGCATCTGCCGGTGAAGATCGATGCCATCGGCCTGTTGCTCAACGAACTGGCACCGCTGCTGTTCATCGCTTACAAGGAGCAGCACGTCGACTACTGGGACGAGTTCACCTACCCCGGGCAACCGCGCTGGCAGCAACTGTCCGAGGCGCTGCGCAACCTGTGGAACGTCGATGCCAGCGTCGGCTGGGACGCTGACGAGATTGCCCTGGCCCAGGCGATTTTCAAACAGCCCGACCCGCAACAACGCCTGGCCCCCGACCCGTACTCGGCAAAGGCATATCTGATTGACCTCGATCGCGGAGGCGCCGACACGCCATCGCACTTGACCCTGGTCGACGCCGCAGTAGTGATCGGCACAATTGCAGAGCGCAAGTTGATTCTCACCCACGCGGTCACCCAGGGCTTTCAGCGTTTCGATTCACTGGAGGAACTCGGCGAGGCTCTGCTGCGGATATATGGCGCAAGCGCCTCGGGCAAAGATCTCAAGTGGCGGCTGGTCGAACCCCAGGGCAATTTCTTCGACCAGCAGGCCTGCACGCTGATTTCCATGGAAGCAGACGCTTTGGGCGAAATCAGTTTTTTTCAGGATTCCCCTGCTAAACGCGTCTATCCGCATACCGGCACGGCCGGCAAACCGGCACAACCGACACCGCGCCTCGAAGCGCACTTCGAGCGTTTGCAGCCGATGCTTCCGGACTGGCTGAACGACGCCCTGCCCATGGATCAGACGCGTTACAGTCGGCACCTGCTGGATCTGACGACGCTGCAGCACGAGAACAACGGCAAATCCTTTCAGAGCGAAATCACCAGCCTTCAGGCGTTCACTCGTGCAGCGCTGATCAAACAGATTCTCAAGGAGCAGCCCGACGCCAAAGACGTGAACATCGACAACATCGAAATCACCATCACCAGTCTCGTGGTCTGGGGCACGTTTGTGTTGCCGGGAAATACTCAGACTCAGACATGGACGCTATCGGAGCTTGCTCTGCAAAACCTGGCAGGCCTGCCCTTGGGCAACAAGACCGTGCGGTACAAGGATGGCAGCCCGGTACCCGAGTGGATGAGCGCGACTTTTCTGGAGAAGCTGGTCAGCACGGTCGACATCGGCAAGACCTACCCGGCGCATCTCAAGGCCGTACTGATAGACGACCCCGTGCAAGCGCCGCTGTTGCAAGGGCTCTACACCAGTCAGCTGCGCATTGAGCTGCCATTGCTGGCGTTGCAGCACAAGATCCGGGGCAAAGCCGGCATTGACGAATCGGGTTATCGATACGTGGTCGCCGCATTCGCCACGACTGGCGCGGAACGCTACGTCGAAGGCGAGGAAATCGTCATTCGCCCATTGGCTTTCGTCGCTCATCGCAGCCGTTCCACCGCAGATACTGTCGACAATATGTATGTCATAGGCCCGCGCGATCCGGACAAAGGGCCGTGCGTGCTGTATCGACCGCTGTTCGACAAGACTCTGCTGCAATATCCGGGGCCCGCCAATCTGCTCTTTGCGATCCAGCATTCGCGACATCTGCGCGACTCGGTGCTGGCCTGGTTGCCGGACGATACGCGCTTCAATTACAGCCAGTTCGTCTTTACCGCCAGGCTGCCGTCGGTGTGGACGATCCCGCAACTGATGATCAACCCGACCACAGCACTGGACATGTCAGGGGCCGTCGCGCTGGGCACTGAGGTCATCGCCAGCGATATCCTCGCAACCCTGCACGAACGCAACGTCAAGGCGCTTGTCACCCAAGCCGACCGGCAATCGGTCTCCGATGCAGAAGCACGCTGGGCCTCGCTGAAACAGGGCGGCTGGGTGATGCTCAATGCCGCACTGCCGTTTCTGGGCCGCAGCGTAGGCACAGCGGCGTGGATCTGGCAGATCATGGATGATCTGCAGGAAATCACCGACAGCGCCAACGAGCAATCGGGGAAGATCGCCTGGACGGCCATCGCCGATATTCTCCTGGCGCTGGGCATGGTGCTCGCCCACCGTGCGGCAATGGGCGATGCGCCATCGACACCCGTGGACACAACGCTCGAAGAGGACACAGCGACGAGCAAACCTGCCGCCAGAATCGTCAAAGCGCTGCGCCAGCCGGATATCACTGGCCCGCAATTGACCGAAGTCCATGGCACATCGATCGACAGCATCGCGGCGCTGAAACGATCCCCGGTGGCACTCGCCAAGCTGTTGGATACGTTCAAGGTCGGCAAGCCCAAAGGGCTTGGTGCTGCCACCAGGGAGGGCGCGGACCGAGGCCTCTACGCCCACGCAGACAAATGGTACGCCCGCGTCGGTGAACGCTGGTTTGAAGTAGCGCGCAACGCGCATGGCGACATGCACATCGTCGATACGCGTCAGCCCACCCGACCTGCCGGACCCAGGCTGGTCTATACCGCCAACGGCCAGTGGGTAATCGATCTGCGCTTGCGTCTGCGCGGCGGCGGATTGGAGGAAGGTCGCCAAGCCGCGCAAGGCATAAGAAACAAGGAGGTGGCCGTATTGGCCGAGCAGATTACTGCGTTCGATTTGACGATGGAGAGCAAAAGGAGCCGTGTCGATGCCGAACGCAACAGCCTGCTCGATGCCCTTCCGCAGGAACGCGAGCAAGCGCTTGCGCAGTACCTCGCCACGCTCGATTCACAGCACAACGAATATGCCGCGAACATTCAGCTGATCAAGAAGCTCAACAGCAAACAATCCATTCCCAACTACCGCACGGTCATGCCGCAGCGTTTGGACCTGCTGTTGTTTCTGGGACAGGAGTGGCTCAGTAATAACGCTTCGGATTATCAGCAGCGGCTACTGGCGGTGCAGGCGATATTGGACGACGAACTGCGCGGCGAATCGCAGGCAGTCAGCTCTGCGTTCGAGCAGTTGAACGATGTCACTCAATCCACTATCGAGAAAATGGAGTCGGCTGAAGCCTGCATGGAGGAACTGACCAAGCTGGGAGCGGATGGCGTGGAGATAAAGCAGGAATACAACATCAGCCTGGCGCCCTACCCGCTGGATGATCTGAAGACTCTGCAAATCAGTCTCGGCCAGTACACCTGCATCAAGCCCGGCGATTCCACCGCCCATGTCGAGGCACAACAAGCGCTGGCCGGTCTGTTCGAAGATGCTGCGCTGAACGTTCAGAGTTCGCGCGACCTGAGCGCCGATGAAAGCCTCAGTGATCTGCGCATACGCATCGACGCCCTGAGCCAGGTGAGCGAACAGTTCGCTTCCGTGGACAAGCGTTTCGATGACCTGGCGAGTGAATATTCCGAACACATACACACGGAAAAACTCAGGCAATTGCAGGCGCGCGTGGCCTCATTCAAGGTTAGCGCCGACAACCGACTCGCCGACCTGTTGCGCTACCGGCATTTACTGGTGCCGCAAGCCGGTCCGTCGAGACCTTCCACCTCATCTTCGAATCGGCGGATCATCAAGACACGCAACAAAGGCACCCTGGTCGGCGAACGGAAAAAAAGCCTCGACGGCGAAGACACCGGTCTTGTCGAAGTCAGTACAGCACTGACGAGAGTCATCGCGACATTCAAGGAGGAGTCGCCAGGTATCTGGGTCGAGCAGAGTGCACGGCCGACGCCGTCGCCAAAAGCCAGGCCCAACCTCAACAAAAGCATCAGCGCCGGGCAGGCATTGATCGACGGCCTGGCCGCGTTTCACCGGCGCATCGAGGCGCGCCTGAAACGCGGCTCGCGCATTCCGGTGGAAGTCGAAGAGGAATACCACAACCACGCCGCCCTGTTGCGCAAGGCCGGTGCCGCGATCGATGAAGCGTTGACGGCGAGTAACCTCACCGCTGCTCTGCATGAACCGTCCGAAACGCTCAACCACAAGCTCGACGCTGCGGCCACGACACTGGAGCAAAAGGGCACCAGCACGCGAATCCGTCTGGTCAAGCAACAACTGCCAACAGCCGCGGGGGTCGAGTGGCTCAAGGACAAGGGCGAAGTGAAAATTTCGAAAACCCTGACCCGAAGGCGTCTGAGGCGCCATCAGAACGATTTTCTCGACGAGTATCAGATTCGTGATGCGCATACCGACAAGGTCCTCTGCTATGCGCATTTCCATTACAGCAGCGCCGACGCGCCCGATGGCGCATTTTTGCGTGGACATATGAAGACAGTTGCCCAGCACCGCCTGGGAGGCACCTCTGAAATAACCGATGTGGATAATCAGAGGCTGATTGAAATCCATCGCAGCGAAATTTCCAGTCGCAGCGCCGAAACGCTGTTCTTCAACCTCGCCAAGCCTGCCGCAGCCGCGACAACGCCGCTTTGATCGCAAGCTCTGGTACAGCAGCGAAACCCAGCACCAGGCCGGCGCGCTTATCCATGGGCGTAGTCGAATCGGGGAGCCAGTAGCTGCTCAGGCCGTTGATTTCAACATCGACATCAGCGGCCTGAGCGATCAATTGCTGCTCGCGCTCGATGCTGTCCACGGCGACGGTCAGGTGCAGCCCGGCCGGCACGGCGGGCAGTTGACCGACGCCGGCGACCGTCGGCCAGCCTTCGAGCAGGCAGTTGCGTCGGCTCAGCGCAGCCCGGCGCATGCGGCGGATATGCCGCTGGAAATGCCCGGCGGCCATGAATTCGGCCATCACCGCTTGCGTGCTGACCTCCGAATGCCGCACATCGACGGCGCGGCGTTGCGCGAACGCCTCGACCAGCGCGGGCGGCAGCACCAGATAACCAAGGCGCAACGCCGGAAAAGCGACCTTGCCGAACGTACCGACGTAGAGCACACGCCCCTGACGATCAAGTGCCGCCAACGGCGCCAGCGGTGCGCCGGTGTAGCGGTACTCGCCGTCGTAATCATCCTCGACGATCCAGCCGCCGACACGCTCGGCCCAGGCGAGCAATTCCAGACGCCGGGCCAGACTCATCACCACGCCGGTCGGGTACTGATGAGAAGGCGTGACGTAAGCCACCCGACAGTCATTGAGCTGAGCCATGGCGCTGCAATCGATGCCGTCGCTGTCCACCGCCACCCCATGCAATTTCGCCCCCGCTACAGCGAAGGCGTGTCCGGCGGCGCGATAGCCCGGATTTTCGATCGCCACGCCGTCCCCTGGCTCGACCAGCAGCTGTGCACAAAGGCTGATGCCCTGCTGCGCGCCACTGGTGATCACAATTTGCTCAGCCGTGCACTGCATGCCGCGCGAACTGCGCAAATACGCAGCAATCATGCCGCGCAGCCGCGCGTCCCCGGCCGGGTCGCCGTAACACAACTGCTGTAGATCCGGTTTGCGCCAGAAAGCCGCGTTGAGCTTGGCCCAGACCTCGAACGGAAACAGATCGAACGCCGGCACTCCCACCCGAAAAGCGCGCGGCGGACCGCTCGGTGGTCGCGGCAAATGATGCTTTTCAATGCGGGCAAATCCGTCGCCTTGGATAACTTTGCTGGATGGATTCACAGGTAAATCCAGCCAATTTGTGGATAAAGCTGTGGGTAAGCCTGTTGACAAGCCTGTGGATGAATTTGTGGATAGTTTTTTCTCAGGCGTGGATGCCTGAGCCAATTGCGCCACGTAAGTACCGTCGCCGACGCGTCCTTCGATAAAGCCCTCGGCATACAACTGATCGTAGGCGCGCACCACGCTGTTGCGGGAAATGCCCAGCGCCGAGGCCAGGTCTCGGCTGGCCGGCAATCGCGTGCCACTGGCCAGACGCCCATCCAGCACCCGCAGGCGCAAAGACTGATAGAGCTGGCGACTCAGACCTTGGCGGCGATCAAGCTCGATACCGGCCGGATTGAAAGGCATCGACAAGGGTGGCAGATCAGGCATGGCGAATGGACCTATGAAATGGCTCAGCAATGGCTCTTACAACGGACCAATAGCCTGCCTAGGATGCAGGCATTCGCCAAGGAAAATCTGTCCATGTACACGCCACGCGCCTTTGCCATCGAAGACTTGTCCCAACTGCACGAACTGATCCTCGCCACGCGCCTGGCCATTCTGGTCAGCCACGGTGACAGCGGATTGCAAGCCAGCCACGTGCCGGTGCTGCTGCATCGCGAACAGGGTGAATACGGCACGCTCTACGGCCATCTGGCCAAGGCCAATCCGCAGTGGAAGGACCTGCGGGACGGCGCCGAGGCGATGTTGATCTTCGCCGGCCCGGACGCCTACGTCAGCCCGGGCTTCTATCCGAGCAAAGCCGAGCACGGCAAGGTCGTGCCGACCTGGAACTACATCGCCGTGCACGCCTACGGCCAGGCCGAGACCTTCAGCGATGGCGGCCGGTTGCTCGACATCGTCAGCACCCTCACCGACCGCCACGAAGCGGGCCGCGCGCAGCCGTGGTCGGTGGACGACGCGCCAGCTGAATACATCGACGCCATGCTCAAGGCCATCGTCGGGTTTGCCATTCCCATCGACCGCCTCGAAGGCAAACGCAAGCTCAGCCAGAACCGTAGCGCCGAAGATATCGCCGGGGTGCGCGAAGGCCTCGCCGCAAGCCCCGACGCCAACGACCAAACCCTTGCCAGCCTGATGCGCTAAGGATCTACCCATGACCCAGATCGACATTCGCCAGGTCAGCGCCAATGACCACGCCGCTTGGCTGCCGCTGTGGCAGGCGTACCTGCGCTTCTACAACACGGAACTGCCGGGCGCCGTCACCCAAAGCACCTGGCAGCGCTTTCTCGACCCGAATGAACCGACCCACGCCGCCCTCGCCTGGGCTGAAGGCAAAGCGCTGGGCATGGTGCATTACATCTATCATCGCTCGAACTGGAGCATCGAAAATTCCTGCTATCTGCAGGATTTGCTGGTGCTGCCCGAGTCCCGTGGCACCGGTGTCGGTCGGCTGTTGATCGAGCATGTCTACGCTGCCGCCAAGGCTGATGGTTGCTGCAAAGTCCACTGGCTGACCCACGAAACCAATGCAACGGCGATCCAGCTCTACGAGCGCATTGCCGAACGTCCGGGCTTCATCCAGTTTCGTAAAGCCCTTTAAGGAGACGCGCACATGACCGCTTCACTCGCTGACTGGAAAGGCGTCCCCGCCCCCTCCGCCACCTTGCTCGAAGGTCGTTTCATCCGCCTGGAAAAACTCGACCCGGCGCGCCATGCCGAGCAACTGTACGCCGCCCTCGAAGGGCCGGGTGCCGATCCGAAGCTCTGGGATTACTTGCCTTACGGTCCGTTTCGCGAGCGCAGCGCGTTCAACGACTGGCTGAACAATCATGCGGCCAACAGCGACCCGTATTTCTTCAGCGTCATCGACCGCGCGACTGGTCAGGTGCAAGGCATCCTCAGCCTGATGTCGATCGTCCCGGCGCAGGGCCGCATCGAAATCGGCCACGTCACTTTTGGCGCGCCAATGCAGCGCTCGCCGAAAAGCACCGAGGCGGTGTACCTGCTGGCCAAGTACTCGTTCGAGCTGGGTTACCGGCGCCTGGAGTGGAAGTGCAACAACGGCAACGCCCGCTCCAAATATGCGGCCGAGCGTCTGGGCTTCAGTTTCGAAGGCGTGTTTCGCCAGCACATGGTGGTCAAGGGGCAGAACCGCGACACCGCGTGGTATTCGATTCTGGATGGGGAATGGCCAGCGATTGGTGCTGGGTTCGAGCGCTGGCTGAGCGCTGAAAACCAGACGCCTGGTGGACAGGTGAAAGGCTTGGCCGAGTGCCGTAGCTGATCGTCACAAAGCCCTGTGGGAGCAAGCCTGCTCGCGAAGGCGGTGTGTCAGTCACAGAAAATATTGACTGACTGACCGCTTTCGCGAGCAGGCTCGCTCCCACAATTGGCGAAGTCTGGCTTAACGACGCAGCTTCTGCGCCAGCACCGCAATGTGCTCTGGCCCGATCCCGCAGCAACCACCCAGATGACTGGCGCCGCGCTGTTGCCAGTCCAGCGCCCAGTGCAGATACCCCGGCGGATCGAGATCGTCACGCAACGGGTCGAGCCCGTCGTTGGCCGTGGCTTCTTTCGGTTGCGGAGGAAACGCGTTGGCATACGCGCCGATATTGATCGTGACGCCGAGACGCTCAAAGGTTGCGCGCGTCGCGTCGATGGCCGCGCCAATCACTTCGGGCTGACTGCAGTTGAACAGCAGGGTCTCGACGCCGAGTTCAGCCGCCAGCGCAGCCGCTTCGGCTACCGGCTCACCGGAGCGCAGGCGTGGCACTTCATCGGTGTCTTCATCCTTGAGGGTGAACGACAGCCAGAACGGTTTGCCGTCCTTCGGCAACCCGGCGTGAATGGCCCGCGCCTCGATAATCGAACTCTGGGTTTCCGCCAGCCACAGATCAACATGCGAGGCCAGCCCATTGATCAGCGGCGTCAGCAGCTCGCTCACGCGATCCGCTTCGAACAGATCCGGACGATACGAACCAAACAGCGGCGGCAACGAACCGGCAACACGCACTGACTTGCCGGATGCCTGCACCGCCCGCCGCGCCAACTCCCCCGCCAGTGCCGCAAGCGCCTGGCCTTCAGCCGCAAAGCGCGCTTCGCCAATGTGAAACGGCACCACCGCGTAACTGTTGCTGGTGATCACGTCCGCGCCGCTGTTGATGTAAGCGGCATGCACCGCCTCGACCGCCTGCGGCGCTTCACTCAGCGCCAGTGCCGACCACTCCGGTTGGCGAAACGGCGCGCCGGCGCGTTGCAACTCGCGTCCCATGCCGCCGTCGAGAATAACCCTGTTCGCTGCGCCCATATGCTTTTCACTCATATGCTTATGAAAATAACTCACTATCAGAGTCGTTCTTATAACTATTTAATACGCACCACTCAGTTAATAACAACCTCTTTTTTCAACAGGAAGCGACTGTGAAACTCCAACCGCTATTGGCCCTGGGCCTGACCATTCTGGCCTCCACCCAAGCCTTCGGCGGCGCGACGCTGGACCGCGTCGAGCAGAAAAAAGAGCTGGTCGGCGTGCTCATGGAAAGCTATCCGCCCTTCTCGTTTCTCAATGAGCAGAATCAACTCGACGGTTTCGATGTAGACGTTGCCAAAGCGGTGGCGGACAAGCTTGGCGTCAAACTGCGTCTCGAAACGCCGTCCTGGGACGTGATCGCCGCCGGCCGCTGGAGCGGGCGCTACGACATCTGCATCTGCTCGATGACCCCGAGCAAGGCCCGCGCAGAAGTGTTCGACTTCCCGGTCGAGTACTACGCCTCGCCAGCGGTAATCGTGGTCAATGCCAAGGACGAGCGCATCCACAGCGCCAAGGACCTGAGCGGCAAAAAGGTCGGCCTGACCAGCGCCTCCAGCTACGAAAGTTATCTGAACAAGAACCTGGTCATCGAAGGCGCCGAGGATTCGCAGTTGCAGTATCCGTTCGAGGATGTGCAGATCGCTCCGTACGACACCGACAACGTCGCCTTCCAGGATCTGGGCCTGGGCGCCGGCGTGCGCCTGGATGCGATCCTCACCAATCTGGTCACCGCGCAGCCGCGCCTGAACCAGGACCAGCGCTTCAAACTGGCCGGCGAACCGCTGTACTCGGAACCCAACTCCGTGGCCATCGAAAAGGGTGACCCGCAGTGGGACGCCAAGGTACGCGAGGTGTTCGCACAACTGAAACAGGACGGCACCCTGAGCAAGCTGTCGCAAAAATGGATCGGCGCCGATATCAGCCAATGACTTCCTTTCCGACCCCGCCACAGCCACCGCAACCGGTGGCTGAAACACGCCTGCAAAAGCTCTTTGGTTTCCGCACGCGCCTGTACCTGACGTGGGCGGCGCTGTTCTGCCTGTTCGCCGGATTCTTCCTCAGCTTCGACCTGAAGCTCGCGATCATCCTCGACAAGCTGCCCAACCTCGTTGGCCTGAAGCTGGCGCCTAACGGCTTCCTGCAAGGCGCAGCGCTGACCCTGTTTCTCTGCGCCTGCTCGATCATCGCCTCGTCGCTGCTGGGTTTCATCACCGCGCTGGCGCGCCTGTCGAACAGCGCCGTGGCATTTGGCATCGCCAGTTTCTACACCTCGTTCTTCCGTGGCACGCCACTGCTGATCCAAATCCTGCTGATCTACCTCGGCCTGCCGCAACTGGGCATCGTGCCCGGCGCCATCGTTGCCGGCATCATTGCCCTGTCGCTGAATTACGGCGCCTACCTGAGCGAAATCTTCCGCGCCGGGATTCTCGGCGTCGATCACGGCCAACGCGAAGCATCCCTGGCGCTGGGCCTGCGCGAAAGCGTGATCTTCTGGCGCATCACCCTGCCCCAGGCCATGCGCACCATCATCCCGCCGACCACCAACCAGTTCATCTCGATGCTCAAGGACTCGTCGCTGATCTCGGTAATGGGCGTCTGGGAAGTGATGTTTCTCGCCCAGTCATACGGGCGCTCGAGCTATCGCTACATCGAAATGCTCACCACGGCGGCGATCATCTACTGGCTGATGTCGATCGGGCTGGAGCTGATTCAGGCACGGATGGAGCGGCATTACGGCAAGGCGTATGTGCGGCGTGGCTAAACAGCCGCGAAGGTATCAAGCGTTGTCCCGGCGTATTCGCACAACGCCCATTTTCATGCCGAATGGGCGGAACACCGCGTTCAGCGACTTCAGGGTCTGATTGCCTTCGCCATGTTCGATATGCACCAGCGTGCGCACTGAAATCTTGCACATCTTCGCGAACTGGGACTGATGCAGACCGGTGACTTCGACCCGTAAACGGCGCACGGCGTCACCGATTTCCAGAGTGCCTTCGGCCAATGATTGCTGAATGCTTTCGATGAGCGCCGTGCGCTCGAGGACGGTCAGACTCATTGCAGGTCCCACTCTTTCAAACGTTGCTCGAGGTTTTTCAGATGAACGCTCGGGTGATTCATGGTTCTGGCGGGCAAACCGCTGGCGGCAAGAATATCCGGCAGTGCGGCCAGACGGTGGGCATCCGCGCGCAGGCCTTCGAACAGCGCCGGGGCATCCAGCCCCGCCAACGAATCGTGCGGATCTGCGCTATCGGCCAATACGCGGCAGACACCTCGCCAATCGACATCGCCCGCCCGCTCCAATTCTCTTGGCCATTTGGTCGTACGAGTCACGCCTTCGTCATCCATGACCATCGGGGCGAGGTCATAAATCGGCGCGAGCTGGAAAGCGTTCTCTTGCCGGATGATCGCCGTGTTACGACCGTGGTTATCTGAGTTTCCGAGGATTTTATTGATCAGGTCGCGACGCAGATAATCGGCGACGAGGCCGGCAATCTGGCTGGCCTGACCCGCTTTGCGCCAGAGCCCGGCGAGCATGCGGATCACTTCCAGATGATTCATGGCGCTGCCTGGCGTCGTCACTTCAGCCAGCGAATAAATCGATTCGACGGCAAAGCGCGACACCGCCCCATCTTTCACTTGTCGATCAAAACGCCGCATCCACAAACTCGGTTTGTTCGCCTCTTCCAAGGCCAGGCCTTCTGCCGCGACCGTTTCGATGCCCAATGTTTGCAGCGCTTTGTAGTAATGGAATTCGCTGCGCAGGATGTCCTGGTCGGTCTGCCCGCCCCTGTTTCTGGCGAATTTCACGAACCAGTGCTGTCGCACTTCTTCATCGTCCAATACCGCATCGGGATACAGAAGCCCGGCGCTGTTCTCTGCCAGTAATAGCTTCGGAGCTTCCCCACCTGCCCCTGTCGCGCCACCGATGGCCGCGCCTAGCTCGTAGGCATATTCAAGAAAGCGGTTGTCGCGGCCAATGACCTCCTCGCGCTTGAATCCGATCGGCTTCCTCTCATCGACTGCTTCCGCCGATTCCTTTATTCGCATGTTGCCAATGGGAGCCGGTGTACTGCGACCCAGCAGAAACAGATCGGCGCTGATCTCGGCGGGTCTTTCCTGACCCAGGCGGGCGAGCAGAAACCGCCTCGCTGCCCCTGCCGGTGCGATGTCGTGGACAAAGGCTGGTGTCTTCGCGCGCCGACCTTCCCAATCCAGCGGATACAGGGCACTCACGGCTTGGGAAAAAGGCGACCCGATCAACTCGATGTTTTCCACCAGATAGTCCGCTTCATAGCCAAAACTGCAGCGGCTTTCGAAGCCTTTTTCCGGATCATCGAAGTCAAGAATCATCGCGTCGTGCCATTGCCCGGCGGTGAAGATCTGGAGTGTCAGGTTGTACATGTTGATTCCGTATGCATTTAAATGCAGCTCAGCGAGAAAGAATTGTTAATGCATGCAATATAGTGCATCCAAGCAGTTTCACGCGCCGGAATATCTGCAACAAAATGCAGATTAGCATTCCCATGTGGTCGTCTGAACGCAAATTAATGCAGTTAAGCGTCTGACTTGCCGCTGGTTAAGGTTCTTCAACGGTAGAAAGCCGTAGGAAAAAGAACAGCCACCACTGCGCAAAAGCTGTGATTTGTGGAAACCAGTGAGGATTTTCTACACAACGATCCGATGTCGCCTGCGTGGATGTGGGAAGCGGCCGACATCGGTTTTTTTCAGGCAGCAATAGAGTTGGGTCTTCTCGATAAGGAGGTCGGACTTGATGCCCACTCAACACCTATTCGCACCAAAACACTTGGCTCTGGCTATTTCATTGGCAATGGGTGGCGTAGCGCTGGCTAACGCCGAGCAATCCACTGAAGCAATAGAGCAGCCCCCAAGCATGGAAACGACGGAGCAGCCCGAAACCAACCCCAAGCAACAGGCGATGGAACGGCTACAGGGTTTTCTCACCGACGCGAGCACGGTACCGATAACCTTTACGACACCGGAAACCTTGTTCAAAGGGACTGACGTCAACGACTTGATTACCCTAACCGACGGCGCAAGCTTCACGGGTCGGCTGGATGGCGGCAAGGGCGATAATGTGTTGTTCCTTAATGCTGCGGATGGCGGCACGTTGAACGACACGCGCAACTTCAATGGGTTATTCGTGGCCCAAGGCAACTGGACGCTGAGCTCCAAAGGCGATTTCCATGAAGGTGTTCTGGTCAACAGCGGTGGAGCGTTGACCAACCTCGGCAGCATCAAGGGTGATGTGTATGTCCAGAATGGCGGCAGTTTCGCCGGTAAAGGCACGCTGGGAAATCTTGAGGTAGGTGGGCTGCTCACCGTCAATGCAGCGCTTGGCGCACCGCGAGTGAAGGGTAATTTGCACTTGGCGCCTGGTGCCGAATTGGCTTACGAGGTCACTCCCGCTGGTGGTCAGACGATCAAGGTCGATGGCACAGCTCAGCTTGACGGCGCCACCCTGAAAGTCGTCGCGGCGGGTGAATATCCGCAGAGCAGCCAATACAAAATCATCGAAGCCCGTGAGGTGAAAGGCGAATTCGGCAGGATCGAGAACGATCTGGCGTATATGACGGCCACGGCTCAATACAACAAGAAATCGGTTGGGCTGACTTACGCTCGTAATGGTGAACCGATTCAAAATCTCGCCACTTCAGAAAACGGGGGTTCACTTGGCGAAAGTATCATCGAGCCTGAAACACCAGGATCCCCCGCTGCACCAATATCAACGCCTACGATGCAAACGCCCGCTCCAGCCTCAAGAGCAGATGCAATCCCAGCAGCATCGCCAGCCCCGGCCTCGGTTGCGACCCAGGCTGAAGACGCCATTTCGGTGGAATCATCTACATCAAACACAATCGTGACTTCACAAACCAGCGCAGTTATCCCACGGTCCGCGTCCGGGCCCACAAGGCCGATCAACGCAGCGGTCGCCGCACTGCTGACCAGCGATAAAACCACCGCGCCCATCGCCCTCGATCAACTTGCCGCCGCCAGCAACGCCAACCTCGCCAAAGCCACGCTGAGCAGTATCACGCCGGTCAGTACGAGCATGCTTTCGGCAATGCGGCAGCTGGACAATCATTCCGCCTTGACCTACGGCTCGCGCAGTTCACCGCGTCAGGCCGCAGGCAGCGAAGACTCCGGGCGGGTGTGGATTCAGGCGTTGGGCCACGGCGGCAAGGTTGATCGCGACGCTGACGGCATCCTCCAACATGCTACGCAAGGGCTGGTCGTGGGCGCTGACTGGCGACTCGACGAGCACTGGCATGTCGGCCTGATTGGCGGCAAATCGCAGACGAAATTCGATGCCCGCCAGTACGACGGCGACCTCGACAGCTGGCACTTCGGCGCCTACGCCATGCGTCAGGATGGCCCGCTGTCACTGCGCCTCGGCGCGACCTACGCCAGCCATGACGGCAGCAGCACACGGCGGGTCGCATTCAAGGGTTTCAGCGATCGTCTCAAGGGCAACTACGACGCCCATACTCAACAGGCATTCGCCGAAGCCGGGTTCAATTTGGGCCGCGACAACCTTACCCTCGAACCCTTCGCCAGCCTCGGCTACCAGCGTTATCAACGCGACAGCTACAACGAAAAGGGCGGCGATGCGGCACTGAAAGTCTTCGGGCAGACTCGCGACAACTTCAGCAGCACCTTTGGCCTGCGGCTTGCGCAGATCAATACGCTGGATAACGGCATGTATTTGACCCCGCGCTTGAGCGCAGGCTGGAAACATACCTTCGGCGAGGTCGACAGCGACACCCGCCAGCAACTGCGCAAGGGCGGCAAGCGCTTTGAAGTGACCGGGGCGGCACTGGATCGGAACAGCCTCTCGGTGGATGCGGGGCTCGATCTTGGTCTTTCGGCGGCGCACACATTGGGCGTGGGCTTAACGGGTGAGCTGGGTAATGACAGCCGAACGTATGGCGTAGCGGGTCAATGGCGCATGGCGTTCTGATGGAGTAAGCACGCCTCTGTGGGAGCGAGCCTGCTCGCGAAAGCGGTGCATCATTCAAAGATGCTTTTGGCTGACCTGGCGCATTCGCGAGCAGGCTCGCTCCCACATGTGATCCTTGGCAATGACCTGACAAGGTCGAAAATCACAGGCAAAAAAAAGGGGAGCACATGCCCCCCCGAGGTTTAAAGCGTTGGATCGCGACTGTTATCTCAGCCTTCGATCTCGATGAGGATTTCGCCCGGGTTGACCCGGTCGCCCTTGGCCACATGAATAGCGGTGACCTTGCCGGCAATGGCAGCCTGGACTTCGGTCTCCATCTTCATCGCTTCGGTGATCAGTACCGCCTGGCCAGCCTTAACGGTGTCGCCCTCCTTGACCAGCACATCGACGATGTTGCCGGGCATGGTGGTGCTGACGTGGCCCGGCGCCGAGGCCTGTTTGCGTTTGCTGCTGCCACCACCGACGAATTCGTTGAGCGGTTCGAACACCACTTCTTCCGGCATGCCGTCGATGGAAAGATAGAAGTG
Source organism: Pseudomonas triticicola (assembly GCF_019145375.1). Taxonomy (NCBI): domain Bacteria; kingdom Pseudomonadati; phylum Pseudomonadota; class Gammaproteobacteria; order Pseudomonadales; family Pseudomonadaceae; genus Pseudomonas; species Pseudomonas triticicola. Next base: position 4,679,731 of record NZ_JAHSTX010000001.1, on the reverse strand, counting down.
GCGCTTGCCTTCAGCCTTGACGCCGACACCAGTGATATCGACGCGATAGGTTTCGCCGTGGACGTCGATGACGAACTCGGTCGGCACGCCTTCGCCGCCCGCCGAGGCAACGGCGCCCGCTTCCGGGATCGGCAAAAGCACTTCCGGCGTAAGAGTGCCGGCGGCGCGTTCTTCGAGAAACTTGCGGCCGATGTCGGGGAACATGGCGAAGGTGAGTACGTCTTCTTCGGACTTGGCCAGTGCGCCGATATCGGCACGCAACTTGGTCATTTCCGGCTTGAGCAGATCGGCCGGGCGCACGTCGATGACGTCTTCGCTGCCGATCGCCTGACGCCGCAGTTTTTCATTGACCACGCCCGGTGCCTTGCCGTAGCCGCCCTGCAGATACAGCTTCACTTCGTTGGTGATGGTCTTGTAGCGCTCGCCGGCCAGCACGTTGAAGAACGCCTGGGTGCCGACGATTTGCGAGGTTGGGGTCACCAGCGGCGGGAAGCCGAGGTCTTCACGCACGCGCGGGATTTCTGCGAGCACTTCGCTCATGCGGTTCAGAGCGCCCTGCTCTTTCAACTGGTTGGCGAGGTTGGAGATCATCCCGCCCGGCACCTGGTTGACCTGCACACGGGTGTCGACGGCGGTGAATTCGCTTTCGAACTGGTGGTACTTCTTGCGCACGGCATAGAAGTACAGGCCGATTTCCTGGAGCAGCTCCAGATTCAGGCCGGTGTCGTACTCGGTGCCCTTCAGCGCGGCGACCATTGATTCGGTGCCCGGGTGGCTGGTGCCCGAGGCGAAGCTGGAGATTGCGGTGTCGATGTGGTCGGCGCCATTTTCGATCGCCTTGAGCTGGCACATGGCGGCCAGGCCAGCGGTGTCGTGGGAGTGGATGAACACCGGCAGCGACTGCTCGGCTTTCAACGCGCGCACCAGTTCACCGGTGGCGTATGGAGTCAGCAGACCGGCCATGTCCTTGATCGCCACCGAGTCGCAGCCCATGGACTCCATTTGCTTGGCCTGGGTGACGAAAGCATCGATGGTGTGCACCGGACTGGTGGTATAGGCGATGGTGCCCTGTGCGTGTTTACCGGCAGCCTTCACCGCTTCGATGGCCACGCGCAGGTTACGCACATCGTTCATCGCATCGAAGATGCGGAACACGTCGATGCCGTTCACCGCTGCCTTGGCGACGAACGCTTTGACCACGTCATCGCTGTAGTGGCGATAGCCGAGCAGATTCTGCCCGCGCAGGAGCATTTGCAGACGGGTGTTGGGCAACGCCGCACGCAGTTGGCGCAGGCGCTCCCACGGGTCTTCCTTGAGAAAGCGCACACAGGCGTCGAACGTCGCGCCGCCCCAGCATTCCAGCGACCAGTAGCCGACCTTGTCGAGCTTGTCGCAGATCGGCAGCATGTCTTCGGTGCGCATGCGGGTGGCGAGCAGCGATTGGTGAGCGTCGCGCAGGATGGTGTCGGTAACGAAGATCTTCTTAGTCATTGGTATCTCCTCATAGCGGCAAGCTTCAAGCTACGAGCTGCAAGAAAAGCCAATCTGCTTTTACTTGCCGCTTGCAGCTGAAAGCTCGCAGCTGCTTCATTCATAGGCCTGCGTGGGCGGCGATGGCGGCGGCGATGGCCAGGGCCAGCTCTTCGGGTTTGCGCTTGATCGAGTAGTTGGTCAGTTCCGGGTGGCTTTCAACGAAGCTGGTGTTGAACTGGCCGCTACGGAATTCCGGGTTGCGCAGGATTTCCTGGTAGTAGGCGGCGGTGGTCTTCACGCCCTGCAGACGCATGTCGTCGAGGGCGCGCAGGCCACGGTCCATCGCCTCTTCCCAGGTCAGTGCCCAAACCACCAGTTTCAGGCACATCGAGTCGTAGAACGGTGGAATGGTGTAACCGGTGTAGATCGCCGTGTCGGTGCGCACGCCCGGGCCGCCGGGGGCGTAGTAACGGGTGATCTTGCCGAAACTCGGCAGGAAGTTGTTCTTCGGGTCTTCGGCGTTGATACGGAACTGCAACGCAAAGCCACGGTGCTGGATGTCTTCCTGCTTCACTGATAGCGGCAGGCCGGAAGCGATGCGAATCTGCTCGCGGACGATGTCGATGCCGGTGATTTCTTCGGTGATGGTGTGTTCCACCTGCACCCGCGTGTTCATTTCCATGAAGTACACCTCGCCCTCGGCGAGCAGGAACTCCACGGTACCGGCGTTCTCGTAACCCACAGCCTTGGCCGCACGCACCGACAGGTCGCCGATGTAGGCGCGTTGTTCCGGGGTCAGCTGCGGGCTGGGCGCGATCTCGATCAGCTTCTGATTGCGGCGCTGGATCGAGCAGTCACGCTCGAACAGGTGCACGACGTTGCCAAAGCTGTCGCCAAGGATCTGCGCTTCGATGTGCTTGGGATTGACGATGCATTTTTCCAGGAACACTTCCGCCGAACCGAACGCCTTGGTGGCTTCGGAGATGACACGAGGGAAGTTCTGTTCGAGTTCTTCGCGGCTGTTGCAGCGACGGATACCGCGTCCGCCACCACCGGAGGTGGCCTTGAGCATTACCGGGTAACCGATGCGGTCACCTTCGACCAAGGCTTCTTCGATGCCGGAGACATTGCCCTCAGTACCTGGCGTCACTGGCACGCCGGCCTTGATCATGCTGCGCCGCGCTTCAGTCTTGTCGCCCATGCGCCGGATGACTTCCGCCGACGGGCCGATGAATTTGATTCCGCGCTCGGCGCAGATTTCCGCCAGCTCGGCGTTTTCCGACAGGAAGCCGTAGCCGGGGTGCAGCGCATCGCAGCCGGTCTCCACGGCCAGGTTCACCAGCTTGCGCGGGTTCAGGTAGCCGGCCAAAGGCTCGGCACCGACGCTGTGGGCCTCGTCCGCGCGCTTCACATGCAAGGCATGGCGATCGGCGTCGGAGAAAATCGCAACCGAGCGAATGCCCATTTCGGCGCAGGCTCGTACGATGCGTACGGCAATCTCACCACGGTTGGCGATCAGGATCTTTTTTATCACTTGGAAATTCCCTTGAGCCGGTGGCACCACGACCTGCTGGAGCTAGGTCGACGCGTGACCAAATGTTTCAATTCAGTCGCAGGTCCACACTAGCGCTGCTGAGGGATTAACAAAAATGAATAAAAATTGGGTCAGGCATAAGTAAACACTTATAGTCGAAGCATCCGTATTCCGTCAGAGCCTGAATAAAATGCGTAAGTCATTGATGCGTATGACATTGCGTCAGTTGCAGATCTTCAATGAGGTGTGTGATTTACGCTCCTACAGCCGCGCCGCCGAGGAAATGTCCCTCACACAACCGGCGGTGAGCCTACAGATTCGGCAGTTGGAAGAGCTGATTGGCCAGCCGCTGTTCGACTATGTCGGCAAAAAACTTTACATGACCGAGGCGGCGGAAGCGCTGCAACGTGCCAGCCGCGACATTTTCGGGCGATTGGAAAACCTCGATATGCAACTGTCGGACATGCAGGGTTCGCTGCAGGGTCAACTGAAACTGGCAGTGGAATCGAGCGCCAAATATTTCGTGCCGCATCTGTTTGCTGCGTTCAAGCGCCAGCATCCGGAAGTCAATTTGCAGTTGACCGTGGTCAACCGTGGCCAGGTCATCCGCCGCCTCTCGGACAACCGCGATGATCTGGTGATCATGTCGATGGTGCCGCAGGACATGGGCCTGGAATTCCTGCCGTTCCTCAACAATCCGATTGTCGCCGTGGCGCGCCCGGATCACCCGCTGGCGCACATGGGCCCGCTGCGCTTGCAGGATCTGGAACCGTATACGCTGCTGATCCGCGAGCCGGGCTCGGGCACACGTCTGGCCTGCGAGGAATACTTCAAGGAAAAGCGCGTGCACTTCACCCAGACCCAGGAGGTAGCCTCGGCCGAAGCCCAGCGCGAATGCGTGGTGGCGGGTCTGGGCCTGGCGCTGCTGACGCGCCACGCCCTGAACCTGGAGCTGGCGACCGGCGGCCTGGTCGAGCTGCCGGTCGAAGAGTTGCCGCTGCTGCGCAGCTGGTGTCTGGTGCAGGCCAAAGCCAAGCGGCTGTCACCGGTGGCGCACGCCTTCCTGGCGTTTATCCGCAGCGAGCGGGCGCAGATTATTGCGTTGGTTGAGCGTTTCGACGGGAAGCTGCGGGCGTCGCCTGCCAGTGCGTGATCTCGGGAAAATCGCCGATCTCGGCCTGAAGCTGGCGAAGTTCGAAGCGATCCTCGATTGCGCGGCGAAATTCCATGCGGCGCTGGTCTTCCTGCTGACGACGGGTTTTCGCGGCGCTGTTGCGTTCTTCGTAGGGCTGAGCCATTTCGAGTCTCCCAGGGCGAGTACGGGAGTTTCACGATAGGCGTGGGGGATGACGGTTTGGCTGCGCGGGGATGACAATGTGATGAAATGTGCGCAGGGGTGTGCTGTTGTTGAAGACGCTTTCGCGAGCAGGCTCGCTCCCACATTTGATCCCGTTATGACCCAGAATTTATGTTCTCAGAAGATCCCCTGTGGGAGCGAGCCTGCTCGCGAACAAGGTCGGAACGACCTTGCTCAATCATCCAGGGCTTTCACGGCTTTTGGAGACAAGCGCAGACTGCGCAGACTGCGCTTCACGCTCTTGAGGTGATTGACCAGGCTCGGCCCGCGCGCCATGGCCACGCCCATCGCCAGCACATCGATCACCACCAGGTGCGCGATACGAGAGGTCAGCGGCGTGTAGATCTCGGTGTCTTCGTGCACATCGATCGCCAGATTGACGGTCGACAGTTCGGCCAACGGCGTCTGGCTCGGACACAGGGTGATCAACGACGCCCCGCTCTCGCGAACGAGGTTGGCGGTGATCAGCAAGTCCTTGGAACGCCCCGACTGGGAAATACAGATCGCCACATCGGTAGGCTTCAACGTCACCGCCGACATCGCCTGCATGTGCGGATCGGAATACGCCGCCGCAGTCAGCAGCAAACGGAAGAACTTGTGCTGCGCATCCGCCGCCACCGCGCCCGAGGCCCCGAAGCCGTAGAACTCGACACGCTGCGCCTGCGACATCAGCGTCACCGCGCGCTGCAACTCGACCGGGTCGAGCTTCTCGCGCACTTCCATCAGGGTGTGCAGCGTGGTGTCGAAAATCTTCAGGCTGTAGTCGGCGACGGAGTCATCTTCGTGGATCGCGAACTGGCCGAAGCTGGCGCCGGCGGCCAGGCTTTGCGCCAGTTTCAGTTTGAGATCCTGAAAGCCGGAACAACCGATCGCGCGGCAGAAACGCACGATGGTCGGCTCGCTGATGCCGACGCTGTGAGCCAGGTCGGCCATGGAACTGTGCATCACTGCCGCAGGGTCAAGCAGCACGTGGTCGGCGACCTTGAGCTCCGACTTGCGTAACAGGTGACGTGACTGGGCGATGTGTTGCAGCAGATTCAAGGGGCTGGACTCTTCTTGTGGGCAAGGATGTAGCAAGCTTGTAGTTATACTACATGAATGGGCATTTTGCCTGCTCAATGCGTAACTCGATGTCCCGGCGTCAGGCACGCTGAGGAGCATGTAGCCCTTACTGCGGGTTTTTCTGATCAAGCAAAAGCCCGGCCAGACAAGCAGCGTCTACCGGCCGGCTGATCAGATAACCTTGCACCTCGTCGCAGTGTTCGGCGCGCAGAAATGCCAGCTGATCCTCACGCTCGACGCCCTCGGCCACGACTTTCAGGGCCAGTCCGTGGGCCATGGCGATGATCGCGCGAGTGATCGCCGCGTCCGCACTGCCCTCGCTCAAGCCGCGAATGAACGCCTGATCGATCTTCACGTAATCCACCGGGATGCGCTTGAGATAACTCAACGACGAATACCCGGTACCGAAATCATCGATCGCCAATTTCACCCCCAGATCGCGCAGTTGCTGGAACGTCGCAATGATGTGCTCGACGCTGTCGAGCAAATGACTTTCGGTCAGCTCCAGCTCGAGGTAGCGCGGCGCCAGCCCGGTTTCTTCCAGCACCTGCCGGACCAGACTGACCAGCTTGCCCTGGCGCAGCTGATGCACCGACAGGTTCACCGACACGCGGATCGGCGCCAGGCCCTGGCGCTGCCATTCGCACGCTTGCCAGCACGCCTGACGCAAAACGAATTCACCGATCGGCCCGATCAGACCGGTCTCTTCAGCCAGGCCAATGAAATCCGCCGGAGGCACCTGGCCCATACTCGGATGATCCCAGCGCACCAACGCTTCAGCGGCATTCATGCGGCCGGTTTGCAGGCACAGTTTCGGTTGGTAGAACACCGTCAGTTGTTGTTCTTCAATGGCTCGGCGCAGGTGGTTTTCCAACTGCAAACGCTCGAGGGTGCTGGCTTGCAGGCTGTCGGTGTAGAACTGGAAGTTGTTGCCGCCCAGATGCTTGGCATGTTGCATGGCCATGTTCGACTGGCTGACCAGCGCCGAGATTTCCCGCGCATTGTCGGGCAACAGGCTGATGCCCATCGAAGCGCTGACCACCAGTTCATGCCCGTCGACGCTCAGCGGCAACCGCAGCTTGGCCGACAACCGCGTCGCCACCCGAGCCAGGCTCGACAGATTGCCGTAGGCATCGAACAGCACGGCAAATTCGTCTCCCGACAAGCGCGCAATGGTGTCGGCTTCCGGCAAGGCATTGACCAGCCGCCGCGCCATCTTCTGCAGCAACTGATCGGCGACTTCATGGCCAAGGCTGTCATTGAGCAACTTGAAGCGATCGAGATTGATGTGCAGCAAGGCCAGACTGCGCCGCCCACCTTGCCGAACCCTTTGATGGGCTTCGTGCAGGCGTTCGCGAAACAGCGAACGGTTGGCCAGTCCGGTGAGTTCGTCGTAATGGCTCAGATAGCGCATGCGCTCTTCCGACTCCCGCCGCGCCGAGAGATCGGCGAAGAAGCCGACGATATGGCTGACATTGCCACGGCTATCACGCACGGCATTGAGTTGCAGCCACTGCGGATACAGCTCGCCGTTCTTGCGGGTTTCCACGAGTTCGCCCTGCCAACTGCCGTGCTGCTCCAGCGCATGACGGATCGCCACATAGTGACGACGGGCATCGCGGCTGCACGGCAACTCGACGACGTTGCGCCCGAGCATGTCGTCGATCTCGTAACCGGTGACCCGGCTGAAAGCTTGGTTGATCGCGATCAGCGCGTAATCCGGGTCGAGAATCACGATGCCTTCGCTGGCCGCTTCAAACACCGTGGCCGCCAGTCGTTGCTGTTCTTCGAGACTTTTACTGGCGCTGATATCGCGGCGAGTGCCGACCATGCGGATCACCCGGCCGTTGGCGCTGCGCTCTACGGCGCGGCCACGGTCCTCGATCCACACCCAGTGACCGTCGCCGTGGCGCAGGCGATATTCGACCTGATAATCCTCGGTGCGCCCCTTCAGATGCTCGACCAGGGCGAACTTGAGTGACGGCACATCTTCAGGATGCAGTCGCGGCTTGAGGTCGCGCAGCAGCGCCGTGACGTATTCCGGGGCGAGGCCGAACAGTTCCTGAATCTGCGTGTGATGGACCTCGTCGGTCTGCAGGTTCCAGTCCCACAATCCGAGTTCACTGGCCTTGAGCGCCAGCGCCAGGCGCGCTTCGCTTTTGCTCAGGGCCTGATTGGCGGCATCCAGTTCGCGGCTGCGCTGGGCCACGCGATCTTCCAGATCGACCTGCGCTTCACGCAATTGCGCCTCGGCACATCGGCGCTGTTCGATCTCTTTGCCCAGCTCCTGATTGAGTTGTTCGCTGCGCGTTTGCGCTTGCCGCAAATGCTCGATCAGGTGCTGATTCTGAAAACGCCGGAGCAATCCGCGATCGATCAGCCGATTGACCTGCCACGCCACCACGCTCAGCGAGCCAAGCAGGATCAACCCCAGCCAGCCCCAGCCCCGTGCCTGATCGTCGCCGCCCCAGAACAGGTAGCCGATCGCTGGCAGCAGGCACGGCAAGGTAAACGACAGGAACGCCGGCAGGCTCACCGCGTAGGCGACGCTGGCCGACAGCGTTGCCGCGCCGATCAGGCCGAACACCCAGGCTTGCTGCATGAAGTTGTCAGCGGGTACCAGAGCGATGCCGGCTCCGGCCAGCGTCAGACCGGTCATGGTCGAACCGAGCAGGAACATGCGGAACCAGATCGGCTGGGCCTGACGATCGGGAATCGCCGAATCGAATGCGGCCACCTGAATCACCCGCAGCGCGACCAGCGACAGCAGCCATACCAGCCAGACGCTGACCACGAAGTAGCGCTGCGGGCTCCAGAGCAGAGCGGCGCAGACCAGACCATTGATCAACATGAACAGCGTGGGCAACAACGAGCCCTGATACAGCAGACGCGTGCGCTCCACCGCCATTTCGACGGCATAGTGCTTGCGGATCACCCGGGGGTCCACGGAGGGCCCCGACAGTTCGGCGCTGAGGATCATGGGCAACGTTCTTGTTCTTATAAGGAGGGCGTGCGCCCGAAACGTGCACGGAGCATACACAAGCCGATCCCGATGCCAAACTGCTGCGGATCACAATTGCGGGGAAATTTTCCGCCGCTTGCGCACCGCTGCAACCCCTCAGGCGAGACGGGCCGAAGCCTGCAGCCAGTGACCGACCGGTCGTCATCGGCAGCACTTTCATCGGCTAATGCAACGCACGGTTTGCCCGGGCCTGCGGCGCACCCTAGAATGCCCCGATGCGCGATGATCTCTCCCTTCTGCTGAACTCCCTCAACGATGCCCAACGCCAGGCCGTAGCAGCCCCCGTTGGCCGTCAGTTGGTCCTGGCCGGCGCCGGTTCCGGTAAAACCCGAGTGCTGGTGCACCGTATCGCCTGGTTGATCCAGGTCGAAAACGCCTCGCCTCACTCCATCCTGTCGGTGACCTTCACCAACAAGGCCGCTGCCGAGATGCGCCATCGCATCGAGCAGTTGCTGGGCATCAACCCGGCCGGCATGTGGGTCGGCACCTTCCACGGCCTCGCGCACCGCTTGCTGCGGGCGCACTGGCAGGAGGCGGGCCTGAGCCAGACCTTCCAGATTCTCGACAGCGATGACCAGCAGCGTCTGGTCAAGCGGGTGATCCGCGAGCTGGGCCTGGACGAGCAACGCTGGCCGGCGCGACAGGCGCAGTGGTTCATCAACGGCCAGAAAGACGAAGGTCTGCGGCCGCAACACATTCAGGCCAGCGGCGACCTGTTCCTGGCCACCATGCGCGGCATCTACGAAGCCTACGAGGCGGCGTGCCTGCGGGCTGGCGTGATCGATTTCTCCGAACTGCTGCTGCGCGCCCTCGATCTGTGGCGTGATCACCCGGGTCTGCTGGCGCACTACCAAAAGCGCTTCCGGCATATTCTGGTCGACGAGTTCCAGGACACCAACGCCGTGCAGTACGCCTGGTTGCGCCTGCTCGGCAAGGGTGGCGACAGCCTGATGGTGGTCGGCGACGACGACCAGTCGATTTACGGCTGGCGCGGGGCGAAGATCGAGAACATCCATCAGTACTCTTCCGACTTCCCGGACTCCGAGACGATTCGTCTGGAGCAGAACTACCGCTCCACCGCCGGCATCCTCAAAGCCGCCAACGCGCTGATCGCCAACAACACCGGGCGTCTCGGTAAAGAACTGTGGACCGACGGTGGCGACGGCGAAGCGATCAATCTGTACGCCGCGTTCAACGAGCACGACGAAGCGCGTTACGTGGTGGAAACCATCGAAAGCGCGCTGAAAACCGGTCTGGCCCGTAGCGATATCGCCATTCTGTACCGCTCCAACGCCCAGTCGCGGGTGCTTGAAGAAGCCCTGCTGCGCGAGCGCATCCCGTACCGCATCTATGGCGGTCAGCGCTTCTTCGAACGCGCGGAGATCAAGAACGCCATGGCCTACCTGCGCTTGCTTGAGGGTCGCGGCAACGACGCGGCGCTGGAGCGGGTGATCAACGTACCGGCCCGGGGCATCGGCGAGAAAACCGTCGAAGCGATCCGCGAGCATGCGCGGCACAGCGACGTGTCGATGTGGGAAGCGATGCGCCTACTGGTGGCCAACAAAGGCCTGACCGGTCGCGCCGCGAGTGCGCTCGGTGCGTTTATCGAACTGATCGAGAACCTCGCCGCCAAGTGCGCCGAGATGCCGCTGCACCTGATGACGCAAACCGTCATCGAGCAATCCGGCCTGATCGCTTATCACGAAGCGGAAAAAGGCGAAAAAGGCCAGGCCCGGGTGGAAAACCTTGAGGAACTGGTCAGCGCCGCGCGCAACTTCGAGAACACCGAAGAGGACGAAGAACTGACGCCACTGGCGGCGTTCCTCGGCCACGCATCGCTGGAGGCCGGCGACACTCAGGCCGACGAGCACGAAGACAGCGTTCAGCTGATGACCCTGCACAGCGCCAAAGGTCTGGAATTCCCTTATGTGTTCCTCGTGGGCATGGAAGAAGGCCTGTTCCCGCACAAGATGAGCCTGGAAGAACCGGGACGTCTTGAAGAGGAACGGCGTCTGGCTTACGTCGGTATCACCCGGGCGATGCAGAATCTGGTCATGACCTACGCGGAAACCCGGCGCCTGTACGGCAGCGAGACCTACAACAAGGTGTCGCGTTTCGTCCGCGAAGTGCCCAAAGGCCTGATTCAGGAAGTGCGCCTGTCCAACAGCGTCAGCCGACCGTTTGGCGGCAACCAGTCGATGAGCGGCAGCAGCCTGTTCAGCGGCAGCGAGATTCCGGAAACCGGTTTTGTGCTCGGTCAGGCCGTACGTCACTCGATCTTCGGCGAAGGGGTGATCCTCAACTTCGAAGGTTCCGGCGCCCAGGCCCGGGTGCAGGTGAACTTCAGCGAAGGCAGCAAGTGGCTGATGCTCGGCTATGCCAAGCTGGAAGCGATCTAACCACCGGCACTGAACCCATGTGGGAGCGAGCCTGCTCGCTCCCACAGGTTATGCGGCGCAAGTGCATCAATCCCTCTGAACCTATCGCCTTTTCCTACAGACAAAAGTACATCGGCTGATTGCCTCGCCAAGCTGAACGCGACCTGTCAGGCAAAAGCCCGAAACACTCTCTCGCTAGCCAGTAACACTTCAGCTGTGCAACATGGCGCGCGTGTCTCCACAAAACGGGAATACCCTTTATGAAACGTTTTCTTAGCATCGCCATGGCGTTGTGCATCGGCCTGACGATGAGCCTCGACGCCAACGCCAAGCGCTTTGGTGGTGGCAAAAGCGCCGGCGCTGCGCCGACGCACCAGACCAGCCAGATGGCTCCTTCTTCTCCAGGCGTGGGCGGCGCAGCAGCGACCGCTGGCGCTGCCGGTGCTGCTGGCGCCGCGGCCAAGGCCGGCGGTGCTTCGCGCTGGCTCGGCCCGCTGGCGGGCATCGCCGCCGGCGGCCTGCTCGCATCGATGTTCATGGGCGACGGCTTCCAGGGCATGCAGATCTTCGACATCCTGATCATGGCCCTGATCGCGTTCGTGATCTTCCGCTTCATCGCCGCCCGTCGTCGCAAGCAGCAGGAGCAATTCGCTCCGGCCGGCGCGCCGATGCAGCGTGAAGTGTTCGAGCAGAAGCCTGCCGCCATGGGTTCGATCTTCGGTGGTTCGGCCGCTCCGGCTGCTGCCCGTCCGGTGATCAATGCACCGGCCTGGTTCAACGAACAGCGCTTCCTTGAAGCTGCGCGCAGCCACTTCCAGTCGCTGCAGCAGCACTGGGACGCCAACGAAATGGACAAGATCGCCGAGTTCGTGACCCCGCAAATGCTTGAGTTCCTCAAGCGTGAGCGTGCGGATCTGGGCGACGGCTTCCAGTCGACCTACATCGACAACCTGCAGGTACAGCTGGACGGCGTCGACGATCGTGCCGACAAGACCATCGCCACCCTGACCTTCACCGGCGTGTCGAAAACCTCGCGTTTCGACCAGGGCGAAGTGTTCAGCGAAAGCTGGAACATGGAACGTCCGCAGGGCGACAACCAGCCTTGGCTGGTCGCCGGTATCCGCCAGAACGGCTGATCCCTGCTGCGCTTCACTTGCGGTAACAGAACCCCGGCCTCGGCCGGGGTTTTTCATTTCACGGTTGCATCTATAGCGAGCTACTGTATAAACCGGCCCATATAAACCGCGCCATTCAGCAAGAGGATCCCGGACGTGGAAGAAATCATCGAACAACTGCGCGAAGCCAATGAACCCGTACCGGTTCCTTTGGAGTTGCCTGACGAAGACCTGCTGGTGGAAATCGAAGAACAACTGTTCATCGACATTCCATTCGTCTTCAAAGAATTTTTGCTGACCGTCAGCGATGTGGTCTATGGCAGTCTCGAGCCGGTGACCGTCACTGATCCGCAATCGCACACCTACCTGCCGGATGTGGCAGCCAATGCATGGGATGTGGGTGTTGATCGCAGCTTGATCCCGATCTGTCAGGACGGCGATGACTACTATTGTGTCGAAGAAGACGGCACCGTGGTGCTGTGGCAGGCCGAAGAAGAACTGATTGCTGAAGAAACCTGGGAATCGGTGTGGCACTGGGCGCGGGACGTCTGGCTGGAAAGCTGATCCGCCAAACGCCCCGGGTGGTCAATGCCCCGACGACTCCTTGTGGTTGTCGAGGGTTTCCAGCAAGGCCACCTGCATGCGCGTATGCACGCGGATGAACCAGCGCCACAGCAGCGCCGCTACGGCGGCCGCCACGACGGCGATCAGCACCAGCAACTTGTTGGTCGGCAGGATACTGGCCGACAAGGCTGCCAGCAGCAGGAAAATCACCAGCAGCGAGAGAATCGGGATCACTTCGGCGATCACCCGGCGCACTCGCTGCGTGTGACGACCGGCCATCTCCGGCTTGACGCCCATCTCCGCCAGCAGCATCGACAGCGCCTTGAGCTTGCGATAAGCCGCGATCAGAAATGGTAGTGAGACCAGCAACGCCCCGCCCCAGATCAGTGCCTTCTGCCAGCTCGGATCGCTGATCCAGTCCTGCAGCCACAACGACATGCGTTCGGCGAAGTATGCGCCGGCAAAGAAGATCGCAATCACCAGCGCCAGATTGACCCCGACCTGCAACAGGATCCGCCGGATCATCGACGCCAGCAGCGCACCCTCGCCCTGCGGTTGAATACTGCGCAACCATTCGCCATACATGCCGAGCACCCGCCCGAGCCGCTTGGGCACAGCGGCCGAGAGCTTGATCGACAACGGATCCGCCGCGCGAATCAGGTACGGCGTCAGCAGCGTGGTGATCACCGACACGGCTACAGCGACCGGGTAGAGGAAGTTGCTGGTCACCTGCAAGGTCATGCCCAGCGCGGCGATGATGAAGGAAAATTCGCCAATCTGTGACAGACCCATGCCGACTCGCAGCGAAGTCCGTCCGTCGTTGCCGGCGATAAACGCACCGAGGCCGCAGGACAACATCTTGCCGAGCACTACGGCCACGGTAATTACCGCAATCGGCCAGGCGTATTCGATGAGAATCAGCGGGTCGAGCATCAGCCCGATGGCGACGAAAAAGATTGCGCTGAACAGATCGCGAACCGGCTCGACCAGCCGTTCGATTTTCAGCAATTGCCGGGACTCGGCCATGATCGCGCCGATCAGGAAAGCGCCGAGCACCATGCTGTATTCGAGCTTGACCACCAGCAGACAGAAGCCGAAACACAGGCCGAGCACGGTGATCAGCAGCATCTCGTTGCTTTCGAATTTCGCCACATAAGCCAGCAGACGCGGCACCAGCAGGATGCCGATGACCAGCGCGACGATCATGAACAGCGACAGCTTGCCGACCGTGGAGAACACTTCGCCCGAGCTCACCGTGCCGCTGACGGCGATGCTCGACAGCAGCGCGATGATGCCGATGCCAAGGATGTCCTCGACAATCAGCACACCGAAGATCAACTGCGCAAAGCGCTCGTTCTTCATCTTCAGATCGTTCAGCGCTTTGACGATGATGGTGGTCGAGGAGATCGCCAGAATGGCGCCAAGGAACAACGAATCCATGGTGTTCCAGTCGAACCAGCGGCCGATTTCGTAGCCGATCCAGATCATCAGAATGATTTCGAGAAACGCGGCAATGAACGCCGTCGCGCCGACCTTGAACAGCTTGCGCAGGCTGAACTCCAGGCCGAGGCAGAACATCAGGAAGATCACCCCGAGTTCGGCCAGGGTCTTGATGGTTTCTTCGTCGTGAATCAGGCCGAACGGCGGCGTGTGCGGGCCAATGATGAAGCCGGCAACGATGTAGCCGAGAACCACAGGCTGCTTGAAACGGTGGAACAGCACGGTCACCACGCCTGCGACCAGCATGATCACTGCCAGGTCCTGAATAAAACTGATGGCATGCATGGCGTGGGCTCCTTGATGACGAGGCGCGCGGACAGACGTCAGAAAGGTCTGCGCGAGCAGTGTAAAAATCCGCTTTTGATGTAGGAATTGCCCTTGGGCAGGGCTTTTGCAGGTTAACACCGCGACTTCGCTCTGGAAGCCGGTGCAATATATGGAAACAGATCGCTACCGGCGTGACGGCGGCCCGCCGCGCGGCGTCCCGATAACGGTGCTTTTTGAAAAGCCACCAGGTGCCCGCAGAGGCGCTTCCTGCAATCAGCCTTGATCCGTGAGAACGTTATGGAACCCGGAAACGCCCAGCTGTCGATGACGGTACTGATGACCCCCGACATGGCCAACTTCTCTGGCAATGTCCACGGCGGCACCCTGCTCAAATACCTCGACGAAGTGGCTTACGCCTGCGCCAGCCGTTATGCCGGGCGCTACGTGGTAACCCTGTCGGTGGATCAGGTGATTTTCCGTGAGCCGATTCATGTCGGCGAACTGGTGACGTTCCTGGCCTCGGTCAACTACACCGGCAACACGTCGATGGAAGTTGGCATCAAAGTGGTCACCGAAAACATCCGCGAACGCTCGGTGCGCCACACCAACAGCTGCTTCTTCACCATGGTCGCGGTGGATGATCAGCGCAAACCGGCCGCCGTGCCACCGCTGCAACCGCAGAACAGCGAAGACAAGCGCCGCTTCATGCAGGCGCAGCAGCGTCGGCAGATTCGCCAGGAGCTGGAGAAGCGTTATCAGGAGATCAAGGGCGACGCCTGACCAGCCTTGATCGATGTTGCCTGACAAATAGCTTTCGCGAGCAGGCTCGCTCCCACATCTGGAATGCATTCTTCCTGTGGGAGCGAGCCTGCTCGCGAATAGAGACGACCCGGTCTCAGAGACTGATCGCTGTAGCCTCGAACTTCACCCGCGGATGCGCAATGCGATCCTGCGCCCGCACCAGTTGCAGCTCGTAACTGGCGCACGCCTGGGTTTCCAGCAACACCTCATGCACCGCCGCTGCGGTGAATTCGAACGCTGCCAGCAGGCTGTCGCCCAGCAACACCCGCGCCAGGAACAGACCAGAGGTCAGATCGCCGACGCCCACTGGCTGACGTGGAAACGCCAGCAACGGACGGCGCAGATGCCAGCTGCCCTCGGCGGTCACCAACAGCATTTCGAAGCCATCCGCCGGTTTGCCCGGATAATCCAGATGCTTGACCAGTACCGCTTTCGGCCCGCGCGCCAGCAGCGCCCGTGCCATCGCCAGGCAATCGAACAGCGACTGCGGCTTGCGCCCGGAAAAACTGTCCAGCTCCAACTGGTTCGGGCACATGATGTCCGCCACGGCCGCAGCTTCATCGAGGAGGAAATCGCTGACCTCGGTGGGCACGCTGCAACCCTTTTCCGGATGACCCATGACCGGATCACACAGATACAGCATCTTCGGATTGACCGCTTTGATCCGCGCCACACCGCTGAGAATCGCCCGTCCCTGCGCGGCGCTGCCGAGGTAGCCGGAGAGCACCGCGTCGCAGTTGCCCAGCTCGCCAATTGCGGCGATGCCTTCGATCAGTTCGGGAATCTGCTGTGGCGCCAGCACTTCACCGGCCCACTGACCATACTGGGTGTGGTTGGAGAACTGCACGGTGTTGAGCGGCCAGACATTGACCCCGACGCGCTGCATCGGAAAAACCGCAGCGCTGTTGCCGGCGTGGCCAAACACCACGTGGGACTGGATGGCGAGCAGATGAGGCGTACGTTTCATTCGGGTCATTCCGTAAAACGATTGAAATTCAAGCCGCGCAGTATGCGACGAAACACAGCCTGTACGACAGACCGGCGAGACAGTTAAGCTGACGCCATCATTTGGAGTTCGATGTCGATGCTGACCCTGGAAAACATCTTCGTGCTGATGCTGTTCGCCGCCGCTGGTGCCTGGCTATGGCACAACCACGGCTTGCGCGAGCGCGCGCTGGAGCGGGTCAAGCAGCATTGCACCAATGTTGGCGTTGAACTGCTGGACGGTAACGTCGCGCTGAAAAAGATCGGTCTGATCAGGGATGCCAACGGTCGCCGGCGGCTGGCGCGGGTCTACAACTTCGAGTTCACCGTGACCGGCGAAAGCCGCCACAACGGCACCGTCACCCAGTTCGGCGCGCACAGTGCGCAGATTGAACTGGCACCCTACCCGGCGCCGTTCGACGATACGCCGCCGGTGGTCGAAGTGCACAAGCCTCGCGCCGAAGTCATCGAGCTGAGCCAGTGGCGCCAGGAACATACGAAGTGGAAGCCTTGAGCTGACTCACTGAATCCGGCATTCCGCCAAACCGGCTTGCAGCTGTTCGATGTTCTGCGGTTCAGCGAAGATCAGCTCGATTCTTGAGTCTTTTCGCCATTCGCTGGCTTGCCAACTCAGCTCGGCATCCTCCAGCGCATTGGCCGAGAGCCAGCCATCCGTGCTGTGGATAAGCAGTTTGGCCCGCTTCCAGTCGAGCGCGCTCAGCCAATCGGCGATACGTGCTTGATCAAATACCTGCCGCGGATGCCAGCGCCAACCGATGCTCCATCCACCCTCCTGCGCCTGACTCAGGCAAATCGGTTCGGCCGGATCGCTCCAGACCGCTGGCAGCTGTGCCAATCCAGTGGGCAGCGGCAGATGCCCTGCGCCTTCGTTCGCTTTTACTGCCAGCCCCGGAAGCTCGCTCAGAGGCAGTTGCGCTTGCTGCGTCCAGATCAGTCTGACGGGCGGCAACTGGCTGGCGATTTTCTCTCGAATCGCTTCATCGAGATCTTCCGCCTTGTTCAACAGCAGCAAACCCGCGCTGGTCAATGCTTGCTGCTGGGCGTCCGGCAAGGCTCTACCTGCGTGCAACGCCTGAGCGTCCAGAACCAGCACACAGGGCTGAACCGCCAGCACGCCCAACCACGGCGCCTCGTGCAATTGCTTGAGCAATTGCGCCGGATGGCCCAGCCCGGATGGCTCGATAAACAATCGATCCGGCCTGGCCTTGCGCAGCAGGCGGCCAAGGCCGATCTGGAATGGCGCGCCATTGACGCAACACAGGCAGCCCCCGGCCACCTCACCCAGTGCGATACCATCGTCGTCGCGAGTCAGCAGCGCGGCGTCCAGACCAATCTGGCCGAACTCGTTGATCAGCACCGCCCAGCGTTCGTCCGCCGGCCGTTGCGCCAGCAACTGGCGAATCAGGCTGGTCTTGCCGGCGCCCAACGGGCCGGCGATGACGTGGGTCGGAATGTTCTGCAACATGGCGGGTACTTTCTGCGGACAGTTATTGAGGAGATCGAAGATGCGCTGGTCGGGATGGTCGTTGCTGTTGGCGCTGCTGTCGAGTGAAGCGTGGGCCGAGGCCTGCGTGGTGCACACACAGGGCGAACGGCTCGACGTCAAAGTCTGTCAGCAGAACCGGACGATTCCGCAGAAATTGTTCAATGACGGCTTCTGCCAACCGACGCTGGCCGGGCAGAAGGTCGAGGTGGAATACGTCGACCAGTGCCCGAGCGGCGCTTTCGGCGTGTGCAGCAACGCGCAAGTCGCCAATATGCCCTATCGCCAGGATATCCACTATTACGGCGTGGCCACCGATACGGCGTATCTCAAGCCATATTGCGAAGGCCAGAGCCAGGGCGTCTGGCGCAAGCCCTGATGTGTCAGCCGAGCCAGTCGAGGGTTAGCAACAGACGGCGCTCACCGGGTGCCGGTTGCGGCGAACGATGGATCAGGCCGAAGCCTTCATTGCCGTGCCATTTTTCGCCTTTGAGCAGCGCGACGTCGCCGCTGTTGAGCTGGCGAATCGACGCTGGATCTTGCGGTTCGGCATTGGACTGGCCAAGTTGCGCGCGGTCCATCGCACCCTCCTCAAGCCATTGGCTGCCGATGCCAGCGTAAGTAGTGATCAGGCGCACCGGCACGTGATCGACGTGGAAACGCGGACACATGGCCTTGTCCAGCACGCGCAAACGCACGCCGATACGCCGCGCGCCCAACAGACAGGCGAAGGCACTGATCAGCCACTTGAGGTCGCTCATGAAGCCTTCGAATCCTTGCAGATCACACAGCCCTGCAGCCAGACCGGCGAGATCCGGCTCAGCGTCCTCGTCAGCCAATTCCAGGCAAAGCGACTCGGCCAAGGGCTCGTTGAGCGACAGCACCAATTGCGCAAAATCGGCGATGTGCACGGGCAGCTGGCGTTGCCAGACCGCGAGATTGGTCTGGTCTTCCAAGATTCGCGTCAACGTTTGCGGTGTCAGGCCCTGGTACTGATGACGGGCAAGAAGCGGCCGGTCCTTGAGTACGAGCATCAGGCGGCCTCTTCGTGCCACGGGCCGAATGGATCAGGCAGCAAACGCCAGCCTTCTACACCCATGGCCATTTCTTCGTCGGTCAAAAGGCAGGCATCGAGTTCGGCGGAGAGCTGTAGGAAATCGATGTTCTGACCAATGAAAACCAGTTCCTGCCGGCAATCTCCTACGCTTGGAATCCAGTTTCCCATGATCGCCTGGGCGCTTTCCTGATCTTCGGGCCATTGATTCTTTGGCACAAAACGCCACCAGCGACCGGCGAATCCATGCCGCATCAAGCCGCCTGCCTGAGACCAGCTACCGGCATCGGTGGGTTTGCTGGCGAGCCAGAAGAAGCCTTTGGAGCGCAGCAGCTTGCCGTTCAGCCATGGGCGGTCAATGAAGCTGAAAAAGCGTTGCGGGTGGAAGGGCCGGCGGGCGCGGTAGGCCGTGGAGGCGATGCCGTATTCCTGTGTTTCCGGGACGTGCTCACCGCGCAACTCCTGTAGCCATCCGGGCGCTTGTGCGGCCTGTTCGAAATCGAAACGACCGGTGTTGAGGATTTTCTCCAGCGGGATTTCGCCCATCACCATTGGAATGATTTCAGCCTGGGCATTCAGGCGCTTGAGGATAGCGGTGAGTTCTTCGCGCTCGTGCTGGCTGATCATGTCGATTTTGCTGATCAGCAGGACGTCGGCGAACTCGATCTGTTCGATCAACAGATCGGTGATGGAACGCTCGTCTTCTTCACCGAGAATTTCGCCGCGAGAGGCAAGGCTTTCGGCCGCCTGGTAATCCAGCAGGAAATTCACGCCGTCGACGACCGTGACCATGGTATCCAGGCGAGCGATGTCGGCGAGGCTTTGCCCCTGTTCATCGCGGAAGGTGAAGGTTTCAGCGACCGGAAGCGGTTCGGAAATGCCAGTGGACTCGATGAGCAGGTAATCGAAACGATCCTCACGGGCAAGTTTGCTGACTTCTTCCAGTAAATCTTCACGTAACGTACAGCAGATACAGCCATTGCTCATTTCGATGAGTTTTTCCTCAGCGCGGTTCAGGCTGACATCACGCTGGACTTCACTGCCATCGATGTTGATCTCGCTCATATCGTTGACGATCACCGCAACGCGCAAGCCGTCTCGGTTACGTAGTACGTAATTCAGAAGTGTACTTTTTCCGGCACCGAGAAATCCTGAAAGTACGGTGACGGGCAATCTGGCTGACATTGGATAATCCTCATAAATAGCAGCCGATTTGCGCTTTGAGGTGCGCTTGGCGTGTTGCGCTTCATTTAACCGGGTCAAAGAAGGCATACGATTGTGATCGGCAGCTCAGGCTGGTTGCGATTTATGTTATAGTATAACAACTTGAGTTTGCCAGTCCGGCAGAGGAGATTTCGCAAATTGCTGCACCACCGATCGTGGAAACTCGCAATGAACAAGGGGTTGAAATACCTGCTTTTGAGCTTTGCCATGTCGCTGGCCAGCCAAGCACAAGCGCAGATGCCGGCGCTCGCGCACTGCACACGCAGCGCTAATCTGCTGGCGTGCGTGGACGCCGACGGCAACGCCTATAGCGTCAATACGGTCGGCACTACGCTTTACCTGCGCGGATTCGAGAAGGACGGCCATCGCTATTGGGCACAGACCAACAGCCGCTTCGGCCAATTAACCTTTTTTACCGGCATCGCCTCCGATGGCGAGGCTTGGGTTGGCTACACCCGTCGTGTCGGCTGGACGACACTCAATCGCTTTTCCAGCTCGGGTGGTAGCAGCGCAAGGTTCACGTGCAGCCGGATGACGGGCTGCTAGTGAAAAGCTTTTCATGAAAAAAGCATCGCCGAATGGATTGTTATATTGTAACGTAAATAGAGATCAACACGACGGTCTCACTATGAATGCTCTTACTCTCCCGGATATCGCCGCACAATCTGCACGCCAGACATTGCCTCTGGATTGGGTGGGAATGCGTGGGATTGCTCTACCCGTTGTGCTCGAAGGCCAACGTCTCAGCGCCAGAGTCGACGCTGGTGTGAGTCTGGACGATGGTGAAGCACGTGGTATTCACATGTCGCGCTTGTATCTGGCACTCGAAACCCTCGAACAGCGAAGCCTTTCTCCCGCTTTGCTGCATCAGGTACTCAAGTGTTTTCTGGTAAGTCACCAAGGTCTATCAGCCTGCGCATATCTGAACATTCACACCGACTTATTGCTGAAACGGCCGGCGTTAGTCAGCCCCCTAGCCGGCTGGAAATCCTATCCGACAATTATTTCAGCGAGCCTGAAACAGCAAATGTTCCACGTGGAACTAAAAATCGAGGTGCCCTATGCCTCGACATGCCCATGCTCGGCAGCCTTGGCAAGGCAGATGATCCAACAGCAATTCGTCGACGATTTCGCCAACAAGGCTCTGCAACACGCAGATGTTTTGGCATGGCTTGGCTCAACCAAAGGGATCGTGGCGACACCGCACAGCCAACGCAGTTATGCGCAACTGCACCTGCATCTCGACAGTTTCATCGACGAGCTACCGCTGACCGCGATCATCAATGGCGCCGAAGCAGCCCTCGGCACCGCCGTGCAGACCGCAGTAAAGCGCCCCGACGAGCAAGCCTTCGCTCTTGCCAATGGGCAAAACCTGATGTTCTGCGAAGACGCCGCCCGCCGCCTCAATCAGGCACTGCAGCGCACGCCCGGCGTCAACCAATTCCACATCCGCGTGATCCACGCCGAAAGCCTGCATGCCCACGACGCGGTCGCCGAAAGCAGCTGGCAGCGGGAGCAAAAATGATCCGCTGCCAATCCTTGGTATGGGGCGCACCCGGCCAACCGCTGACGACGCCTTTGAGTCTTGAGTTCGAAAGCGCCAGCCTGACCGCAATCATCGGCGCCAACGGCTGCGGCAAAAGCAGTCTGCTGAAAGTCATCGCCGGTTTGCAGAAGCCCTTGGCCGGCAAGGTGGAAATGGCTGTTCCACGCCAAAGCGGAATTTCCTTTCTGCCGCAACAGCAGCATTTGGATCGGCAGTTTCCAATCAGCCTCGAAGAGCTCATCGCCGCAGGTTTCTGGGGCCGTCGGCTCTCGACACAGCTGCGCACGCAGCGACTGAAAAACGCATTGGAAGACTGGCATTTGAGTGGACTCGAACAGCGTCCGTTGATGGCCCTGTCCGGCGGTGAGCTACAACGTGCCCTGCTCGCGCGACTGAGCCTCGCAGACGCCCCGGTGCTGTTGCTTGATGAACCGCACGCCGCACTCGACGAACTCGGCCAGCAATTGCTCTGGCAACACATTCATCACTGGCACGCCGAAGGCCGAACACTGCTCGTGGTCTGCCACGACCTGGCGGCTGTCCGCCAACACATTCCGAATACCCTGTTGATCAAAAACGGCCACTGCGTGTACGCAACCAGCCGAGAACTGATCCAGCCGACAGCGCACATGCAGGTCGCCTGATGCTCGCCACCCTCAGCCATTTCTGCCAGCCGTTCAGCGAATTTGTGTTCATGCGCCGCGCCTTGCTCGGCGGCCTGGTGCTGGCATGCAGCACCGCGCCCTTGGGTGTTTTTCTGATCCTCAGGCGTATGAGTTTGATCGGTGACGCCGTCGCCCACGGCATTCTCCCTGGTGCAGCGCTGGGATTCTGGTTTGCCGGTTTGAGTCTTCCCGCACTCACCCTCGGTGGCTTGGGAGCCGGGCTGAGCATGGCCGGACTTGCTGCCTGGATCACCCGGCGAACGGGGTTGCGAGAAGATGCCAGCCTCGCCGCGATCTATCCGATCTCACTGGCGAGCGGCGTTTTGATCCTTGGCATCGCCGGCAAGCGCCTCGACCTTCTGCACTTGCTGTTCGGTTCGGCGCTAGCCGTGGATGGACCGACGCTGACCGGCATGCTGTGGGTCTCGGCGGTCAGCCTCATGGCGATGGCGGCGATCTACAAACCCCTGCTGCTGGACACACTGGACCCATTGTTCTTGCGCACGGTCAGTCGCCTCGGGCCACTGGCTCATGGCGTGTTCCTGACTCTGGTCGTGCTGAATCTGGTGATCGGCTTTCAGGCCATCGGCGCACTGATGGTTGTCGGGCTGATGATGCTTCCGGCTGCCGCGTCGAGATTCTGGAGTCGTCGTCTGCCGGTACTGATTGCCACCGCCGCCGTCATGGGCTGCGTGTCTGTGTGGCTGGGCTTGCTGCTGTCGTTCTACTACTCGCTGCCCAGCGGCCCGGCCATCGTGCTGGTCGCGGGGGTCGGCTATCTGCTGTCGGTGTTGTTGGGACCGGTTCATGGTTTGCTGCGCCGCCCGCCTTTGCTCACATCCCAATGAGGTGTTTCCCGATGCGCGCTCTACTCGTGCTGTTCAGCCTGATGCTGTCGATGTCCTTGTCAGCCGCCGAAAAACTGCCGGTGGTCACCAGCTTCAGCATCCTCGCCGACATGGTTCATCAGGTCGGCGGCGAGCACGTTCAGATCACCAACATGGTCGGCGCGGACGCCGATGCGCACACCTACGAGCCGACACCGGATGACGCCAAGGCGCTGCTCAAAGCCAAAGTGATCATCAAGAACGGCCTCGGTTTCGAACCTTGGCTGGATCGCCTGGTGACCAGCACCGACAGCAAGGCAACGGTGATCAGTGCCAGTCGCGGGGTGATTCCACGTTCGCTCGATGAGGACGGCGAGACCGTTCCCGATCCACACGCCTGGCACAATCTGGCGAACGCCGAGTTGTACGTCGCCAACATCACCAAGGCGCTGATCGCCGCCGACCCGGGCAACAAGGCTGACTACGAGCGCAACAGCCAGACCTACCTCAAGCAGATCTATGCCCTGCTCGCCGAAGCCAAAAACAAACTCGGCGCGCTGCCGCCGGGCAACCGCAAGATCGTCACCAGCCACGATGCCTTTGGCTATCTGGGTCAGGCTTATGGCATCGACTTTATCGCGCCACAGGGTTTATCCACCGAAAGCGAACCCTCCGCCGCCGAAGTCGCTGAGCTGATCACGCAGATTCGCCAGGCCAAGGTCAAAGCGGTGTTCATGGAAAACATCAAGGACGCGCGCCTGCTCAAGCAGATCGCGGATGAAAGCGGCGCGCACATTGGCGGCACGCTGTACTCGGATGCACTGGCGGCGAGCGGACCGGCGAGCACCTTTACCGGGCTGTTCGAATACAACCTCAATACGCTGTACAAGGCGTTGAGTCAGCCATGACTTGAGGTGCACTTCCGATCTATTCGCGAGCAGGCTCGCTCCCACAGTTGGAATGGCTTCCAACTGTGGGCGTCGCAGAGGGTTTAAGCGCGGGGTTTTACCGTGCCGCAATCCTGACCCAACCAGACTGCGCGAGTTTCCAGGCTGCCCTTCTGGTTGATGCCGATGGCGTTGAAGGTGCCATTGGCGACGGTGGTGAATTCGCGGTCACTGAGGAATGTCGCCACACCGGTGCCTTGGGCTTTCGGGCAGCTGAAGCGGAATTTCCACTGGTTGCCGGTGCGCTCGGTAATCTGCTGCTTGCAGCCCGATTGCGGATCGGCCAGCGGGATGTCGTTGGTCGCGACCTGCTGCGGCGTCAGGCAGGCGCGGATACCTTTGCCGCCGATGTTGATGCCGTTCTTCTCCAGCGCCGCGCGCTGCTGCGGGGTGATCTGGCCTTGAATCTGGCCAAGGATCGATTGCACGTCCATGGCCTGATCATCGACCTTCAGATTGCTCGAAGACATTTCCCACAACCCCGGCTGCAGCATTTGTGCTTGCGCAACCACCGGTAATGCCAAACCCAGGCCCAGCGCCAAACCCAGCAGACGAACGTTCATCGAGAAACTCCTGATCAGTTGTGGCCGTTAGACGCCGGCCGGTTGCGTCGGTTCATGCACCGATTAAATAGAGACATTCGCCGCAGAACATGGTCTGTTAAGCATTGCATCTCACGGAGCAAGGCTGCCCCATGGATTTTTTCGGACCGCACATTTTCGGTTACCTGATCGCCCTGTTGCACACACTCGGTTCGATCGCTGCAATCCATGCGGTGCTCACCGTGCGCACTGCGCAAGGCTCGATCGCCTGGGCATTGTCGCTGATCTTCATTCCCTACCTCACGCTTATTCCGTATCTGGTCTTTGGTCGCAGCACCTTCGATGGTTACATCAAGGCGCGGCGCCAGGCCAACGAGCAGATGCGTCTGGCCATTTCAGAGTTGAACTGGCGCCCGTGGGTGGAAGAAGCCTTGGCCGCTCGCGCGTCGAGTGCCTACGCCTCACTGCGCGCAATGCCGAAACTGGGGCGCATGCCGTGCCTGGCGAACAACGAGGTGCAACTGCTGGTGAACGGCACCGAGACTTTCGATGCGATTTTCCAGGCGATCGCACAAGCGAAGGAAGCCGTGCTGATCCAATTCTTCATCATTCACGACGATCGGCTCGGCCAGCGCTTGCGTGATCTGCTGTTGAAGAAAGCCGCCGAAGGCGTGTCGATTCATTTGCTCTATGACCGCATTGGCAGCCATGCCCTGCCCCATCATTACGTGCAAGCGCTGCGTGATGCCGGCGTCGAGGTCAAAGCCTTTGCCACGCGCAGCGGCTGGCTCAACCGCTTTCAGGTCAACTTCCGCAACCACCGCAAAATCGTCGTGGTCGATGGCGTAGTCGGGTTTGTCGGCGGGCATAACGTCGGCGATGAATACATGGGTGAGAAACCACCGCTGGCGCCATGGCGTGACACCCACGTCAAAGTCCGCGGGCCGGTGGTGGCCTGCATGCAGGAATCGTTTGCGGAAGATTGGTTCTGGGCTGCTCGTACTCTGCCGCCGTTGATCCTTCCGGATGCGTATCCGGAGGACGGCGTGCTTTGCCAATTGCTCGCCAGCGGCCCGGCGGATGCCTACGAAACCTGCTCGCTGTTTTTCGTCGAAGCCATTCACGCAGCAACGCAACGCGTATGGATCACCAGCCCTTACTTTGTCCCGGACGAAGCGGTGTTCGCGGCATTGAGGCTGGCAGTTTTGCGTGGTGTCGATGTGCGCCTGCTGTTGCCGTCACGGCCTGATCACCGCATTGTCTATGCCGCGTCCAGCCTGTATGCCTTTGAGGCGGTGCGTGCCGGCGTGCGGGTGTTCCGCTATCGACCGGGTTTCCTGCATCAGAAAGTGGTGCTGATCGACAGCGAAATCAGCGCCATCGGCAGCGCCAATCTGGACAATCGCTCGTTTCGCCTGAATTTCGAAGTGATGTTGCTGACCGTCGACAGCGAGTTCGCCGCCGCCGTGGAACAAATGCTCAATGACGATTTCGCCCTGGCCGATGAAGTGGCCAAAGAAGAAAGCCGGGAGATCCACCGCCTGCAACAGGTCGGCATGCGGATCGCCCGGCTGATTTCGCCGATACTCTGAGCGCCCCGTTTCAGGGGTGGTAGATGTCGTCGCGGGTCCACGGCAGTTCGTGGCTGCCATCCGGATGCGCTTTCACGGCGAGGATCTGATGCAGATTGATCCAGCCACGCGCAAAGGCATACGCGCACCCGGCCAGATACAGGCGCCAGATTCGCAGTGCTTGCTCAGGCACCAGTGTCGCCGCAGCTTCGAGGTTATCCTCCAGTCGCTCACTCCAGTGATCGAGCGTGCGCGCGTAGTGCAGGCGCAAGCTTTCGACATCGACGATTTCCAGCCCGGCTTCACTGATCTCGGCTGAGATCATCGCCAGATGCGGCAGCTCGCCGTTGGGGAACACGTATTTTTCGATAAAGTCGCCAGCGCCGCGTCCAACCGGGCGGCCATCGGTGTGTTTGGCGGTGATGCCGTGGTTCATCACCAGGCCGCCCTCCTTCACCGCGCCAAATAGCGTTGCGCAATACTCGGCGAGATTGGCATGGCCAACGTGTTCGAACATGCCGACGCTGACAACCTTGTCGAAGCGGCCGTCCTGCGGCAGATCGCGATAGTCGAGCAATTGCAGTTCGACCTGATCTGCCAGACCTTCGGCCTTGACTCGCTCCTGCGCCAGCGCCAACTGCTCCTTGCTCAAAGTAATACCGAACACCTTTACGCCGAACTCTCGCGCCGCATACCGCGCCAGGCCGCCCCAACCGCAGCCGACATCCAGCAAATATTCGCCCGGCTGCAAGCGTAGCTTGCGGCACAGATGGCGGAATTTGGCTTGCTGCGCCTGTTCGAGGGTTTCGCTGCCGGTTTCGAAATAGGCACAGGAATACGCCATGTCGCTATCCAGCCAGAGCTGGTAGAACGCATTTGACAGGTCGTAGTGGTAGGAAATGGCCTTGGCGTCAGTGTCCTTGTCGTGATGCGCACGCACCGGCTGCCTGCCTTCGTCTTCGTCGAGCAGCGCATTGCTCAACTCGTCGCAAACCCGGATGACCTCGCTGATCGAGCCCTCCAGTTCCAGCTTGCCTTCGACGAACGCCGCACCCAGCGCATCCAGGCTTGGGTGGGTGAATTGAGTAACCATCTGCGGGTCCTTGACGACGATGGTTACGCTGGGCGTCGGGCCCAGATTGAACTCGTGGCCGTCCCAGAGTCGCAGGCGAAGCGGTAACTGCAGATTCTGTAAGGCCGGTGGAAGTTGCGCGAGCATGGAAAATCCCCCCTTGTTTCAGACGTCTGATCTGAGGGTAGACCAACCTGGAAAAATAGCAGGCTATCGATTCGATCGGCCTTGTCTATCGTGATCGGCACTTCGGCTGAACGCCACAGACGACGCGCCTTACGATAGATGACTGCCTGCGCACTCGGCGGTTCGATGAATTTTCCTTCATTTATCCCGAGGGTCGAGCCTGAGCAATGGCTCCTGAAAGCGCAGCAAACGTCCGGCGTTGCCCAACACCAACAACGTACTCAGGTTATGCAGCAGCGCCGCGATCATCGCCCCGGCGGCACCGAGCCAACCGAAAGCCGCAAAAACCACGATGGCCAGCGTCCAGCCGAGACCGATGATCACATTGACCTGCAAAGTACGCCGGCACTGACGACTCAAGCGCACGCAGGTACCGAGGCGGCGCAAATCGCTGCCGATCAGCACAATGTCCGCTGAAGCCAGAGCAATATCGGCCCCGCCAGCGCCCATCGCCACGCCGACCACGCCGGCCTTGAGCGCGAGTGAATCGTTGATGCCGTCACCGACCACCATCGGGCGGAAGCCGTGATCGATTTCCTTGAGCACGCGATTGAGTTTGTCCTCCGGTAGCGCTTGCGCCTGGACTTCGTTCAGCCCGACTTCCTGCGCCAGGGTTAGGGCAACGCTCTGACGATCACCGGTCAACAGGAGTTGGCGTCCCAGCCCCAGTTCGCGCAATTCGCTCAAGGCAAAGCGCGCTTCGGGTTTGATGCTGTCTGCTAGCAGCAGCCAGGCGAGGAATTCACCGTTCAAAGCCAGGCCGGCAATCGGGCCATCGTGTTCAGGAACGAGGGGCGTTGTGATGCCCAGTTGCGCGAACAACTCTGGACGACCGAGCGCAGCTTCGCCCTTCTCTGTCGTCGCCACTACGCCCAAGCCTTGGCGCTCATGGATATCAGTTAGAGGCCAATAGGTCTCTTGATCGGCCATCGCCGCGAGTGCCCGGCTCACCGGATGACTGCTTGCCGCGCCAAGACTGGCAGCCAGTGTCTGCACTTCGGCGGTGTCCGCATTCAGGCTGTCGATCGCCTGCAAACGCAACGTGCCGTACGTCAGCGTGCCGGTCTTGTCGACCACCAGCGAGGTCAGATCGGCGAGTTCTTCGAGGAACGCCGAGCTGCGAATCAGAATCCCGTGACGCGCGGCGACGGCGACACCGGCAATCGCCGTGGCCGGCGCCGACAGCACCAACGCACACGGACACGCCGCCACCAACACCGCGAGCATCGCCTGTGCATCATGGGTGACGAACCAGGTCACCGCCGCCAGCAGCAAGACCAGCACCATGTAACTGCCGGCATAGCGTTCAAGCAATCGCGTGATCGGCGGTTTCGAGCGCTCGGCGTTTTGCATCAGGGCGATGACTTTACCCAAGGTGGATTCGTCGCCGGTGCGGGTGACTTCGACGCGCAGCAATCCATCGAGGTTGATCGCGCCGCCGAACACCAGCATGCCGACGCCAGCTTCCACCGGTACCGACTCACCGGTAATCGACGCCGTATCGAGACTCGCCTGGCCGGACAACACCCGACCGTCCGCCGGCACCCGATCACCGGCCCGCACCTCGACAACATCGCCAGCGCTGAGCGTGCCGTTGTCCACTTCGATGATCGAACCGTCTGCTTGCAGCTTGCGCGCATGGCTGCGGGTCAACTGGCCAAGCGCATTAATCGCTTCCTGGGAGCCGATCACGCTGCGCTCCTCGAGCACATGGCCGAAGATCATGATGATAGGCAACAACGCGGCGGTGAGCAGATCGCCGGTCGCCCAGGCACCGAGCATGGCCAGCGCAATCAATTGATCGGTAATGCCGTGCAGGCTCGGGTAACGCAGGCTGTACCACGCCGAACGCATGACCGGGACCGCCACCAGCAACGAGGCGAAACCGAGCAGCAATTGGCTGACACCGGTTTGCTCCGGGAGCATCCAGCGCCAGAGCAAGCCCAGACCCAGCAGTCCGAGCGCAAGCATCGCCAGGGTCAACTGGCGCGCGGCACGACGTTGTTCGGCCGAGGACAACAGACCTGGAGCAGCGGTGGTCGCCGTCATTGACTGGCTCCTTGAATGATCAACCGGGAATCGTCTTTCGGGTTGACGGTGGTGACCGACCCGGCCTGACCAAGAATTTTCGGCAGGCGTTCGCGATACAGACGCAGGAGCATTTGCGGGTCGGTAGACGTGGCCAGACTCGAGACTGTTGCGGTATCGGCCGAGGCTTTTGCAAGACGCTCCCCCGCCTGCGCGTGAGCCACCTGGAGCGTGCGGTCTGCCTGTTCGTTGGCAGATTGAGTAAGTTTTTCCGCCTCGGTACGCGCATTGGCCACAGCCTTATCGGCTTGCTGACTGGCCGTCAGAACCGCATTGAAGGCACTGACCGCTGGCTCCGGCAGGCTCGATTGCACATCGACCCGCGACACCTCGATACCGATGCCCTGCCCGCTCGCCTTCAGTTCAGCGAGACGCGCGTTGATGCCTTGCACCAGATCACCGCGCAATCGCTCGCGACGCTCGGCCGCCTGATTGTCGGCGCCGATCAGTTCCGGGCGAGCGACCATAATGGTGTCGAGGTCTCGCGCGGCGGTCAGGGCCACGGCGCTGCGCGTCACTAGCCGATCGAAAGCTGGCAGCACATGCTCGCCTTGCACCACGAATTCGTACGGATCGGAGACTTGGTAAAACACTCGCACGTCCAGTTGCACCACACCGGCGTCACCGGTCAATAAATAACCAGACCCGGCGAGTGCATCGCTCAATGGCGTGGCGAAGGACGCTACCCGGTCAGCCTTCAACGCCTCGTCACTGCGCAACAGATTTTCCACTCGACGCTCGATCACCCGATCCGCCGCCGGCAACAGAACAACCTGTTCAAAGGGTTGCGGCCACGCCCATAACAGTCCGGCATTCTGAACGCGATCCAGCGCACCGAAGTGCAGTACTACTGCGCGGTTTTGCGGATCAATCTGTCGGACATTCGAGAACGCCCATGCCAGTGCCGCCAGCACGGTGATCGCATACAGGGCGATGAAGGTCAGACGTCCGGCCTGGATCCACGGACTGTTCAACGCATGTGTTCCACGTGGAACTTCTTCGCTCATGGTTGCGATCCAGCTTTGTTGTCGAGCGTCGGTGGGCCGTCGACCAATACGCGGAAAGGTGCGGCATCGGTGCGCAAAATCAGTTTGGTTTCCGGTGTGACAATGGTGCCGAGGGTATCGAGCGAGCGCAGCAGGTTGTAAAGCTGCGGCGAGCTGGCGTAGGCGCGACCATAAATCTGCGCAGCCTCGACTCGCGATTGCGCTTCGATATCGGCGGCTTTCACCGTCGCATCGGCCTGGACGATCCGCGCATCGCGCTCAGCGGCGGAACGGATTTGTGCGGCTTCGCGTTTGCCAATGGCTGTACGTTCGGTGGCAATGGTTTCACGCTCGGCACGCATGCGGTCGACGGTTGCACTGAGCGTGACCGAGGGCAAAGTCAGCCGCTCGATACCGACCTGCACCACACGCACGCCATAAGTGGCGAGCAACTGTTGGTCGATCTGCTGACGCAACTGCGCTTCAAAATCGCCGATGCGCACTTGTTTGGCATCAGTGTTGACCAGATTGGCCAGATCGAAACTGCTGGCCGTGGTCTCCAGTGCCGAGCCGACAAAGGTGCGAATCTGCCGCGCCGCTTCGTCCGGCTGATTCTGCACGGCACGCATGAAACGCTGCACGTGTTCAGGGTCACCCTGCACCTGCCACGCCACGTAGGCCTGAACGATGATGCGCAAACCATCCTTGGTGCCGACGTCCTGCAAACCACTTGAGGTGGTACGTAGACGCAAGTCCACCGGGATCGCCGCTTCGAACGGTGCAGGCCAGCGCCAGCTCAAACCGGGATCAAGCAAGACCCGCGACGGATTTCCGAAACGCGTGATGACCGTGGCTTCGCCGGAGCGCACTTGCACCAGACTCGCGGCGGCAATGGCAAACGCCACCAGCAACGCAGCCCAGCCCATACGCCGCCATGGAAATGGCCCGGCCTCTTGCGGATCGCCGTGATGGTGATGATGACCATGATGATGGTGATGCCCGCCGTGGCCGTGGTCGTGGCCGCTGTGGTCGTGAACGTCATGAACAGGCGACTGGCTCAATGGGTGGCTCCTGGTTGAGCGGTGGTACGGGCGGGCGACGAATCAGTCGGCAGTGTGAAAGTACGCAGATCGATGGTTGGCGCATTTGCGCTGCCGCCAAGTCGATGGTCGAGCACTAGCAACCTGGCTTTACTCAAGCCCTGACTGAGCTGGCTGAGATATTGCTCCAGCACGAAGGCCTGGCCAGCACTGGCGAAGGCTTTCTGTTCGGCGCTGAATTTCAGGTCTGCCGTTTGCGCAGCGGCACTGATCTCCCGCGCGTTTGCCGTTGCCTGATCCCGCGCCGTGCTCGCCTGCAACTGCGCCTCGTTAGTGGCCTGCGCAGCCGCCCCGCGTTCGCGAGCGATCAACGCCTGCGCGCCGATCTGCGCCGCTTGCACACTGTGATAGGCATTCGCCGCGCCGGCCGGTGGATGAATCGCTTCGACGACTGTGGCGAGGATTTCCACGCCACTGTTCAATCTGTTCAGATCGCTTTGCACTGCGCGACCGATTTCCTCGGCCAGCCCAGCCCTGTCGTCGCCGAGCAGACCGTCGAGGGTGCGCGAGGCAAAATCGTGAACCAGGATGCGGCTGGCGGTGCTGCGAATCAGCGTCGGTACATCGGCACTGTTGTAGGTCGCAGCAAGCGCCGCTTCGTCGTTCAAACCGATGCGATAAACGAAGCGCACGTCCATGTTGACGATTTGCAAGCCCTGTTGCGCGCCGCGGCTGCTGGCGATGACCTGGGATTTGTCGTTGACGTGGCTGGCGTCCCACAAACGGTTGGCGGTCAGCGGCGCCGGGCCTTCAGCGGAGTCGGACTGCACGGCGATTGGCTTGTCGCCGACACTGGTCGCCAGTTCATGAACCACACCGTTTTCAACGGAGATCACACGCCCCAATGGCCAGGGCAAACCGGCATGCAAACCCGGGCCGAACACCTGTACCGGTTTACCGAAGCGCTCGTAGATGCCGCGACCGTGCAGGGGAATTTCATGTACGCCGGTCAGTAGCCAACCGCTCAGGGCGACCACCACCAACACCGGCAACAAGGCTCGGCGCATGTAACTGAAGGCCCAGATCTGCCGCAGATCGATGCCGAACCGATTGTGCATTTCATGCTGCAACGCCAGCCAGGGCTGCGGCGGCCAGCGCAGCATATCGGCGATAAAACTGCGCGCCAGGAGGGTCGGTTCCAGTTGTTCACGCCGCGGGCTGAAGACAGACAGTAACGCGCGCAACAGCAGTTCGCCGGCAACCAACATTGGCAGGACTGCGCTGAGCACCGCCACGCGTACTGGCCAGACTGCGCTTTCGCTGGCAAACAACAGACACAGCGCACCGATCAACAGGGTGATGATCACCACCCGGGTCAGTTGTGCCAGCGCAGCCGCTTCCGGCCATTGCGCCGGCGGTTCCTGCGCCAGTTGCCGCTCCAGCACCAAGAGGGCAAACGCCAGCAACAACGCCAATGCCGCACCGATGCTCGCCGACAGCCCCAAGGCCGCCGCAGGCAACGTGAGATTCCACACCTGTTCAATACCAAGCAGAACCAGCAACGCCCAGCCGCCGAGCCACAACGTCGGCGCACCGATTTGTCCAAGCAGATGGCGGCTCTGCTGACTCAAGCGCTCCAGCAGCCTTTCGTACCAGCCCTCGGCTGCGCCGCCCTCCTCCACGACGGTCGGTTGCGAAGCGGGCGGATGCATCACCCGCGCGCGCCATCGCGTCACCCACCACGCCGATTGCAGACCGGCGACCAGCACCAGCAACGCCGCGCTCTGATTGACCAACAACGGCAACCACAGGGACTGCGGCGCAAACAGGCCGACGAAAAACGCCAGCACCCACCCCGACGCGGCCACTGCGCCGAGTCCATACGCCAACCGACGCAATTTGCGTGACTGCGCGGCTGCCTGCTGAAAGCGCGGCAGCCCGGTGACTGGCGTGGCGTCCAACTCAAGATCGACTTGCATAACACCCCGAAAATATAGGCTCTGCGTTCATAGCGTTACGATATAACGCAAACTGTGAAATATTCGTACACAATTACGCTTATTCAAGGATGCCGCAGCTGTCGCTTGCCTGAAGCCTTGACCGAAATGTCTGGCAAAGCTCATATTACGTACATAATTTTTATCGCGACTAATCTTGGCTATCCCCTTCGAGCAATCTGGAGCAAGCGCATGAGCAACTATGACGTAGTGATTCTGGGCGGCGGCCCCGGCGGTTATAACGCAGCGATCCGCGCCGGCCAGCTCGGGCTCAAGGCCGCTTGCGTTGAAGGGCGCGCAACCCTCGGCGGCACCTGCCTGAACGTCGGTTGCATGCCGTCCAAAGCCTTGTTGCACGCCTCAGAGCTGTACGCCGCTGCGGTGGGCAAGGAGTTTGCCAATCTCGGCATCGAGGTCAAACCGACGCTGAACCTTGCGCAGATGATGAAGCAGAAGGACGAAAGCGTCGCCGGCCTGACCAAGGGCATCGAGTTTCTGTTTCGTAAGAACAAGGTCGACTGGATCAAGGGTTGGGGTCACATCGACGGCCCGGGCAAAGTGACGGTGACCGACGCCCAAGGCAACAAGAGCGAACTCAGCGCCAAGGACATCATTATTGCCACTGGTTCCGAGCCCACTCCCCTGCCCGGCGTCGAGATCGACAACCAGCGCATCCTCGATTCCACCGGCGCGCTGTCGCTGACTGAAGTGCCCAAACATCTGGTGGTCATTGGTGCCGGGGTGATCGGCCTGGAGCTGGGTTCGGTATGGCGCCGACTCGGCGCGCAGGTCACCGTGGTCGAATACCTTGATCGCATCTGCCCCGGCGTCGATGGCGAGGCCGGCAAGACCTTGCAGCGCGCACTGAGCAAGCAAGGCATCGCCTTCAAACTGAGCTCGAAGGTTACGAGTGCCACCAGCACCGCCACAGGCGTGCAGCTTAGCGTCGAGCCTGCCGCCGGTGGCACGGCTGAGCTGATCGAAGCCGACTATGTGTTGGTAGCCATCGGGCGCCGCCCGTACACCCAGGGCCTGGGGCTGGAGAACGTCGGCCTGAGTACCGACAAACGCGGCATGCTCGCCAACAAGCAACATCGCACCGAAGCGGCTGGGGTCTGGGTCATCGGCGACGTCACGTCCGGCCCGATGCTCGCGCACAAGGCAGAAGACGAGGCCATGGCCTGCGTCGAACAGATCCACGGCAAGGCTGGCGAGGTCAATTACGCGCTGATCCCCAACGTCATCTACACCCAGCCGGAGCTGGCCAGCGTCGGCCAGACCGAAGAACAGCTCAAGGCCGAGGGCCGCGCCTACAAGGTCGGCAAGTTTCCCTTCACTGCCAACAGCCGGGCGAAGATCAATCACGAAACCGAGGGCTTCGCCAAAGTCCTCGCCGACGAGCGCACGGACGAAGTGCTTGGCGTGCACCTCGTTGGCCCGAGCGTTAGCGAGATGATCGGCGAGTTCTGTGTGGCGATGGAGTTCAGCGCATCGGCCGAGGACATTGCCCTGACCTGCCATCCGCACCCGACGCGTTCGGAAGCGTTGCGTCAGGCAGCGATGAATGTCGAGGGGATGGCGACGCAGATGTAGGTTCCAAACCTTGCCGCCGTCTTCGCGAGCAGGCTCGCTCCCACTTTGGAATGCGTTCCCTCTGTGGGAGCGAGCCTGCTCGCGAATGGCGCCACCCGGTCTACAGCGGCAGATGGCCTAACGGCAACGCCCCCGGCGCTTTCACCGTGTGGATGGCGAAGTTGCTGCGAATATCGCTCACACCCGGAAGCTTGAGCAGATGGCCGCTGACAAAGCGGTCATAAGCGCGCAAGTCAGGCACCACTACCTGCAACAAAAAGTCCGATTCGCCGGACACCAGAAACGCTGAGACCACCTCAGGCAGCGCAGTAACAGCGGCATAAAAGGCCTCGGCGCGTTCTTCGTTGTGCCGCTCGACCTTGACCCCAACAAACACCGTCAGCCCCAGCCCGACTTCATCGCGATCCAGATTGGCCTGGTAGCCTCGGATCACCCCCGCCTCTTCCAGCATGCGCACCCGGCGCAGACACGGCGAAGCCGACAGGCCGATTTCTTCCGCCAGCTCGACATTGCTCAGGCGCCCGTTGCGTTGCAGCGCGGCGAGAATCTTGCGGTCATAGGCGTCGAGTTTCATCTTTGGCAGATCCTGATGGTTTGCAAACAGAAAACCAGAAGATTATGCCAAAACCACTGACTTTTGAAGCTGATTACGCAAGCACCTGCCCTGCCCTCTCGCTCTAGACTGGCCCGAGCAAATAAACAACGAAAGGGGTGTGATGTGGCAAGTCTGTGGCTGTTTATTCTGACGCTGGCTGTGGTTCTGCTACTGCCGGGACCGGACATGATCCTGCTGTTGCAAACCGGTGCGCGGCAAGGTCGAGGTGCGGCGCTGGCCACCGCGCTGGGCCTGGCTATCGCCCGCGCCTGCCACGTGGCACTGGCGGCATTGGGGCTGGCGGCGCTGTTCAAAACGGCGCCGTGGACGTTTGACGTGGTGCGCATCGCCGGCGCGGCCTATCTGTTGTGGATCGGCATCCAGTGTTTTCGCAGCTCGCTGGTGCCGAACCTGCAAGCCCAAGAGCAGGCGCCTGCCCACGGCCAGTGGCGCGGTGCGATCCGTCGCGGTTTGCTGACCAACCTGCTCAATCCCAAGGCGTTGCTGTTCTGCTCGGTACTGTTGCCACAGTTTATCGTCAGCGGCGGCGCGCCGGTGCTGACACAGTTCGCCGTACTCGGCCTGGTGCTGGTCAGCGTCGGCCTGCTGTTCGACAGTGTTGTCGCCATGACCGGCGCGGCACTCGGCCGTTGGCTGCAACACAGTCCGACCGCCCAGCGCGCTCAGCAATGGCTGTTCGGCAGTCTGTTGATTGGCTTCGCCGTACGCCTGAGCTTCATTCAACAGGCCTAGCCTTTGCGCACCTTGCGCTGACGACGGGTAATCAGCATTAACGCAGCAACAGCGACCAGCAGCACCGCGCCGATCTGCACCGGCCACTTGTACGGCCGCAGCGTCGCACGCACCGCGTCGGTCACTTGGGTGACGTAGCGCTTGTCGGCATTTTCGAAGTCCGGATACGGGCATTGATTGCCGAAGTCTTGCGCCCACGGCACATAAGGGCCTTCCTTGACGTAGCGCTGATACAGCGCGCTCTGGTCCTCAAGGCTG
This sequence comes from Pseudomonas triticicola, assembly GCF_019145375.1. Lineage (NCBI taxonomy): Bacteria > Pseudomonadati > Pseudomonadota > Gammaproteobacteria > Pseudomonadales > Pseudomonadaceae > Pseudomonas > Pseudomonas triticicola. The sequence goes on along the minus strand of NZ_JAHSTX010000001.1, from coordinate 4,643,226 downwards.
CTGTTCCAGCCGGCGGCATTGCACAACACCGCAGCAAACGCCTGACTGGTGTGCGGCAAATTATCGGCGGCGCGACTGGCCAGTGCTGTGGCGACAAAACGATAGTGATAACGCAGATCCGGTTGCGCGGCGCTGGCCTGCTGGCGCTGCACTTCCGCCGCTGAAATCAGCGGGCCGACATCCAGCTTCGTGCTCTCCAGCGTGTAATTGCCGCCGAAGGTGGCGTAATCAGGCGCCATCTCATAACCGAGGATGTCCATGCCCCACTCCCGCGCCGTCCACGCGGCGTTGTACAACGCACTGGCGCGTTTGCTCGGCCACCACGCCGACTCGGCCTTGAGCCGTTGCTCGCCATAGAGCCGGGCCTTGTGCTGCAGATCATCACTGGCGAAATAACCGACCGCTTCCTCGTAACGGCCCTCACGCAGCAAGCGCCGACCGAGCAGATTGCGCAGATTGGCGGCAACCGACAGCGGCACATAGTTGTCGCGCTCCTGCTGCGTCAATGGCGGCGGCGCCGGCACATTCTCATCGACGTACTGCTTGAGCTCATCGACTGTCAGCACCCGCTCGGCAACGGTGGCGGCATCGAACCAGTAAAGGCTGTTGCTGCGATACAGCTGCACGAACGCTTGCAGGTATTCGCCGCGTTGCAGCGCCAGGATCGCGCTTTCGCCGTCGACCCGGCATTTTGGCTGGACCGTTTCAAACGCCCAGTCCGGCGTGCGGCGATAACCCCAGTCTTCATTCTGTGGAAAGGCCTGGGCGGCTTTGGCGTAGGCGGCGGCAGCGGCAGTCGTGTCGCCGTCACGCACTGCCAGTTTTGCCCGCAGCCACCAGGCCAGTCCGCCGTCCCCGGCGTTTACCAGAAAGGCCTTGGCAGACGCGTAGTCGCCCTGTTGATAACTCATCGCCGCCAGTCGCTCGGCATTGTCGAGGCTGCCACGGGTGCTGTTTTGCAGGAGTGTGACGAGTTTCTTTTCATTCGGCGGCTGCTCACCAAATGACCAGCCCTGACGGCTGACCAGCGATGCCGTGACCAGTTGCTGCACCGCTGGCTGCTGCAGCAGTTTGGCCAGCTGAGATTCCGGCAATTCGGCCAGCTCGTTCATCAGTTGCTTGAGCGAGGTGTAACCGACGGCCGAACCGTGCAGGTTCTGTGCTTCGTACAGTTCGATGGCGCCGCTCCAGTCGCCCGCGCTGCGCAACGCCCGCGCCTCTTCACCGAGGCTGGCAACGCCCAGTTCCAACGGATCGCTGAAGCCGTCGATGCTCAGTTGCCGGGCCTGGCGGAAGGCATCGCGCGCTTCTTCCAGCGCTTCGATGCGATCGTGCGCCTCGTTGCTCATGGCAAAGGCGATGCGCCCGAGGGAATACGCCGCCCACGTGCTGCGCAACGGACGCTGGTCTGCCGGCAGCGCCAGCACCTTGTTGAAATATGCCGTAGCCAATTGATGATCGCCGGTGGCAAAGGCCACGGCGCCGGCGACATACAAGCGGATTTCCGCCGGCAGACTGGCGCCCTGCTCTTCGGCCTGACGTGCATCGCTGAGCCCGCGCAGGCGCTTGACCAAAGCGTATTGCTCGACGCTCAGGCCCACCTGCTCAGCCTGTTCGCGCGCCAGCTCTGACGCGTTGTCTTCGGCATAATCGTTGGGGTTGTGGGTCGCAGCAGTGACATTTTTCAGCCCGGCAATGGTTTTACCGAGGCGACTGACTTCGAAGCTGAAACTGCCTTCGGGCAGATCGGCGAGGGTCTGCGCGCGGTTGTCGAGCAGGCGCATCGGGAAGTCCGGGCCGCACGCCAGCGCCGAACCCAGCGGCAGGCTGAGGCTCAGGCAAAGCAGATGGCGGGGCCAGTTACGGGTCAACATGCGAACCTCCTTGATCAATATGTGCACAACGCGCCCAACCGACAGCGCGCTGTCCGCCCGCCGGCAAGCGACCGTCACGCAGGCGGGTGAAGGTAAGCAGATTGGCACTTTGTTGCAACGAGTAACCGGCGAGCGCATCGGCGCCAGCACAACCCTGCGCCTTAAGCGTGATTTGCGCAGGCCACGGGCTGTCTAGATTGCCGTGGTTTTCGAGCTGGATGTCATAGAGACCGCCCTGCTCTTTGAATGACAGGCGCAACTGACTGTTCAACACATCGCCGCGAGCCACCGCGCGTAAAGTAGTCAGGCTCCAGGCGCGACGATCGCTGGCCAGCGGCAGGCGAAACCAGATCAATCCAGCCAGATGCTCGGGCGGATCCTCACGCAAGGTCTGGCTCAGTTGGCTGAGTTGCAGAGGATCGGCGAGCAACTCCCGGCGCTGCCCGCCGCGCTGCAGTTGCACTTCGCTTTCCACTGCGGGCGCGCCGCCGTCAGCGTCCAACAGCGCAACGCCGTAGGCCGGCAGCGCAAGATAGAAAGGTTTGTCGCTGATGCGTGCCCAGGCCTTCGCCCACTTCAACGCCTGCTCGGGATCGAACAGACCCAGTCGCGGATCGCTCACCGCGTGGACTTGCAGCACGCTGCTGTCAACGCTTTGCACCAGCGCCGGCAATTGCGCGCTATCGAGCCAGGCCGGCAGTGCGGTGATGCTCAAAGGCAACGAGGGCGGCAAGGTCGCGCGCAGATCTTTGAGCAATTGGGCATACGCAGGCAGCCGTGCTGTACCGGCGTCGTGATCGATCTCGACGCCGCTCAACGTGAGGCCTTGCGCCTGCCAATCGGCGATGACTTGCAGAATCTGCGCGGTGACCTGCTGCTGGTCCAGCGACTGCAACTGGCCATCGAGGCGAATCACTGCGATCAGCGGGCGACCGTCAGCTTTCAACAACGCCGGATCAACCCGCGCCCTGCTCCACCGCTCGCCGGGAAAGGCCTGCAACGCCAGCACGCGCAGGGTCGAGAAGTCAGTGCGACTGTCGCGCAATGCCGGTTCATGCGCAGACGTCCATTGACGTTGCCAAACGTAGAGTTGCTGGTCGAGGGGAGGCGCGACGGATTGCTCGCACCCCGCAAGCAAGATGCCGAGAAACAGACCCAAAATAAACCGCATACCTTGAAAATCCCCGAGACCACAGGCCGCAAGGTTACACAAAAACCGTGTAGGAGCTGACGAGTGAAACGAGGCTGCGATCTTTTGATCTTGCTTCAAGACTCCAGACCAAAAGATCGCAGCGTGCCGCAGCGCCTACAGGGATGCCGCAGGCTTGCGCGCGATGATCACCTGACTCTTGGCCACCACCGCATCCAGCGCCTGCTTGATCTGAGCACCGCGCGGGGAATCCAGCACCGCCTGCCAGGTATTGGCCCAGTGCTCGAGCATCGGGTGATCGGGGTTGCTGAACTCGACCTTGGCCTCCCAGAACAGCATCATCCACATCGACCAGTAGAAGCCATATTGACTGTGGCTGACGATTTCCAGCCCGGCCTCGCTGACCATGGCCTTGAACTGGTCTTCGCTGATGATGCGTATGTGATTGGGTTTCTGGAAATACTCCGGCGCGGCAATGTCCTTTTGCAGCTCCTCGGAGCTGGGATGCGGCACGCTCAGCAGATACAACGCACCCGGTTTGCCAACCCGCACCAGTTCGGCAAGAAACTGCGCAGGATCGTCGACGTGTTCGATGACTTCGGTACACACCACACGCGTCGCCGTTGCGTCGGCAATCGGTAGGGGGTTGCAGTCGGTAACGTGGCATTCGATGTCCCGGGCCGGCGTGTCGCTCAGACGCTGGCGCGTGGCTTCGACCTTGGCCGCATCGATGTCGGCAAGAATGATCTTCGCTCCACGCACACCGCAGAAGTGCACATTGCCGCCATCACCGCAACCGACATCAAGCAATGTGTCGTCGGCACTCACAGGAAATCCCGTATACAGCTCGTGGGTTTGCTGGTTGAACCAGCCGCTGAGCTTCGCATCGTAAAGGCCGAGCATGTACGGATCGACTTTGTCGGCAACCGCAGCGACCGGTTCTGCAGCAGTTTGCGCAGGCGTTGTCGCCGAGAGTTTCTTCAAAAAGCTCAGCATGAGGTGGCTCCGGTTGAGGTAACAGCGGTTCGGGAGGTGTCGAGGCGCTTGACCAGCGCAGCACCGCGGTTGCGCATCGGCATTTCGATCAAGCGATAGTTGAGTTCGCTGAGCAGCGCAATCAGGCCGAAGGCAATCAGCAGCATGATGACTGGATGCCCGGCCGGGCTCGGCAGACCGCTGCTCTGCAAACGAAATATCAGTTCACGCACCAGCAGATAGGCGGGGATGTGGATCAGGTAGATGCCGTAGGAGCGGCTGCCGATCCAGGCCAGGCAGCTCTGAATGCGTCCGGCAGGCATGAGGTAGTCACGGCTGTACGAGGCGATCCAGACCAGCAGCGCACTGAGCACGGCGATCGAACCGATTCGATAATTGGCCAGGGTAAAACGGTCGGTAGCCATGAAGCTCAACAGCGCTCCAATGACCATCAACGCTGAAATGCCAAGCCATGGTCGGCGCAAGAACGAGGGCTGCCAGCGCTGAAAACCCGGCTGCGCACTGCACATGGCCAACAGCACGCCAAGGGCCAGCGCATCGGTACGCACCACCATCAGCAACGGCGTGCGCACAGTCAGAATCTGCACCGCCACCAGCGCCAGCAATGTCCAGACCAGGCGTCGGCGAAACAACAGGATCAGCAACGGAAAGAGCAGATAGAACTGCTCCTCCAGCGCCAGGCTCCAGTAAACGAAACTGCTGCCATATTCGTATTGGAAGAAGCTGTCGGCGAAGCGGAAATTGGCGTATTGCAGTACCCCGGCCAGGGTCGCCTGAAGATTGGCGGATAGCGTTCCGAACGCACCGGATCGATTGAAAAACATACAGGCCAGCAGGATCAGCGCCAGCCACAGCCAGGCTGAAGGCAACAGACGAAAGGCCCGGCGGAGCCAGAAATGGCGGACCTGTCGCCAGCGCTCCTGGCCCGTCGTGCAGCCTTGCAGCACCGGGATCAAGCTCCGGGCGATGACAAAACCGGAGATCGCAAAAAACAGGTCAACGCCCCACCACGTCTGCGCCCATTCGTGGATACGGGCAAGCGACGGCACCGGGTCGGTGAACAGATTGTCCTGCAGATGGTGGAACAACACCGCGAGCACCGCGACCGCACGCAGGACCTCAACGTCCATGATGCGCTTGCCGTTCATGCTTGGGGGGCTTCCAAGGCAGGCGCACGATGCTCGAACAACTGCGTCAGAAACCCTCGCAAACGCTGTTCAGCCACAGCCTGGCTGCAGAACGCCTGCAAACTGTCGACTGCCTGCGCGGACATATCGGCATAGCGCTGCGGCTGGTTTTTCGCGACGTCGTAACTGGCCCGATAGGCTTCGCACAACGAGGTCCAGTTGGTCACGTAGCGCAGGGTTCGGAAGGCCTTGCGCGGGTCGTGGGGCCAGGCTGTCAGCTCATCCGTGGACTCGATGAGAAAGGCATTCGCGGTGCTCAGGTAATCGATCATCGCCGTGGTACGCGGCGCGACCGCCGGCTTGCCGCAGGACATGAACTCCATCAGCGGCAGGCACTGCCCTTCACCGTACGAGGTGTTGACCACATACCGCGTGGCCTGCACCAGTTGCTCGTAGTCCGGATCGGCGAGGTAGCCGTAGATCAGAACGATCCGGCAGCGGTAAGACTGGTTTTTGTACAAGTGGTGGAGAATATCGCTGAGCGCTTCTTCGGCGTCATGGTGAGTGAGCTTGAGCACCAGCGTCGCGTCTTCGACATCGCGGAAACACACACAGAACGCACTGAGCATGTCTTCCCAGTTCTTGCGCCCGTCACCGGGATTGAACACCGAGGTGTAAACCACGCCATCAAGCACCAGCGTCTGCTCGCAGGCCGGCGCGGCGAAGTCGATGCCCTCGCCGCTGCGCAGGTGCGCAGGGCCGAATGCATTCAGATTGAGAGTGCGGCTGTCCGCGACCAGGCCTTTGATCGTCAGGCTGTACGCGGCGGCCAGCGGTTGCTCGGGCACTTTCGCGCCACGGGCAGCAAAACGGTCCCAGACCGGCGCCGGCACCGCGACGATCGGGTACTCGGCGCCCATCGCCTCCTGCACGGCGTTGACCGTATAACTGGAATGGGTAATCGCCGCCCCGCAGGCATGCAATACGCTACGCCAGTCATTGCGCGGCTCCCCGGCAAAGGGCTCGTTGGGGATCGTGCTGAACTCCCACGCAAACACCGGCAGCGTCGGACAGGCCAGGTGAACGGGGGTGCGATGCGGCGGCGAGAACGACAGAAACACGCAAGGCTCGCCACGGCTCAGGCATTCCAGATACAGCGCATCGACTTCTGTCTGCGGATCGGCCACTTCCACCACTTGGCCGATGCGTTCGAGCACCGGACGATATTCCTTGAGCACGAAGTAATAGCTGTACTCCGAGCGTCCGAGGTTCTGCGCAATGGTGTGCCGGTTGGTTTCCGAATGAATGATGATCAGCATGGGGCGTTATCCGTCACAGACGCAGCATCGGTGGGGCCTGCTGTCAGCGCAAAGAACTCCGCGAGGCGTTTGCGCACCGGCGCGAAGGCGCAGTATTGCTGCATGCGCGCGACGGCGGCGGCAGACATCCGCTGATATTCCTGCGGCTGGGCCTTGGCCATTCGATAGCTGTTTTCGTAGGCGTTTTTCAGCGAGCCCCAGTCGGGGCGGTGCCGCAGCGTGCGGTAGATGATCCGCGTGTCCTGCGGCCAGATCGTCAGCTCTTCGCTGGATCTGACCACGAACGCCACCGACTCATCGATGTAGTCTTTCATCGCCGTATGGTCTGGAGCGATCACCGGTTTGCCGCTGGACATGAACTCCATCAAGGGCAGGCACAACCCTTCGCAGCGTGACGCGTTGACGTAGAAACTGGCCGCCTGATAAAGCCTGGCGTACTGCGCGTCGTCGAGGTAACCGTGCATCACCACGACCCGACAGGCGAACGGCGTGAGTTGCGCCAGCAGGGTCATCAATTCGCTGTAATAGGACGCCAGATCATTCTGGGTAATCTTGAGCACCAGCGTCGCGTCGGGCGTTTCGCGAAATGCCCAGCAGAACGCGCTGATCAGTCGATGCCAGTTCTTGCGGCCATCCTTGGGGTTGAATACCGAGACATACACCACACCCTCAACTGTGGTTTCGACCACCGATGAGGTGTCCGGCAGATCGAGTGGCGCAGGTTCGATCACTGGCATCGGGACCGCGCCGCATATCGCAGGCAACCGTTGTTGCAGCCAGCCATGCAAAGCGTCCGGCAGCAGATCTCGAATGCCTTCCCAGTACCAGTTGTGCAGAAATTTCACCCGTGGCACCGGTTCCGCCTGCTCGTGTCCCAGATCCAGCGCCCACAGGCGCAGATAATGTCGAGCGATGACCAGTCGGCGTTTGAACGTCAACGGTGGCGGGCGCGCGGCTTCAATTGCTGCGGCCAGTGCAGCCTGCTCTTCAGGGCTGATTGGCGTCGGGATCAGCGCATCGGCTGACAGGCCGAGGGTGCGCGAATCGAATATGCACCCCTTGATTGCCAGTGCAGTGCCCGGGTTGACCGGCATCGGTTGGTGTTGCTGACGAATCGTTGCGAAGCTGTCCCACAACGGCGTCGGCAAAACCAGCACCGGGAACGCTTCGCCCATGGCGCGGCGGATGGCCGTTGCCGTGTGGCTAGACAGAGTGATGACCCGCCCGTGGTGCGCGAGCATGCGTGTCCAGTCCTGACGCGGATCGTCGTCCCACTGTTCATCGGGGATCGAATCGAACTCCCAGGCCACCACGCAGATCGTCGGGCATTGCAGATCAACCGGAGTTTTCTGCGGTGGGGTGAAGGACAGAAACACACTGTCTTCGCCAGCGGCGAGCAATTGCCGGTAAATCACATCGACGTCGGCGACAGATCCGGCCACGTGCACGCGCCCCAGGCTTTCCAGCACCGGGCGATAGGCCTTGAGGACAAAGTAATAGCTGTATTCCGGACGCCCGAGACTGGAACTGATGGAGCTGTCGTTGACGTCCGAATAGAGAATGAAATTCATGGCATCCCACGATGAAGCGCCATCCCGGCGACTTCATGCTATGACGGCCGCGTGGCGGATCGGGTCGGCAGGGCCGGCACTCGTCCGTCATCATCGGGCACGTCTCTGTTCTTGTTTTAGTGGTCAGTTTCACCCCGCGTCGCGGCGTCCGGAAAACAACCGGCCAACTCACGACGAAGGCCATTCTAAACACATCCATCGCGAGTCCGGGAACCGCCCGGCGAGAATAAATCGGACTATGCTGACGAGAACTGACCAGTCACGGTTTGCCCGGTTGAAATTGCCGAGCAATTGGCACAGATTGGCACCCAAACAACTACAACAACGGCTTCGCCTGCTGTTTCACTGGATATTTCCTCCGGTCTGACAGCGCTTTCCTCAAAGCGTGCAAGGAAAGCGGCGCGAGTCATGACCAAGGGGTCGCTGTTTGAAAAAACGTCTGTTCGTCACGGGCCTCAGCGGCTTCGTGGGACAACACATTCAGTCTCGTCTGGCTTCGCCGGGCTCGTCGTGGGCGCTGCTGCCTGCCGCATCGGTCTACGACCTTACGAACGCCGACAGCCTCATCGACCTTTGGCCTGAGTTGCCGGATGCAGTCATTCATCTGGCCGGCCAGACCTTCGTGCCGGAAGCCTTTCGTGACCCGGCCCGCACCTTCGATATCAATCTTTTCGGCACCCTCAACCTGCTGCAGGCGCTCAAGGCTCGCGGCTTTGCCGGCACTTTCCTGTACGTCAGCTCCGGCGACGTTTACGGGCAAGTCGGCGAAAAGCATCTGCCGATCACCGAGCAACAACCGCCGCTGCCACGCAATCCGTATGCGGTGAGCAAGCTTTCAGCGGAGTTTCTCTCCCTGCAATGGGGCCTGAGCGAAGGCTGGCCGGTGCTGATCGCGCGTCCGTTCAACCACATCGGCACCGCGCAGAAAGACAGCTTCGTCATCGCCAGCGCCGCCCGGCAGATCTGCCGTATCAGACAGGGTCTGCAAGCACCGCAACTGCAAGTCGGCGATATCGACGTTACGCGGGATTTTCTTGATGTCGGCGACGTGATCGCAGCGTATTTCGCCCTGCTGGAAAACGGCACAACGGGGCAGGTCTACAACATTTGCTCGGGCCGCGAGCAAAGCATTCGCAGCCTGATCGAGCAATTGGCCGATCTGGCCGAAGTCGAGGTAGAACTGGTGCAGGATCCGGCGCGCATGCGGCGCGCCGATCAGCGCCGCGTCTGCGGCAGTCACGCAAAACTGGCCAGCGCCACAGGATGGGCGCCAGCCACCACCACACAACAATCCCTGCGGGCGATCCTGTCCGACTGGGAGATGCGAGTACGACAACAATGACAAAAAGTGCACTGATTACCGGGATCACGGGCCAGGACGGCGCCTATCTGGCCAAACTGCTGCTGGACAAGGGCTACAAGGTTCACGGCCTCGTCGCCCGGCGCAGCAGCGATTCACGCTGGCGCCTGCGCGAGACGGGTATCGAAGCCGATATCGTCTACCTCGACGGCGACATGGCGGACGCCTGTTCGGTGCAGCGTGCGGTAATCAAATCGGCACCGGACGAGGTCTACAACCTCGCCGCACAGAGTTTTGTCGCCGCCTCCTGGGATCAACCGGTGACCACCGGTATCGTCGATGGGCTGGGCGTGACACACCTGCTCGAAGCGATCCGCCAGTTCAGTCCGCACACGCGTTTTTATCAGGCCTCGACCAGCGAAATGTTCGGCCTGATCCAGGCTGAGCAGCAGGACGAGAACACGCCGTTCTACCCACGCAGCCCTTACGGCGTGGCCAAACTCTACGGCCACTGGATCACCGTCAACTACCGCGAAAGCTTCAACCTGCACGCCAGCAGCGGCATCCTCTTCAACCATGAATCACCGCTGCGTGGCATCGAATTCGTTACCCGCAAGGTCACTGACGCCGCTGCGCGCATCAAGCAGGGCAGACAGCAGGAGCTGGCGCTGGGCAACATCGACGCGAAACGCGATTGGGGCTTTGCCGGCGATTACGTCGAGGCCATGTGGCTGATGCTGCAGCAGGACAAGCCCGACGACTTCGTGGTCGCCACGGGCGTCACCACCACGGTGCGCGAGATGTGCCGCATTGCCTTCGATCACGTCGGCCTTAACTACCGCGATTACGTGAAGATCGACCCGGCGTTCTTCCGCCCGGCCGAAGTCGAAGTGCTGCTCGGCAACCCGGCCAAGGCCCAGCGTGTACTGGGCTGGAAACCGAAAACCGACCTGGATACCTTGATCCGCATGATGATGGATGCGGACATGAAACGCGTCGCCAAGGAGTAGGCCATGCTGATTCCGGTGATTCTGTCCGGCGGTGCCGGCACCCGTTTGTGGCCGGTGTCCCGCGAGGGCCACCCCAAGCCGTTCATGACCCTGCCCGACGGCCAGTCGCTGCTGGGCAAGACCTACCAGCGCGCGGCGGCGTTGCTGGACGGCTGGGGCGATATCGTCACGGTGACCAACCGCGAGTATTACTTCCAGAGCAAGGATCACTATTGCGCGGCGCACGTATCGCGCCATCGTGGGCACTTTCTGCTGGAGCCGAGCGGGCGCAATACCGCACCGGCGATCGCAGCGGCAGCACTGTCATTGCAGGCGCTGCACGGCGACGACGCAATCATGGTGGTGATGCCGGCGGATCACTTGATCGTCAATCAGGACGCCCTGAAGAGTGCGGTCGAGCACGCAGTGAATCTGGCGAAGGACGGTTATCTGGTGACCTTTGGCGTGGTCCCTACCGCGCCGGAAACCGGCTTCGGCTATATCGAGACCGGTGCGCCGCTGGACGCCAGAGGCGCGGCCAAGGTGCAGCGTTTCGTCGAGAAACCCGACCTGCAGACCGCTACGCATTATCTGGAGAGCGGCAACTTCCTGTGGAATTCGGGGATGTTCTGCTTCACCACCGCGACGCTCATTGCCGAACTGCAACTGCACGCACCCGAGTTGCTGGAACAGACCCGCGCCTGCATGGCCGTCAGCGCACCGGTCGAAACGGTCGGCTGCCTGCAACAGGAGTTGTCACCGGCCCTGTTTGCCGAAATCACTGACATCTCCATTGACTACGCACTGATGGAGCGCTCGGAAAAAGTCGTGGTGGTACCTGCCGGTTTCGACTGGAGCGACATCGGTTCGTGGAACGCGGTCGCCGCGCTGATTCCCGCCGACGCCGACAACAACCGCGCCAGCGGCGAAGCGATCTTCATCGACAGCCACAACAACTTCGTGCAGAGCGAGGGCCGGCTGGTGGCGACCGTCGGTGTGGATAACCTGATTATCGTCGACACCGCTGATGCGGTGCTGGTGGCCCATGCCGACCGTGCACAGGATGTACGCCGCGTGGCCAAGCAACTCAAGGACAAGTCCCACGAAGCCTATCGGCTGCATCGTACGGTCAGCCGTCCTTGGGGCACCTACACCGTTCTGGAGGAAGGCCCGCGTTTCAAGATCAAACGCATCGTGGTCAAACCCGGTGGCAAGTTGTCGTTGCAGATGCACCATCACCGCAACGAGCACTGGGTGGTGGTCGAAGGCATGGCCAAGGTCACCAACAACGGCTCCGGCACGACCCTGGTCGCCAAGAACGAATCGACGTTCATTGCCGCCGGCCACAAGCATCGCCTGGAGAACCCCGGGGTGATCGATCTGGTCATCATTGAAGTGCAAAGCGGCGAGTACCTGGGCGAGGACGATATCGTGCGCTTCGAAGATCAATACGGCAGGACGGTCTGAATGCTGCTTTCCCTGTACCGCTCGCTGTACAGCTACCGTGGGTTCATCCTCGGCAGCGTGCAGCGCGAGTTTCAAGCGCGTTATCGCAACTCGCTGTTCGGCGCGCTATGGCCGATCTTCAATCCGCTGTCGATGATCATTGTCTACACGGTGATCTTTTCCCAGATCATGCGCGCACGCCTGCCCGGTGTGGACGACAGCATGGCCTACAGCGTCTACCTGTGCGCAGGTCTGCTGGCCTGGGGGCTGTTTTCCGAAATCACCCTGCGCAGCCAGAACATGTTTCTGGAAAACGCCAACCTGCTGAAGAAAATCAGCTTCCCGAGGATCTGCCTGCCGGTGATCGTGCTGATCAACGCCGGGATCAATTTCGCCATCATCATCAGCCTGTTTCTCGGTTTTCTGCTGATCACCGGGCGCTGGCCGGGGATGGCTCTGCTGGCACTGATTCCGCTGATTGCTCTGCAAATGATGTTCTGCGCCGGGCTGGGCATGGTCCTTGGCGTATTGAACGTATTCTTTCGCGATGTCGGCCAGTTGTTCGGCATCTGCCTGCAGTTCTGGTTCTGGCTGACACCGATCGTCTACCCGATCACGATCCTGCCGGAATGGGTGCAGCGCCTGCTGCAACTCAACCCGCTGACCAACCTGTTCAGCAGTTATCAGAACCTGTTTCTCTACGGTCAGTGGCCGGTATGGAGTTCGCTGCTGCCGGTTTTCATTACCGGCCTGGTGTTCTGTCTGATCGGTCTGCGGCTGTTTCGCCAGCGCGTCGGAGAAATGGTGGATGAACTCTGATGGGACATATTCGCGTCACCGGCCTGGGCAAGGCCTATAAGCAATACCCAAACCGCTGGGCACGGCTGGCTGAGTGGCTGATTCCGTTTTCGCCGATCCGCCATCAACAGCACTGGGTGCTGCAAGATGTCGAATTCGAGATTGCTCCGGGTGAAGCGGTGGGTATCGTCGGCGCCAACGGTGCAGGCAAAAGCACCTTGCTGAAAATGATCACCGGCACCACACAACCCACCCAGGGCAAGATTGAATTGCAGGGGCGCGTCGCAGCCCTGCTGGAGCTGGGCATGGGTTTCCATCCGGACTTTACCGGTCGGCAGAACGCAATCATGGCCGGTCAGTTACTGGGCATGCAGCTCGAGGAAATCGAAGCGCTGATGCCCGACATCGAGCACTTCGCTGAAATTGGCGATGCGATCGACCAACCGGTCCGCACTTATTCCAGTGGCATGCAGATGCGCCTGGCGTTCAGCGTCGCCACGGCTCGGCGCCCGGACATCCTGATCGTCGACGAAGCGCTGTCGGTGGGCGATGCCTATTTCCAGCACAAGAGCTTCGAACGCATCCGCAGCTTTCGTAAATCCGGCACGACGTTATTGATCGTGTCCCATGATCGTTTCGCGATTCAGTCGATTTGCGACTCAGCGATTCTGCTCAAGGATGGGCGCGTGGCCATGCGCGGCAAACCGGAGCCGGTTCTCGATTATTACAATGCGCTGATGGCCGAACGGGAGGGTCAGGTCGTACGCCAGGAAACGCTCTCCGGCGGCGAGGTGCAAACGGTCTCCGGCACCGGCGAGGCGGCGATTCTGAGCGTACGCCTGCTCGATGAAAACCAGCGCAGCATTGACGCTGTCGAAGTCGGCCAACCGGTGGTGCTCGAAGTGCAGGTCGAGGTACGCGAGGACATCGAACGGCTGGTGCTGGGCTTTATCCTCAAGGATCGCCTCGGCCAGATGATGTACGGCATCAACACTCACCGGCTGAACAAGGCATTGACCGATCTGCGCGCCGGGGAGCGTTTTACCTACCGTTTCGCCTTCGTGATGGGCTTGGGCAAGGGCAATTATTCGGTGTCGCTGAGCCTGTCGCGTCTGGACTCACATCTGGATCGCAATTTCGAGTGGCGTGACTGCGCACTGGTGTTCCAGGTGATCAACAACCCTCGGGAGGATTTCGTCGGTTGTGCCTGGCTCGACGCAAAAACCACCATTACCCGTGAAACCGAGGCCCGGCCTGTCGAGCGTGCGCCATGACCCGCCTGCTGGTTGAATGCACTCACGTATTCAAACACCCCACGGTCAATTCGGGGATCCAGCGCGTGGTGCGCAACGTCATAAAGCAATTGCCCGCCAGCGCCGAAGGTGTCGAATGCATGCCAGTGGTGGTGCTCAATGGCGAGCTGTATCGCGTTCTGCGCCTGGCGCCGTTCGATACGCCGTTCTGGAACATCCTTGAAACCTTCGGCGAACGCTTGCAGCGCCTTGCCCACCGCTTCTGGCAATGGCATCAGCGCCGCGATACACAGTGCGCTTCAAAACTGGCACGCCGGGTTCTTTATGTGGGCTATCGATTGACCCAATTTGCAGTGTTCGGCCTGCCGATTCGGCTGATCCGGCGGATCAACCGCAGGCAGCTGCTTAAACGCTGCTCGCCACTTCAACATCATCCGGGCGATCAACTGGTGCTGCTGGATTCATCCTGGCACTCGGACTTTTTCGCCCATGTCGAGCAGCTCAAACGCGACGGCGTGGGCATCATCGCGGTGATCTACGACCTGATTCCACTGACGCATCCGCAGTTTTACGACACGCGTCTGGTCGAAGTTTTCAATGAGTGGTTCGACTGGATTACCCGCACGGCCGATGGCTACATGGCAATTTCCGCCACGGTGCGTGATCAGGTGCGTGGTGAATTGCAACGCAGAATCGGTGCCGAGCAGACTGAAAAGCGCTGGTTCGATTACTTTTATCTGGGGTCCGAGCTCGACCTGCATCACAGCGCGGCAACGATCGAACCACGCCTCAAGGATCTGTTCGCCGGGTCCGAAGCGATCTTTCTGATGGTCAGCACCATCGAGCCGCGCAAGAACCATGGGTACCTGCTCGACGCCTTCGAACGCGCCTGGGCTGCCGGCTCGACGGCACGCTTGTGCATCGCCGGGCGTATCGGCTGGAAATGCGAGGCGCTGCTTGAGCGAATCCGCAATCATCCGGAACTGAATCGGCGCCTGTTCATGTTCAATGATCTGAGCGACACCAGCCTTGAATACGCATACGCGCAGGCCAGTGCGCTGGTCTTCCCCTCGTTCGTCGAAGGCTTCGGCCTGCCGCTGGTGGAAGCGATGCAGCGCGGTTTGCCAGCGATGGGTAGCGACATCGCGGTATTCCGCGAAATCGGTGGCGAGTTCATGGCGTATTTCGATCTGCTGGATCCACAAAGCCTTGCCGATCTGATCGAAACCTATCAGCGCAGCGGACAGTTTCCCGCCGCCCGCGACGTCGCTGACTGGCGCTGGATCGGCTGGCGCGAGGCCAGTGAGCAGTTGGCGACACGCAGCCTTGCCCATGTTCAGCAGGCCCCGCGCATGCAAGCGAGGCCGCATGCGCATTGCTCTTAACGCCCGCATCCTGCAAGCACCGCGCACCGGTATCGGCCACTACGTCGCCGAACTGGTCAACGCCTTGCGCAGCGAACCCGATGTGGACGTAAGCCTGTTTCACGGATGGGGCTGGAGTTCGGCCCTGCCGGCCGCAGCCATGCCCGGCTACTCGCGCATGACGCCATTGCTGCGGCAAATTCCCGGGGCCTATCAGGCCCGCCGCTGGCTGGAGCAGAAACGTTTCGATCAGCGACGTGCACGAGGGATCGATCTTTATCACGAGCCAAGCCTGTGGCCGCTGGCCTTCGACGGCCCGACCGTGATCACCCTGCATGACCTGACGCACCTGCATTTTCCAGAAACCCAGCCACCAGCACGTTTGAGGGAAATCGAACGTCGTCTGGCCGCCGGCGTCGAGCAAGCGCGGGTCATTCTGACCGATTCGCAGGCGATCGCTGACGAGGCGCAGGCCTACTTCAATCTCCCAGCACAGCGATTCGTGGTGGCGCCGTTGGGTGTGGCCGAGCGCTTCCGTCCTCGGCCACTTGAGGAAATCGACAGTGTGCTCAAGGCTCACGCCGTCCAGGCACGGGAATATTTCCTCTGTGTCGGCACCTTGGAGCCACGCAAGAATCTCAGCCTCGCTTTGCAGGCCCACGCCCTGCTGCCCGACGCTGTGCGCCAGCGCTTTCCCTTGTTGATCGCGGGCATGGCCGGTTGGCAGCGCGAGCAGTTCAGCGAGCCACTACGCCAGGCATTGGCCAGCGGCCACGTGTGCCTGCTCGGCTATCTGCCCGATGAGCAATTGGCGCAACTGTTGGCCGGCGCCCGGGCGCTGATATTTCCATCGTTGTATGAGGGCTTTGGCTTGCCGGTGCTGGAAGCCATGGCCAGTGGCACGCCGGTGGTGACCACCCGTTCTTCGGCGATGCCGGAAGTGGCCGGTGCGGCTGGCAACTATATTGAAGCGGACGATGCCGAGGGCTTGCGCAATGCAATGAGCCGGCTGCTTGACGACTCGCAGCATTGGCAGGCCTGCCGCGAAGCAGGATTGCAGCAGGCGCGGCTTTTTTCCTGGCAACGTTGTGCACAGGCTACGGCCGGTGCCTATCGCCAGGCCATGGGAGGTTGAATGCGCGTTCTTCATTTCTTCAAGACGTACCTGCCCGATTCGGTCGGCGGCATCGAACAAGTCATCTTTCAGTTGTGCGAAAGCGGCGCCCAGCATGGCATTGATGGGCAAGTGCTGACCCTCAGCACCGATCCGACACCGCCCGTGGTGCAACTGGGCCAGCACGAAGTACATCGGGCGAAGCTGGATATTCAGTTCGCCTCGACCGGTTTTTCCTGGAGCGTGTTCAAGCAGTTCCGTGAGCTGGCCGCCGAAGCCGACGTGATCAACTATCACTTCCCGTGGCCATTCATGGACCTGGTGCATTTCGCCAGCGCCGTGAACAAGCCGAGCGTGGTCACCTATCACTCGGACATCATTCGCCAGAAGCATCTGCTCAAGCTCTATCGGCCACTGATGAATCGCTTCCTCGCCAGCGCCGACCGCATCGTTGCTGCATCGCCGAACTATCTGCACACCAGCGATGTGCTGCAGCAGTTTCAGCACAAGACCCGCGTTATCCCCTACGGCCTGAATAAAGCAGGTTATCCACAGCCCGATACCGAACGCATGAACCGCTGGCGCCAACAGCTTGGGGATAAGTTTTTTCTGTTCGTCGGAGTGATGCGTTATTACAAGGGCCTGCACATCCTGCTCGATGCGCTCAAAGACATCGATTATCCCGTGGTGATCGTCGGTGCCGGTCCGCTGGAGCAGGAACTGCATGCACAGGCCGCCGCGCTGGGCCTGCGCAATATTCATTTCCTCGGCCGTCTGAGTGAAGAGGACAAAGTGGCGCTGCTGCAATTGAGCTACGCGATTGTCTTCCCTTCGCACCTGCGCTCGGAGGCATTCGGGATTTCGTTGCTCGAAGGCGCGATGTACGGCAAACCGATGATCTCCAGCGAAATTGGCACCGGCACCAGTTTCATCAATATCCACAACGAAACCGGGCTGGTGGTGCCACCGAGCAATCCACAGGCCTTTCGTGAAGCCATGCGTACGCTTTGGGAAAACCCTGAGCGTGCTGCCGAGATGGGTGTCAAAGCCGAAGCGCGCTATCGGCAGCTGTTCACCGCCGATGAGATGGGTCGCAAGTGGACAGAGCTGTATCAGGAACTGCTGGCTGAAAAGGCTCTGTCCTACGCTTGAGTGGAGGTCACGCGGTTTTCTGCAACCCGGCCACCGTGCGCGGCATAGCGACAAAACCCGGCAAGGCTTCGATCCGTGTCAGCCAGGCGCGAACGTTGGCGTAGTCATCCAGCGAGACATTGCCCTCCGGCGCATGTGCGATGTAGCTGTAGGCAGACACGTCAGCGATGGTCGGCTCTTCGCCCGCCAGATATGCAGTTTTGCCCAACTCCAGTTCCATGACCTTGAGCAGGTTGTGCGCACGGCCAATGACTTCTTCGGCATTCAGTTGCGCACCAAACACCGTGATCAGGCGTGCCGCCGCCGGGCCAAATGCAATCGGCCCCGCCGCTGCCGACAGCCAGCGCTGCACACGCGCTGCGCCCACCGGGTCGGCCGGCAGCCAGCGTCCGTTGCCATATTTCTGCGCCAGATAAACCAGAATCGCGTTGGAATCGGCCAGCACCACGCCGTTGTCATCAATCGCCGGCACCTGACCAAAGCTGTTGATCGCCAGGTATTGCGGCTGCTTGTGCTCCCCCTTGGCCAAGTCGACAAAGATCAGTTCGGTCGGCAGTTGCAGCAGCGACAGCATCAACTCGACGCGGTGGGCGTGGCCGGAACGGGGGAAGTTGTAGAGTTTGATCGCTTGCATGGTCGACTCCGCTGGAAAATGACGTCGCTACGGGGATGAGCGCGCCGATGGAGTCATCATCTATGGGTTGCCGGAACAACAGAATAACCAGCCGCTGCAATCGATTATTTCATCTCGTGCAATAACGCCGCAGCGCTCAAGGCCGGATGCTCACGCAGCGCCTTCACGGCGAAGTCGACAAAACTACGGATCCGCGCCGGCGCCTTGCGCCCGCCCTGATAAACCACATGGATCGGCAACGGTGGCAATTCAAACTCGGCGAGGACGATTTCCAGCTCGCCCGCTGCGACCTTGTCCGCTACTTGATAGGACAGCACTCGCGTCAGGCCCAGGCCTTTGCGCGCGGCGGTGATCGCCGACTGATTGGCCGTGACGGTCAGGCGCGGTTCGGTGCGCACGCTGAGGGCTTCACCGCCGTCGAGAAACGGCCAGTTGCGTTGCTGACCGATCGCCGACGTCGCCACCACCGGCAACCCGGCCAAGGCCTGGGGATGCTCCGGGCGGCCGTGTTCAGCCAGAAACGTCGGCGAAGCGCAAATCACCCGTCGCACTTCCCCGACGCGAATCGCATGCTGATTGCTGTCCGGCAGCTCACCGATGCGTACCGCGACATCAACGCCCTCCTCGACCATGTTGACGACCCGGTCCAGCAACAGCGCGTTGATCGACACATCCGGATAACGACAAAGGTAATCGGCCATCACTGGCGTGACGAACAGATCGCCAAACAGCACCGGCGCAGTAATCGTCAACTGCCCGCGCGGCAAGGCATGGCTGCCTGCCGCCGAATCCTCGGCCTCCTGCACCTCGGCAAGAATCCGCCGGCAGTCATCGAAATAACGCTGCCCGGCTTCGGTGAGATGCACGGTGCGCGTGGTACGCACCAGCAGCTGCGTACCGATATGCTGCTC
This sequence comes from Pseudomonas triticicola, assembly GCF_019145375.1. Taxonomy (NCBI): domain Bacteria; kingdom Pseudomonadati; phylum Pseudomonadota; class Gammaproteobacteria; order Pseudomonadales; family Pseudomonadaceae; genus Pseudomonas; species Pseudomonas triticicola. The sequence goes on along the minus strand of NZ_JAHSTX010000001.1, from coordinate 4,624,228 downwards.
CAGCGCCGCTACCGCCCGGGTGACGCTTGCCGCCGACAGACCCAGACGCCGCGACGCCGCCGAAAAGCCTTGCTCCTGGGCGACGACAACGAAGATCTGCATTTCCTGAAAGCGGTCCATGGGATTCCTCGGCGGCGGATACGACAATCGCAGCCGAGGCTGCGATTGTGGAAGCGTAGATCATCTGTGGATAACTTATTCCACGGTGACCGATTTCGCCAGGTTGCGTGGCTGATCAACGTCGGTGCCCTTGAGCACGGCAACGTAGTACGACAACAGCTGCAACGGGATCGTATAAAGGATCGGCGAGAGAATGTCGTGGATGTGCGGCATTTGCACCACGTGGGTACCTTCGCCGTTGGTCATCGCAGCCTTCTCATCCGCGAACACGATCAACTCGCCGCCACGGGCGCGGACTTCCTGCAGGTTGGATTTGAGCTTTTCCAGCAGTTCGTTGTTCGGCGCGACGGTCACCACCGGCATGTCGTTATCCACCAGCGCCAATGGGCCGTGTTTGAGCTCGCCGGCCGGATAGGCCTCGGCGTGGATGTAGGAGATTTCCTTGAGTTTCAGGGCACCTTCCATCGCGACCGGGAATTGCGCGCCACGGCCGAGGAACAGGGTGTGGTTTTTCTCGGCGAACAGTTCGGCGATTTTTTCCACGGTGCTGTCCATCGCCAGCGCTTCGCCGAGGCGGGTCGGCAGGCGACGCAGCTCTTCGACCAGCGTGGCCTCAACGCCGTTAGCCAGAGTGCCGCGCACCTGTCCCAGCGACAGGGTCAGCAGCAACAGGCCGACCAGTTGCGTGGTAAAGGCTTTGGTCGAGGCCACGCCGATCTCGCGACCGGCCTGGGTCAACAGGGTCAGATCGGATTCGCGCACCAGCGAGCTGATGCCGACGTTGCAGATCGCCAGGCTGGCGAGGAAGCCCAGCTCCTTGGCATTGCGCAGCGCCGCGAGGGTGTCAGCGGTTTCACCGGACTGCGAGATGGTCACGAACAGCGTGTCCGGCTGCACCACCACTTTGCGATAACGGAATTCGCTGGCGACTTCCACTTGGCACGGAATACCGGCCAGTTCTTCGAGCCAGTAACGCGCGACCATGCCGGCGTGATAGCTGGTGCCGCAGGCGACGATCTGCACGTTGCGTACTTTGGCAAACAGCTCGGCAGATTGTGGACCGAAGGCCTCAACCAGCACCTGATTGTTGCCCAGGCGACCTTCGAGAGTGCGCTGGACCACGGTCGGTTGCTCGTGGATTTCCTTGAGCATGTAGTGGCGGAACTCGCCCTTGTCGGCGGCTTCGGCACCGTCGGTGTACTGCACGGTCTGGCGCTCGACAGCGTTACCGCTTACGTCCCAGATCTGCACGCTGTCGCGACGGATTTCAGCGATATCGCCTTCTTCCAGGTACATGAAGCGGTCAGTGACCTGACGCAGAGCGAGTTGGTCGGAAGCGAGGAAATTCTCGCCCAGGCCCAGGCCGATCACCAATGGGCTGCCACTGCGCGCGGCGACCAGACGATCCGGTTGCTGTGCGTTGATCACTGCCAGACCGTAGGCGCCATGCAGCTCCTTGACGGTCGCTTTGAGCGCGGCAGTCAGGTCCGGTTGTTCCTTGAGCTTGTGGGTCAGCAGGTGGGCGATGACTTCGGTGTCGGTGTCCGAGCTGAACGCATAGCCCAGCGCTTTGAGCTGTTCGCGCAGGGCTTCGTGGTTCTCGATGATGCCGTTGTGCACCACCGCAATGTCACCGGAAAAATGCGGGTGGGCATTGCGCTCGCACGGCGCGCCATGGGTCGCCCAACGGGTATGGGCGATACCGAGACGGCCGGCCAGCGGGTGTTCGGCCAGGGCGGTTTCCAGTTCGCTGACCTTGCCCGGACGGCGCAAGCGTTCCAGGGTTTCGTCGTTGGTATAAACCGCCACACCGGCGCTGTCATAGCCGCGATATTCGAGGCGCTTCAGGCCTTCGAGAAGGATGGCGGTGATGTTACGTTCAGCTACAGCGCCGACAATGCCACACATGGTTATTTCTCCTGACTGACAGCCGCACAGATCAAGGTGATCCCGCGGGCCTGAAGCTGATCGCGTGCCTCGACGGGCAGGCGATCATCGGTAATGAGGGTATGGATGCTGCTCCAGGGCAGCTCCAGGTTGGGAATCTTGCGACCGATCTTGTCGGCCTCGACCATGACGATGACTTCTCGTGCAACGTCGGCCATCACCCGGCTGAGGCCGAGCAGTTCATTGAACGTGGTGGTGCCGCGCACCAGATCGATGCCGTCGGCGCCGATGAACAGTTGGTCGAAGTCGTAGGAGCGTAGTACTTGCTCGGCGACCTGGCCCTGAAAGGATTCCGAGTGTGGATCCCAAGTGCCGCCAGTCATCAGCAGCACTGGCTCGTGTTCCAGTTCGCTCAAGGCATTGGCGACATGCAGCGAGTTGGTCATCACCACCAGACCCGGTTGCTGGCCCAGTTCGGGAATCATCGCGGCGGTGGTGCTGCCGCTGTCGATGATGATGCGCGCGTGCTCGCGGATGCGTTTGACCGCCGCGCGGGCGATTGCCTGCTTGTACTTGGAAATACTCTGCGCCGTTTCTGCGACCAGCTCTTGCGGCATGGTGATCGCACCGCCGTAACGGCGCAGCAACAGACCATGGGTTTCCAGCGCCGCGAGATCCTTGCGAATCGTAACTTCGGAAGTTTCGAAGCGCTTGGCCAGCTCATCAACACTGACTTCGCCCTGCTCATTGAGCAAGGCGAGGATGTTATGACGACGTTGGGGAGTATTGCGCTTGGACATGGCTGCTTAAGTTTCGATTCGAAAGATAACGCAAGCAATGAAACTCTATCGAAAGGTCGCCGTCAAGACGCGGGGAGAAAAATTCAGAAAGGTTGAAATGACTGTGGGAGCAAGCCCGCTCGCGAAAGGGCAGTCTCAGCCACTGAAGGCGTGACTGAGCAACCGCATTCGCGAGCAGGCTCCCTCCCACAGGAGGTTGTGGATAAATCAGGATTTTATGATCTTTACCGGACGCTTCCAGCCGTCGATATTCTTCTGACGGGCTCGGCCAACCGCCAGCTGAGCGTTATCCACATTTTGCGTGATGGTCGAGCCGGCTGCGGTGGTCGCACCGTTGGAGATATCCACAGGGGCAACCAGCGAGTTGTTGGAACCGATGAATACATCAGCGCCCAAAACAGTTTTCCACTTGTTGGCGCCATCGTAGTTGCAGGTGATGGTGCCGGCGCCGATGTTGGTGCGTGCGCCGATTTCAGCATCGCCCAGATAGGTCAGATGGCCAGCCTTGGCACCCTCGCCCATGTGGGCGTTTTTGAGCTCGACGAAGTTACCCACATGAGCGCGCGCTTCGAGCACAGTGCCAGGACGCAAACGCGCGAAGGGACCTGCGTCGCTGCCTTCGCCGAGAATGGCGCCTTCGATATGACTGTTGGCTTTGATCACCACGCCTTTGCGCAGGGTACTGTCCTTGATCACGCAGTTCGGGCCGATCTGTACTTCGTCTTCAATGATCACCTTGCCTTCGAGGATCACGTTGATGTCGATCAGCACATCGCGGCCTACGCTGACTTCGCCACGCACATCGAAACGCGCCGGGTCACGCAGGGTCACGCCTTGAGCCATCAGGCGACGGCCGGCGCGCAACTGGTAATGACGCTCCAGTTCAGAGAGCTGCTTGCGATCATTGGCGCCCTGCACTTCCATCGGGTCGTGCGGTTGTTCGGTAGCCACGACCAAACCATCGCTGACCGCCATTTCGATCACGTCGGTGAGGTAGTACTCGCCCTGCGCGTTGTTGTTCGAGAGGCGACTCATCCAGTCAGCCAGACGATCGGCCGGCACAGCGAGGATGCCGGTGTTGCCTTCGGTGATCGCACGTTGCGCTTCGCTGGCGTCTTTGTGCTCGACGATCGCCGCGACCTTGCCGTCAGCATCACGCACGATGCGGCCGTAACCGGTCGGGTCATCCAGCTCGACAGTGAGCAAACCCATCTGGCCCGGCACGACATGCTTGAGCAGACGTTGCAGGGTTTCGACTTCGATCAGCGGTACATCACCGTAGAGGATCAGCACAGTGTCGGCATCGATGAACGGCACCGCTTGGGCGGTGGCATGGCCGGTGCCCAGTTGCTTGTCCTGCAACACGAAATTCAGATCATCGGCTGCCAGACGCTCACGCACCACATCGGCACCGTGACCGATCACTACATGGATGCGCTGTGGATCAAGTTGCCGAGCGCTGTGGATAACATGGCCGAGCATGGAGTTGCCGGCAATCGGGTGCAGCACTTTGGGCAGCGCCGAGCGCATGCGAGTGCCTTGACCGGCCGCGAGGATAACGATTTCGAGAGACATGACTGGCTACCAATCCTGGGTGGTCAGCAACTGCGACCGGTTTGTGGGAATTCGGAAAAGAAAAAAGGGTAGCCGAGGCTACCCTTTTTTATCAATCGCACAATAAGCGGCTGACGGATTAACCGCCAAACTTCTTGCGGATCTGCTGGACGGTGCGCAGCTGGGCTGCAGCCTCGGCCAGACGTGTGGCAGCGGCGCCGTAATCGAAGTCCGCGCCTTTTTCGTTCAGGGCATTCTCGGCAGCCTTGAGAGCTGCCTGAGCCTGAGCTTCATCCAGGTCGGCGGCACGTTGCACGGTATCGGCAAGTACCTTGACCATGTTCGGCTGAACCTCGAGGAAACCACCGGAGATGTAGAACACCTCGGCTTCCCCGCCTTGCTTGATCAGGCGGATCGGACCCGGCTTGAGATTAGTGATCAGCGGCGCGTGACCCAGAGCGATACCAAGATCACCCAGTGCACCGTGCGCAATCACCATCTCGACCAGGCCGGAAAAGATTTCCCCTTCCGCGCTGACGATATCGCAATGGACTGTCATAGCCATCTGATTGCCTCAACCTAAATTAGCGCCCGTTGCCGGGCGCCGGGATTACAGTTTCTTGGCTTTCTCGATCGCTTCTTCGATGCCGCCAACCATGTAGAACGCTTGTTCTGGCAGGTGGTCGTAGTCACCGTTGAGGATGCCTTTGAAGCCAGCAATGGTGTCTTTCAGGGAAACGTATTTACCCGAAGCACCGGTGAAGACTTCAGCCACGAAGAACGGCTGCGACAAGAAGCGCTGGATCTTACGAGCACGGTTAACCAACTGTTTGTCGGCTTCCGACAGCTCGTCCATACCCAGGATCGCGATGATGTCTTTCAGCTCTTTGTAACGCTGCAGAACATACTGAACGCCGCGAGCGGTGTCGTAGTGGTCCTGACCGATCACGTTCGGGTCCAGCTGACGCGAAGTCGAATCCAGTGGATCTACCGCCGGGTAGATACCCAGGGAAGCGATGTCACGGGACAGAACGACGGTGGCGTCCAAGTGGGCGAAGGTGGTCGCTGGCGACGGGTCGGTCAAGTCGTCCGCAGGTACGTATACCGCTTGGATCGAGGTGATCGAACCTTCCTTGGTCGAAGTGATACGTTCCTGCAGAACGCCCATCTCTTCAGCCAGGGTCGGCTGGTAACCTACTGCCGAAGGCATACGGCCCAGCAGTGCGGATACTTCAGTACCGGCCAGGGTGTAACGATAGATGTTGTCGACGAACAGCAGAACGTCGTTACCTTCGTCACGGAACTTCTCGGCCATGGTCAGGCCGGTCAGTGCTACGCGCAGACGGTTTCCCGGCGGCTCGTTCATCTGACCGTAAACCAGTGCCACTTTGTCCAGAACGTTGGAGTCCTTCATCTCGTGGTAGAAGTCGTTACCCTCACGAGTACGCTCACCCACACCGGCGAACACGGAATAACCGCTGTGCTCGATGGCGATGTTACGGATCAGTTCCATCATGTTTACGGTTTTGCCTACACCGGCACCACCGAACAGACCGACTTTACCGCCCTTGGCGAACGGGCAGACCAGGTCGATAACCTTGATGCCGGTTTCCAGCAGGTCGTTGCCGCCTGCTTGCTCGGCGAACGAAGGTGCTGCGCGGTGAATGCCCCAGCGCTCTTCGGTGTCGATCGGGCCAGCTTCGTCGATCGGGTTACCGAGGACGTCCATGATCCGGCCCAGGGTCGCTTTACCGACCGGTACGGAGATGGCTGCGCCAGAGTCGGTGACTTCCAGACCGCGCTTCAAGCCCTCGGTGGAACCCATCGCAATGGTACGCACCACGCCGTCGCCCAGCTGCTGCTGAACTTCCAGGGTGGTTGCGGCCGCGCTTTGTACAGTCAGCGCGTTGTAGATGCTCGGTACGCTGTCGCGTGGAAATTCCACGTCGATAACGGCGCCGATGATTTGAACGATACGTCCGCTACTCATAGCTGGATCCTCTGAATATTTGAACCGTTAAACCGCGGCAGCGCCGCCGACGATTTCCGAGATCTCTTGGGTGATCGCAGCCTGACGCGCCTTGTTGTAGATCAGCTGCAAATCGCTGATCAAATCACCGGCGTTGTCGGTAGCGTTCTTCATCGCGATCATCCGCGCAGCCTGTTCAGCCGCGTTGTTCTCGACCACCGCCTGGTAGACCTGCGACTCGACGTAACGGACCATCAAGCCGTCAAGCAGCTCTTTGGCGTCCGGTTCGTAGAGATAGTCCCAGTGGTGCTTGAGATCCTGATCCGGGGTTGCCACCAGTGGAATCAACTGCTCCACGGTAGGCTGTTGCGTCATGGTGTTGATGAACTTGTTGGACACCACGGACAGGCGGTCGATACGGCCGTCCAGGTAGGCATCCAGCATCACCTTGACGCTGCCGATCAGATCATTGATCGACGGCTCTTCACCCAGGTGGCTGATAGCTGCAACGACGTTACCGCCGAAGTTGCGGAAAAAGGCCGCACCCTTGCTACCGACTACACACAGATCAATCTCGACGCCGTTTTCGCGGTTTACCGCCATGTCCTTGACCAGGGCCTTGAACAGGTTGGTGTTCAAGCCGCCGCACAGACCACGGTCACTGCTCACGACGACATAACCGACGCGCTTGATTTCGCGGTCGATCATGAACGGGTGGCGGTATTCCGGGTTGGCGTTGGCCAGATGCCCAATTACCTGGCGGATACGCTCCGCATAAGGACGGCTAGCAGCCATACGCATTTGTGCCTTGCGCATTTTGCTGACCGCCACTTTTTCCATGGCGCTGGTAATCTTTTGCGTGCTTTTGATGCTCGCAATCTTACTGCGAATCTCTTTTGCGCCTGCCATGTAACACCTATCAGGTTAGCAAGCGGGAGCCTCGCGGCTCCCGCTGCGGCTTACCAGGTTTGGGTGGCCTTGAACTTCTCGATACCGGCTTTCATGCCAGCGTCGATTTCGTCATTGAAGTCACCTTTAACGTTGATCTTGGCCATCAAATCGGCGTGATCGCGGTTGAAGAAAGCGATCAGCGCTTGTTCGAAGCTGCCGACCTTGGCGATTTCAATGTCAGTCAGGAACCCACGCTCAGCGGCATACAGCGACAGCGCCATGTCAGCGATCGACATTGGTGCGTATTGCTTCTGCTTCATCAGCTCGGTAACGCGCTGACCATGCTCAAGTTGCTTGCGGGTCGCTTCGTCCAGGTCAGAAGCGAACTGGGCGAATGCCGCCAGTTCACGGTACTGAGCCAGAGCGGTACGGATACCACCGGAGAGCTTCTTGATGATCTTGGTCTGAGCGGCACCACCCACACGGGATACCGAAACACCGGCGTTCACTGCAGGGCGGATGCCCGAGTTGAACATGGCCGATTCCAGGAAGATCTGACCGTCGGTGATGGAAATCACGTTGGTCGGAACGAACGCGGAAACGTCGCCAGCCTGGGTTTCGATGATCGGCAGTGCGGTCAGGGAACCGGTTTTGCCGGTCACTGCGCCGTTGGTGAACTTCTCTACGTATTCTTCCGAAACGCGGGATGCGCGCTCCAGCAGACGGGAGTGGAGATAGAACACGTCGCCTGGGTAAGCTTCACGGCCTGGTGGACGGCGCAGCAGCAGGGAAATCTGGCGGTAAGCCACTGCCTGCTTGGACAGATCGTCATAAACGATCAGCGCGTCTTCACCGCGGTCGCGGAAGAATTCACCCATGGTGCAACCGGAGTACGGTGCCAGGAATTGCAGCGCAGGAGATTCCGAAGCACTGGCAGCCACGATGATCGTGTTGGCCAGGGCGCCGTTTTCTTCCAGCTTGCGAACCACGTTGGCGATAGTCGATTGCTTCTGACCGATGGCTACGTAGACGCAGAAAATGCCGCTGTCTTTCTGGTTGATGATCGCGTCGATCGCCAGAGCGGTTTTACCGATCTGACGGTCACCGATGATCAGCTCACGCTGGCCACGGCCGACAGGGATCATGGCATCGACAGCCTTGTAGCCAGTCTGTACAGGCTGGTCTACCGACTTACGCCAGATCACGCCTGGAGCAACTTTCTCGACCGCGTCGGTCTCGGTGTTGCCCAGTGGACCTTTGCCATCAACAGGGTTACCCAGAGCATCGACTACGCGGCCCAGCAATTCCTTACCAACAGGAACTTCGAGGATGCGGCCGGTGCACTTGGCGCTCATGCCTTCAGCCAGCGACTGGTAGGAGCCCAATACCACGGCACCTACGGAGTCCTGCTCCAGGTTGAGGGCCATACCGTAGACGCCGCCCGGAAACTCGATCATCTCGCCGTACATGACGTCGGCCAGACCGTGAATCCGCACGATGCCGTCAGATACGCTGACGACAGTGCCTTCGTTACGGGCTTGGGAGGTCACATCGAGCTTGTCGATGCGGCCCTTGATAATTTCACTTATTTCGGAAGGATTGAGTTGCTGCATTGCTCTGCTGCCCCTTCAAACTCAAGATTTCAATGCTTCGGCAAGTTTCGCGATTTTGCCGCGAATCGAGCCATCGATAACCAGGTCGCCGGCGCGGATCACGACACCACCAATCAAGGCAGCGTCCTCCGCAACTTGCAGGCGCACTTCCCGGTTGAGTCGTGCACTGAGAACCTTGGCGAGTTTGTCTTGCTGTTCTTGGTTCAATGCAAATGCACTGGTCACTTCAACGTCTACCGATTTCTCTTGTTCGGCCTTGTACAGGTCGAACAGAGCGGCGATCTCCGGCAGAAGCAGGAGACGGTCGTTTTCGGCAACGACGTTGATGAAATTGCGTGCCTTTTCATCAAACTTGTCGCCGCACACGTCAATGAACGTGGCGGCCTTTTCTGCGCTCGTCAGTCGCGGGGCCTTGAGCACGCGCTGCAGGGTGTCGTCTTGCGACACCGCTGCTGCCAGGCCGAGCATGGCTGACCAATTGGCCAGTTGCTGGTGGGCCTGAGCGTGCTCGAAGGCCGCCTTAGCGTAAGGTCGGGCCAACGTGGTCAGTTCTGCCATGATCGCCCTCGCTTAGATTTCAGCAGCCAGTTGGTTAACCAGCTCTGCGTGCGCGTTTTGATCGATTGTGGCACCCAGGATCTTCTCGGCGCCGCCAACAGCCAGCAAGCCCACTTGGGCACGCAGCTTGTCTTTGACGCTGTTCAGTTCCTGTTCGATCTCGGCTTGAGCCTGAACCTTCACACGGTCAGCGTCGATACGGGCTTTTTCAACAGCCTCTTCGACAATCTGGTTACCGCGTTTCTTGGCTTGCTCGATGATTTCAGCTGCCTGAGCTTTCGCTTCGCGCAGTTGCTGACCCGCTTTCTCTTGGGCCAACTCCAGGTCGCGAGCTGCACGGCTGGCAGCGTCCAGACCATCAGCGATCTTCTTTTGACGTTCGTGCAGAGCAGCGATGACCGGAGGCCATACATACTTCATGCAAAACAGTACAAAAATCAGGAACGCAACGGACTGGCCAATCAGGGTCGCATTAATGTTCACGCCAACACCTCGCAGTTACGTTGTCCATCACACCAAATTACCCGGAAGATCCGAGTAATCAGCCAGCGATCTGACCAACGAACGGGTTCGCAAAGGTGAAGAACAGAGCGATACCAACACCGATCATGGTTACGGCGTCGAGCAGACCGGCAACGATGAACATTTTCACTTGCAGCATTGGAACCATTTCTGGCTGACGCGCTGCGCCTTCCAGGAACTTGCCGCCCAGCAGGCCGAAACCAATTGCGGTACCCAGTGCGCCCAGGCCGATCAACAGTGCAACAGCGATAGCGGTTAGACCAACTACAGTTTCCATCTTTCCTCCCGACTTTTACGTCGTATGGTTTAGGTTTTTTAGATTAAAGCGGTAAAACAAATCGTTTCAGCTGCCCCGCAAGGAGCTCCCTCCCGTTTGACCGGGAGGAACATCAGACTAGTCGAGACTGGTCTTAATGGTTTTCTTCGTGCGCCATCGACAGGTAGACGATGGTCAGCATCATGAAGATGAACGCCTGCAGGGTGATGATCAGGATGTGGAATACAGCCCACGCCCACTGCAGAACAACGCCCAGGCCGCTGAGCCAGAGCAGGCCGCTGCCGAACATCACAGCGATCAGAATGAACACCAGCTCGCCGGCATACATGTTGCCGAACAGACGCAGAGCCAGAGAGATCGGCTTGGCGATCAGGGTGACGAATTCCAGCAGGAAGTTCACCGGGATCAGCAGGGCCTGAACGAAGATGTTCTTGCTGCCGAACGGGTGCAGGGTCAGTTCGCCGATGAAGCCGCCGATGCCCTTGACCTTGATGCTGTAGAAAATGATCAGTGCGAACACCGAGAACGCCATGCCCAGAGTCGCGTTCGGGTCGGTAGTCGACACGGCGCGGAACGGGATGTGGGCATCGCCGGAGATCAGGATGGCCAGCTGAGGAATCCAGTCGACCGGTACCAGGTCGACGGCGTTCATCAGGAACACCCAGACGAAGATGGTCAGCGCCAGCGGTGCAATCACCGGGCTACGGCCATGGAAGCTGTCTTTCACGCTGCCATCGACGAATTCGACCAATACTTCAACGAAGTTCTGCAAGGCACCCGGCTGACCCGACGTCGCTTTCTTCGCCGCCATGCGGAAAAGAAGAACGAAGATCAGACCCAGCGCGACCGACCAGCCGAGGGTATCGACGTGGAAAGCCCAGAAGCCCATTTCCTTGGCCTCTGCTGCGGTGTGGGCAAAGCCCCAGCCGCCGTTGGGTAGCTGACCGAAAGTCAGGTTCTGCAAGTGGTGCTGGATATAGCCCGAAGCGGTTGTCTCTGCCATGGTTGCCTCAAACGCCCTAAGGTCTCGAAAGTCTTGTTCTCATCAGCAGGGGAGCGAACCAGCTGACCGACTGCGTCAGCACGAACACGCCGAATACTGCGATCGGCGCCAGTGGCTTCACACCTGCGAACACCAGTGCAAACAGCACTGCCGTCAAAATAAGTTTGCCTGCCTCGCCGGCATAAAATGACCGGACGATGGACTGGGCTGCTCGGGCGCCGGAAAACCGAAATGCCCTGTGAGCGAAATAAACATTGGGCAGCAAGGCTATCAGGCCTCCGCAAAGTCCCGAGTATCCGGCAACGACTCCATGCCATTGCCAGAGCGCCAAAGCGGCAATGAGCAGAATGACAAATTGAGCCATCAACACCGGAAAAACCGCCAGGCGATGGAAAGGCAAGCGGTTTGGCGTGCGGGTTTCCATCACAGTTGCTCTCCAATGGTCGGCTGCCGAAATTCAATAACTTGGCATAATTTGTGCCGACAAAATGCGCGCAGAGTATAGGGGCGGTTCTGCCCCTATTCAACTGTCAGGTAGTGATTTCCGACTGCGCGCTACATGAGGAAATGTTTCAGCGGATGTGTGCGAGCACACCTTGAAGCTCGTCGAGCGAGTTATAACCAATCACCAATTGGCCTTTGCCCTTCTTGCCATGGCGAATCTGCACCGCAGAGCCTAGGCGCTCGGCCAGACGCTGCTCGAGGCGAGCGATGTCCGGGTCGGGTTTTGCAGCTTCCACAGGCTCCGGTTTGCCACTCAACCACTGGCGAACCAGTGCCTCGGTTTGGCGCACAGTCAGCCCTCGTGCGACAACATGTCGCGCCCCTTCGACCTGCTGATTGTCCGGCAGACCGAGCAAGGCACGTGCGTGCCCCATTTCCAGGTCACCGTGCGACAGCATGGTCTTGATCACTTCAGGCAGTGCAATAAGTCGCAACAGGTTAGCCACAGTCACCCGCGACTTACCCACAGCCTCGGCAACCTGCTGCTGAGTCAGCTGGAATTCCTGCTGCAAGCGCTGCAAGGCGACGGCTTCTTCGATCGGGTTGAGGTCTTCACGCTGGATGTTCTCGATCAGCGCAATCGCAATGGCGGTTTCATCCGGCACATCGCGGACCATCGCCGGAATGGTTTCCTGCCCGGCCTGCTGACTCGCGCGCCAGCGGCGTTCACCGGCAATGATCTCGAAGCGACCGCCGCCGACCGGGCGTACCACGATCGGCTGCATCACGCCCTGGGCCTTGATCGACTGCGCCAGTTCTTCCAGGGCCTGCGGGTCCATGTCGCGGCGCGGCTGGTATTTGCCGCGCTGCAGCAGGTCCAGCGGCAGGTGTTGCAGTTCGCGGGTGTCAGCCTGCGCGGCTTGTTCTTCCAGCGCGCTGACCGTCGGACCACTCAGCAGTGCATCCAGTCCACGTCCGAGACCTCGTTTCTTGACGGCCATGGGGATTCCTTAAGTTGGCTGAGCAGCAGCAATGCGTGAATTTTTGCGCTGACGACGAACCATCTCGCCTGCCAGAGCCAGATAGGCCAGCGCGCCACGCGATTGCTTGTCGTAAGCCAGCGCCGGCATGCCGTAGCTCGGTGCTTCGGCCAGGCGAATGTTGCGCGGGATCACCGTGTCGTACAGCTGATCGCCGAAGTGTTCCTTGAGCTGCGCCGAAACATCGTTCATCAGGCTCAGGCGCGGGTCGTACATGGTGCGCAGCAGGCCTTCGACTTTCAGGTTCGGATTGAGCAGTTCAGCGATGCGCTTGATGTTATCCACAAGGTCGCTCAAACCTTCCAGCGCAAAGTATTCGCACTGCATGGGGATAATCACCCCGTCAGCGGCGACCAGTGCGTTGAGCGTGAGCATCGACAGCGACGGTGGGCAGTCGATCAGAATGTAATCGTAGTTGTCACGGATCGGCGCCAGCGCGCTGCGCAGACGGCTTTCCTTCATCTGCATTTCCAGCAGCACCACTTCTGCTGCGGTCAGATCACGGTTGGCCGGCAGCAGTTGATAACCGCCGTGCTCGGAGAAGTGCATGGCCTGGCCCAGGTCGCATTCACCGATCAGCAGATCGTAGACCGAGTTTTCCAGACCATGTTTATCCACACCGCTACCCATGGTGGCGTTGCCCTGTGGATCGAGATCGATCAACAGCACCCGGCGCTTGGTCGCGACCAGGGATGCTGCGAGGTTGATGCAGGTGGTGGTTTTGCCCACACCACCCTTCTGGTTCGCTATCGCGAATACCTTAGCCATTCTTGCTTGTGTTCCCAATCATGCCGTGCGGCGCAGTATCAGCAGATGGCGTTGGCCTTGGCAACCGGGGACGGCCAGGGCGTGTTCGCTATCGAGTTTGAAATCTGCCGGCAATGCTACCAGCTCATCGGCCGGATGAACGCCCTTCATTGCCAGCCAGCGTGTGTCGGCATCGCCGAGGTGGCGAGTCCAGTTGGTGAAGTTTTCCATGCTGCTGAATGCCCGGGAAATGATCCCGTTGAACGGCTGCGCAGGCTGGAACGCTTCGACGCGACTGTGGATAACTTGCAGGTTATCCAGCTTCAGCTCCAGTTTGACCTGAGTCAGGAAGCGGGTTTTCTTGCCGTTGCTGTCCAGACAGGTCACTTGCGAGTCCGGATACAGGATTGCCAGCGGAATACCAGGCATGCCACCGCCACTGCCAACGTCGAGCCAGCGACCGTTTTCGATAAACGACATCACGCTGAGACTATCGAGCAAGTGCCGCGAAACCATTTCGTCCGGATCTCGCACGGCGGTCAGGTTGTAGGCCTGGTTCCATTTGATCAACAGGGCCAGATAACCCAACAACAATTCGTGCTGGGTTTCTGTGAGATCGATGCCGAGCTCGCGGGCTCCTGTGGATAACTCTCCGGCGTGTTGCGAAGTGACCTTGGCACTCAAGCGCTTTGCTCCAACTGACGGCCCGCGCCGCGTTTTTTCAAATGAATCATCAACAGCGAAATCGCTGCCGGGGTCACGCCCGGGATCCGCGAAGCCTGGCCCAGAGTCTCGGGGCGTGTGGCGCCGAGCTTGCTCTGAATCTCCTTGGACAGACCGGAGATGTTGGTGTAATCGATATCCACAGGCAATTTGGTGTCTTCGCTAGCGCGCAGACGGGCGATTTCGTCCTGTTGGCGGTCGATGTAACCGGCGTATTTGGTCTTGATCTCGACCTGCTCGGCGACCTGTGGATCTTCGGCGCCCTGCCCGGTCACTTCGACCAGACCGGCGTAATCGATCTCCGGACGGCTCAACAGGTTGAGCAAATTGTATTCGTGGGTCAGCGGCGTGCCGAATTTCTCGGCAATCGCATCACCCTGCGGGGTGTTCGGCCGTACCCAGGTGCTTTTCAGACGCTGCTCTTCCAGTTCGATGCTTTCGCGCTTCTTGCAGAAGGCCGCCCAGCGCGCGTCATCGACCAGACCCAGCTCTCGGCCTTTTTCGGTCAGACGCAGGTCGGCGTTGTCTTCGCGCAGAATCAGGCGGTACTCGGCTCGCGACGTGAACATGCGGTACGGCTCTTGGGTACCGAGGGTGATCAGGTCGTCGACCAGAACGCCGATGTACGCTTCATCGCGGCGCGGGCACCAGGCTTCTTTGCCCTTGGCACGCAGTGCAGCGTTGGCCCCGGCGAGCAGACCTTGAGCGCCAGCTTCTTCGTAACCGGTGGTGCCGTTGATCTGCCCGGCGAAGAACAGACCACCGATGACTTTGGTTTCCAGGCTGTACTTCAGGTCGCGCGGATCGAAGTAGTCGTACTCGATCGCATAACCCGGACGCACAATGTGCGCGTTTTCCATACCGCGGATCGATTGCACGATCTGCAATTGCACGTCGAACGGCAGGCTTGTGGATATCCCGTTCGGGTACAGCTCATGGGTGGTCAGACCTTCCGGTTCGATGAACACCTGATGGCTTTCCTTGTCGGCAAAGCGATGAATCTTGTCTTCGATCGACGGGCAATAGCGCGGGCCGACGCCCTCGATCTCCCCGGCAGCGGAGTACATCGGCGAACGATCGAGGTTCGCCGCGATGATTTCGTGGGTGCGGGCATTGGTATGGGTGATCCAGCAACTGACCTGACGGGGGTGCTGTTCCTTGTTGCCCATGAACGACATCACCGGGATAGGTGTGTCACCCGGTTGCTCGGTCATCACCGAGAAATCCACAGACTTGCCGTCGATACGCGGCGGTGTGCCGGTTTTCAGGCGACCGACACGCAGTGGCAACTCACGCAGACGGTGGGCCAGAGCAATCGACGGTGGATCACCGGCGCGACCGCCGGAGAAATTCTGCAAACCGATGTGGATAAGTCCGCCGAGGAATGTACCAGTGGTCAACACCACGGAATCGGCTAAGAAACGCAGACCCATCTGTGTAACCACACCACGGACTTGCTCCTGCTCAACGATCAGGTCGTCAGCAGCCTGTTGAAATATCCACAGGTTCGGCTGGTTTTCGAGAATTTCGCGAACAGCTGCCTTGTAGAGAATCCGGTCGGCTTGCGCACGGGTCGCCCGTACGGCCGGGCCTTTGCGGCTGTTCAACACGCGAAACTGGATGCCGCCCTTGTCGGTAGCCATGGCCATCGCGCCGCCGAGGGCATCGATTTCCTTGACCAGATGGCTTTTGCCGATGCCACCGATGGCCGGGTTGCAACTCATGGCACCGAGGGTTTCCACGTTATGCGTCAGTAGCAGGGTTTTTGCCCCCATGCGTGCTGACGCCAGTGCTGCCTCGGTACCGGCATGACCGCCGCCGATGACGATCACTTCAAAACGGGAAGGGAAATCCACCACGCACCTCGTGCCTGCTTAATAAGTAGGTCATTCAGGAAATATTGAAACCAGGTTTCTGGACCTGGTCGGCAAGTATAGGGACTTCGCCCTTTCTAAAGAACCCTTTGCACAAAATTTAACCAGCTGTGGAGAACTCGAGGTTAAAAGAATAAAAAAGAGAGAAATTTATAAAACCTTTGTTTTTATGTTTATTCTTACTGGACCGCCTTTCTGTGGATAGATCGCCACAAGCCTTATTTTTCAATGTGTACAGAGGTTCAAAACTCTGTGCTCATGTGGCAGTGAGGCCATTGGATAAACGGTTTAAGCCTGTGGATTAATCGGATGGTTATCCACAGCGTGGGTTATATCCAGTTTTCAACCCCCTTTATCAACTGCCCTCAGTGGCAGTTATTCACAGGGCTTAATCCACAGAAAATCGCCAACAAGGCTTTTTCCGGACGTAAAAAAGGCGCCAGCGAAGGATCGGTGACGCTTGGCAAGCCAAGGGCAGGAAAATGAAAAGGCTATTGTGAGAGGACGTAACAGAGGCTAATAATAGCCATTATCATTAACTCGTCAGTTTTCCCATGTCCCTACCCGCCCACACCGCTGCGATCGAGCGAATCTACGAGCAACATCATTCGTGGCTATATGGTTGGCTCAAGGGCAGACTGCACAACGCCTGCGATGCAGCCGATGTGGCGCATGACACGTTTTTGCGAGTTCTGGCCGCGCGCAATGCAGCTCATATTCGTGAGCCGAGGGATTACCTGACGACCATTGCACGCGGGCTGGTCATTGATCGTTATAGACGCAGGGCCATTGAAAGCGCTTATCTGCAGGCCCTCGCAGCTCGGCCGGAAGCGACGATCGTCAGCGAAGAAGACAGAGCGCTGATCATTGAAACCCTGGTTGCTGTGGATAAAGCATTGACCGGCCTGGGCACGCGAACACGGCAGATTTTCATGCTGTCGCAAGTCGACGGACTGACATATCAACAGATCGCCCTGCAATTGAGGGTCTCGCTGACCACAGTAAAAAAACACATGATCCGCGCCCTGACTGAATGCGCCCTCATCATGGCGCAACCATGATGGCCGCCGCTGCAGATCGTCAGGTGTTCGAAACTGCCGCCAGCTGGTATGTCCAGTTTCAATCCCAGCCACCGAGCCCTGCCGAACAAAAAGCCTGGCAGTTGTGGATAGACAGCGATCCGGCGCATCTGGCGGCGTGGAACCAGATGGAACAATTACAGCGCCACCTCGGTACGCTGCCGCAGGATCTGAAACGACGTGCGCTCAATAGCGGCCAACAAAGACGCCAGGTACTCAAACTGCTGCTGCTTGCAGCGGGAACAGGTTTCGTTGGCTGGAACGTTCAACGACACACCTCCCTCGGCAACGTCTGGGCCGACTATAAAACCGCTGTAGGTCAGCGTCGCACCATCAGCCTGGCCGATGGCAGCCGGATCCAGCTCAACACTGACTCGGCCATTGATGTCTCTTTCGACGCAGCGCAACGCCTGATCCAACTGCGCGCCGGTGAAATCCTTGTCCAAACCGGCAAGCTTGGCGATCAGCGGCCGTTCTATGTGCAAACCCGTGACGGGCGGATTCAAGCATTGGGCACCCGGTTCTCGGTGCATCAGATGCCGAACTCAACCCGGGTCGGCGTGATGGAGGATCGAGTCAGCGTTCAACCTGCGCAGGCATCCACTGCTGCGCTCATCCTGAACGCAGGCGAAGGCGCGGATTTCGACAGTCGGCACATCGGCCTCAGGCCCTTCCAGGCATCAGAAGTGGCCTGGATCAACGGTCAGTTGATCGTTCTCGACGCGCGTCTGGGCGATGTCATCGCAGAGTTGGGGCGCTATCGCAGCGGTGTATTGCACTGTGATCGCCGCGCTCGGGATCTGCGGGTCTCCGGGACTTTCCGGCTCGATTCCACCGACGCAGTGCTGGCCAATCTCAAGGCTTCGTTGCCGATCAACGTCCGCTATTTCAGTCGTTACTGGGTCTCGATCAGCCACAGCGTTTGATCAAAAAACGCCTGGGAAAAATAATCGCAAACAGGGCTATCTTTTTTCGCCCTGACCCGGCCCTACAGGTAATCGCGATCAACGCGGCTCTTCGCCACCTTCAGGGCTAATCCACACATGCGTCTTCCCACCTTCCGTCAGCGCTTTTCTCCCCACTGCATTGCTTACAGCTTATTGATGGCCAGCGCTGCGTCCTGTCTGGTGATCAGCAACAGCACTTTCGCGGCGTCGGCATCCCAGCGCTACGCCATTGCCGCCGGCCCGCTGGATAGTGCCTTGAGCCAGTTCGCCGCTGCCGCCAATGTAATTCTGTCGTTCTCGCCGCAGCAGACCAGCCGCTTGCGCAGTGCCGGGCTGAACGGCGACTTCAGCGTCGAACAAGGTTTCGCTCAACTGCTGCAAGGCTCGGGTTTACAGGCAGTGCCACAAGCACCCGGCAGTTTCATTCTGCAGAACGTGCCCAACGGTGACTCCCTGGAACTGGCGCCGACCAACATCAATGCGCAGTTGGGCAATCCAATGAATCTCGATTACGCCGCCGACGTCGGCTACAAGGCGCAAAACAGCCGGATCGGTACGAAAACCAGTACGCCGCTGTCGGAAACACCGCGTTCGGTGTCAGTGGTGACCGGGCAGCGGATCAAGGATCAGAAATCCCAGACACTCACCGACGTCCTCGGCTACGTACCGGGAATCTTCGCCCCGCCGTTCGCCGCCGGTGACAGTCTGGCGGGAGACTTGTTTTACATCCGTGGTTTCAACGCCACCGATTACGGCTACGGTTTGCTGCGCGATGGACTGCGCGTGCAGGGCAATCGCTATGACACCAGCACCGAGCCGTACGGACTTGAGCGGGTCGAGGTGTTCCGTGGCCCGTCTTCGCTGCTGTATGGCGAAAATGCGCCAGGCGGTCTGGTCAATCTGGTCAGCAAACGCCCGACTGTCGCGCCGCAAGGTGAAGTGCAATTGGGTTATGGCTCGAACAATCGCCGGCAAATCGGCGTGGATGTCTCCGGCCCGCTCAATGACAGCGGCAACGTTCTCGGACGCGTGGTGATGCTGGGGCGCAAATCCGATACCCAGACCGAGCACGTGCCTGACGACCGGATTTATATCGCCCCTTCGCTGACCCTGAATTTCGACGATTTCAATACGCTGACGCTGCTGGCCAACTACCAGAAAGATCACACCAACATGGAGCTTGGCCTGCCGGCCGCCGGCACGTTGCTGAGCAATCCCAACGGGAAATTGTCCAAAGACACCATGCTCGGCGACCCGGACTGGAATACCTTCGAACGGGAAACCTGGAGCACCGGTTACGAGTTCAGCCACTCGTTCAACGATGACTGGCAGTTCCGCCAGAACTCGCGCTACATGCAGTCGCGCATCACCCGCCACGAAACCTGGCCGGGCAATCTGAACAACGCCGGCTTCGGCACGCGGTTGAACATGACCGCCTATGATCGCTTCAACAAATCCATGGTGTATTCGCTGGATAACCAGCTGGAAGGCAAATTCCAGGCGGGGGATCTGGAAAACACCGTGCTGTTTGGCGCCAGCTACGATCGCACCTCGTTCAACCAGGACTGGAATGCCGGCATTGTCGGGCCGATCGACATCTACAACCCGGTTTACCTGCGCGATCCGACCACGCCGATTGCCGTGCAGAACACTTTGCTCGAGCAGCAGATGAAGGGCGTTTATGCACAGATTCAGAGCAAGTACGACCACTGGCTGTTCCTGCTCGGCGGGCGCCAGGACTGGGTCGACAGTGACTTCCGCGATAAGGTGGCCCGAGGCAGCAACATCAGCTCCGAGGACAAGAAGTTCACCTATCAGGGCGGCGTGATGTATCAGTTTGACAACGGCATGACGCCGTATGTCAGCTACTCCACGGCGTTCGTGCCGGTGCAGCAGATTTCCAACGCCGGAGCGCCGCTTGATCCGATCACCAGCAGCCAGTACGAAGTGGGTTTGAAGTACGAACCGATTGGCTGGGACACCGCTTTCACCGCTTCGGTGTATGACCTGCGCAAGAAGGACGACACCTATTTCGATGCAACGACTTCGACCTATCGCCAAGTGGGTGAAAGCCGCGCCAAAGGGGTAGAGCTGGAACTCAACAGTAACCTGACGCAGAACCTCAATGTCACGGCGGCTTATACCTACACCGATGCAAAGATCACCAAGGATGCAGCGACATCGCTGGTCAAGGGCCATCAAATGACCGGCGTGCCGCGTAATCAAGCGTCGGCCTGGGCGAAATATCGCTTCCTCGACGGTGATTTGAAAGGCATGTATGTGGCGGGGGGCGTGCGTTATTTCGACAGTGCGTTTGCCTATACTTCGCCTTCTCTCTACGGAAAACTGGATGCTGGCGACGTGACATTGGTCGACGCGGCTGTTGGATATCAGATCGATACACACTGGAGTGTCGATCTGAATGCGAAGAACCTGTTCGACAAGGAATATGTGTCGGGATGCAACGACGCAGGCCGCTGTTACTGGGGCGAGGATCGTACTTTGCTCGGTACGGTGTCCTATAACTGGTGAACAAAAAAGGGGCTGCGGATGAATTATCCACAGCCCCTTCTTTTATTTGCCGATGCAGAAGCTGGAGAAAATCCTTCCGAGCAAATCATCAGAGCTGAACGCCCCGGTGATTTCACCCAGGGAATGCTGAGCCTGGCGCAGATCTTCGGCGAGCAATTCGCCTGCCCCGGCCAGGGTCAGTTGCGCGCGGCCATGTTCCAGTGCCGCGCTGGCGTGACGCAGTGCTTCCAGATGCCGGCGACGTGCGCTGAAGCTGCTTTCCGAAGTCTGCTCGTAACCCATGCACGCCTTGAGGTGATCACGCAGCAGATCGAGGCCTTCGGCGGACTTGGCGCTGAGACTGATGGTCACGTGGCCGTCGTCACTGGTTTCCAGAGAAACCGCTTCACCGGTCAGATCGGCTTTGTTCCGGATCAGGGTGACTTTCGCCGGGTCCGGTCGAGACTCGAGAAATTCTGGCCACAAGGCAAAAGGATCCAGTGCCTCTGGTGCGGTCGCATCGACCACCAGTAAAACCCGATCCGCTTCACCAATGGCTTTCAAGGCCCGTTCCACACCAATCTTTTCCACATGATCGTCCGTATCCCGCAGTCCTGCGGTATCGACAACGTGCAATGGCATGCCGTCGATGTGGATATGTTCGCGCAGGATATCCCGCGTGGTGCCGGCAATCTCGGTGACGATGGCAGCCTCGCGACCGGCCAATGCATTCAACAGGCTGGATTTACCGGCATTCGGCCGCCCAGCGATGACGACTGTCATGCCATCGCGCAATAACGCGCCCTGCCCTGCTTCGCGCAGCACTGTGGATAACTCATCGCGTACTTTGTCGAGCATGCTCAATACATGGCCGTCGGCAAGAAAGTCGATTTCCTCTTCCGGGAAGTCGATGGCGGCTTCGACGTAGATACGCAGGCCGATCAGTTGCTCGGTCAGGTTATGCACACGCTGGGAAAACGCACCCTGTAATGAACGCAGTGCATTGCGCGCAGCCTGGGCAGAACTGGCTTCGATCAAATCAGCAATTGCCTCGGCCTGGGCCAGATCGAGTTTGTCATTGAGGAAGGCGCGCTCGCTGAATTCCCCCGGACGAGCCAGACGACAACCCAGTTCCAGGCAGCGCTTGAGCAACATGTCCAGCACGATCGGGCCGCCGTGACCTTGGAGTTCCAGCACGTCTTCGCCGGTGAACGAGTTCGGCCCCGGGAAATACAAAGCCAGACCTTCATCCAGCACTTGCCGGTCGTCACTGAAAAACGGCCCGTAATGGGCGTAACGCGGTTTCAGTTCTCGGCCGCTGATGGCTTTTGCCGCCATGCTGGCCAACGGCCCGGAAATACGGACGATGCCCACACCGCCGCGCCCTTGAGCAGTGGCGACAGCAGCGATGGTTTCACGGGGTGTGCTCATAAAGCGGCATCCAGACAAAAGTGGCAGATAGCAAAACGCCCCACTAGGGGGCGTTTTGAGTGGTGTTATCCACAGTGCAAGTTACGCCTCGGCTTTTTTCGTCGCCGCTTCGATCTTACGCGTGATGTACCACTGTTGGGCAATCGACAGGCAGTTGTTCACAACCCAGTACAGCACCAGACCAGCAGGGAACCACAGGAAGAAGAAGGTGAAGATGATTGGCATCATTTTCATGACCTTCGCCTGCATCGGATCCGGAGGCGTCGGGTTCAGCTGCTGCTGGATGAACATGGTTGCGCCCATGATGATCGGCAGAATGAAGAACGGATCCTTGATCGACAGGTCAGTGATCCACAGCATGAACGGCGCCTGACGCATTTCCACGCTTTCCAGCAGAACCCAGTACAGCGACAGGAAGACCGGCATCTGCACGAGGATCGGCAAGCAGCCGCCCAGTGGATTGATCTTCTCTTTCTTGTACAGCTCCATCATGGCTTGCGACATTTTCTGCCGGTCATCGCCATGTTGCTCTTTCAGCGCAGCCAGTTTCGGAGCCACGGCACGCATGCGCGCCATCGATTTGTAGCTGGCGGCCGACAGCGGGAAGAAAATCCCTTTGATCAGCATGGTCAGGAAGATGATCGACCAGCCCCAGTTACCGACAATGGCGTGGATGTGTTGCAGCAGCCAGAAGATCGGCTGGGCAATGAACCACAGAATGCCGTAATCGACGGTCAGTTCCAGACCTGGGGACAACTCTTTCAGCACAGCCTGGCTTTTCGGACCGGCGTACAGCACAGCGCTGGTTTCAACTTTCGCACCTGGAGCAGCGGTCAGAGTAGGACCGGTGTAACCGATGATGTAGTTGCCTTTGCTGTCTTTACGGGTCTGGACGATATTGTTTTCGCCCTTGGCCGGAATCCACGCGGTCACGAAGTAGTGCTGCAGCCAGGCTACCCAACCACCGGTGACGGTTTCCTTGAGCTGCGCCTTGTCCATGTCCTTCATCGACACTTTTTTGTACGGCTCGGAACTTGTCCACAGGGCAGCGCCCAGGTAAGTCGCGGTGCCAGTAGCAGTGGTCGACGAAGGATCAGCGCTGGCATCGCGCTTCAACTGGGCAAACATTGCGCCGTTCCAGGGCTGAGCGCTCTGGTTATCCACAATGTAGGAGACAGCAACGTCGTACAGGCCACGTTTCAGGGTGAAACGCTTGATGTAGTTGACGCCGTCCTTGCTGAATTTCAGGTCAACGACGAGTTGATCCTGACCGTCAGCCAGTTGGTAAACCTTCTTCTCCGAGGAATAAACCGGACGACCGGCCGGGTTAGCATCCGGGCCGTTGGTACCGATCAGGCCGCTTTGCGCCAGATATACACGTTCGCCGCCGTTATCGAACAGCTGGAACGGAACGTCAGGACGATCCTGACGACGTGGATACAAAGGCAGAGTCAGTTGCGCAACGTCACCACCCTGTGGATCGATCGCCAGATCGAGCACATCGGTCTTGACCTGAATCAGATCCTTGCTGGCGGCGACCGGCGTTTCGGCAGGTGCACTGGTATCGCTGGCGGCGCGCGGAATATCGTCACTGGCGGCAGCATTGGTGCCAGTGGCGGTGTCCGGCAAACCGGATGTAGTCGTACTGGAAGCAACATTCTGAGTCGGCAGGGCAGCCTGGCCATAATCCTGGTTCCATTTAAGAACCATGACGTAGGACACGATTGCCAGGGCGACGATCAGGATCGTGCGTTTGATATCCATGATTACTCGGCCATCGAAGAAGAACGGGAGGTAGGGACAGGTGGAACCGGGTCATAACCACCGGGATTCCACGGATGACAGCGACCTAAACGACGAAAGGTCAGCCAGCCACCGCGCAGAAGGCCATGATTTTCAATGGCTTCATACGCGTAGCAGGAACAGCTGGGGTAGAAGCGACAGTGACTGGCCATTAAAGGACTAATGGCATAGCGATAAAACTGGATCGGAACGAGGGCCAGTTTACGCATCGGTACTGTCTACCCCTACAGTTTCGGTTTTGACTGCCGGAACGGGCTTGTTACGGGCCAGACGCTTCCAGAGTTTGCCGAAATGCTGAATCAATTCGGGGTTTTCTACATCACCCAAACCTTTGCGCGCGACGATAACGATGTCCCAGCCGACCAGTGAATCCTGGTGCAGACGGAACGATTCGCGCATCAGACGTTTGAGGCGATTGCGCTCAACGGAGAGCTTTACGCTCTTTTTCCCGATAACCAGCCCGAGACGGGGGTGATCAAGATCGTTGTTGCGTGCAAGGAGCAGGAGATTTTTCCCCGGAACCTTGCCGGTAGGGGAGTCAAAGACTGCCTTGAAATGCCGGGGGGTAAGCAGACGCTTTTCCCGACTGAAGTCCTGACTCACCTCCAGTACCGGATTATCAAACTGCCAGACGCGCACGACCTTTGGCGCGACGACGCGACAGGACTGCGCGGCCGTTCTTGGTAGCCATGCGAGCACGGAAACCGTGGGTACGAGCGCGTTTGATAGTGCTTGGTTGGAAAGTACGTTTCATGTCGTGTTACCTGGTTCGTCCACAACGGGCCGGAATGGCCCCCGTTTTAAGAGACCGGGGATTCTAGAGAAAGCAAGCCTTCAGGTCAATTTCCAACCAGCGTTTCCCTATAAATAGATCCGGGCAGGTTTTTAGCTTGAACGCCTGTCAGCCAGATATAGAAATAAAGAAGGGAATTATTTAAAGCTTTTCTGTAAAGCTTGTAAAAGCTAGACACGCCATCTTCTGTGGATAACTGCCATGAAGCCTTATTTCACGGGGTGTACAGAGAATGACAACTACAGTGGAAAACCGTGTTCAGCCTGTGCTGCGCTATCGGATAAGCTGTGCGTGGAATGGCCTGTTATCCACAGGCTGGTTATCCATCGGGTTTAGCCCCCAGTTGTCCAGTGCCCTCAGAGGCGTTTATCCACAGGGCTTATTCACATGCCGTTGGTCGCCTTTTAATGCGTTAACGCGTTGATAAATGATGGTGACGAACCTACCTGCATGTGGATAAGTGAATCGCTCGCCGCTACAATGGCCGCTTGTTTTTGCCTCACCGGCTTTCAACTTAGGGGATATCCGTGTCAGTGGAACTTTGGCAGCAGTGCGTGGAGCTTTTGCGCGAAGAGCTGCCTGCCCAACAATTCAACACCTGGATCCGTCCACTACAAGTCGAAGCCGAAGGCGACGAGTTGCGCGTTTACGCACCGAATCGTTTCGTGTTGGACTGGGTCAACGAAAAGTACCTGGGCCGCGTCCTTGAACTGCTGGATGAGCACGGCAATGGCTCGACGCCGGCGCTGTCCTTGTTAATAGGCAGCAAACGCAGCTCGGCACCTCGTGCCGCACCCAATGCGCCACTGGCGGCCGCGCAGGTTGCTCAGGCGCAGGCCAATAATGTGCCAGCGAGCAATCCGGCACCGACGCCAGCCCCTGCTCCGGCCAAACGTTTCACACAGAAGGCCGCTGAAGTCAGCGAAGAACCTTCCCGCGACAGCTTCGACCCGATGGCCGGCGCCGCTTCGCAGCAGGCCCCGGTTCGCGCGGAGCAGCGCACCGTGCAGGTAGAAGGTGCGCTCAAGCACACCAGTTACCTGAACCGCACGTTCACCTTCGAGAATTTTGTTGAAGGTAAATCCAACCAGCTCGCCCGTGCGGCGGCCTGGCAGGTGGCGGACAATCCCAAGCACGGTTACAACCCGCTCTTCCTTTATGGTGGCGTCGGCCTGGGTAAGACCCACTTGATGCACGCGGTGGGCAACCATTTATTAAAGAAGAATCCGAATGCCAAGGTCGTGTACCTGCATTCCGAGCGCTTTGTGGCCGACATGGTCAAGGCGTTGCAACTGAACGCCATCAACGAATTCAAGCGTTTCTACCGGTCGGTGGACGCCTTGCTGATCGACGATATTCAGTTCTTCGCTCGCAAGGAGCGTTCCCAGGAAGAGTTTTTCCACACCTTCAACGCGTTGCTTGAAGGTGGTCAGCAGGTCATTCTCACCAGTGACCGCTACCCGAAAGAAATCGAAGGCCTTGAAGAACGCCTCAAATCCCGCTTCGGTTGGGGCCTGACGGTTGCCGTCGAGCCGCCGGAACTGGAAACCCGCGTGGCGATCCTGATGAAGAAGGCCGATCAGGCCAAAGTCGAGTTGCCTCACGATGCCGCGTTCTTCATTGCCCAGCGCATTCGCTCCAACGTCCGTGAGCTGGAAGGTGCGCTGAAACGCGTAATCGCCCACTCGCACTTCATGGGCCGCGACATCACCATCGAGCTGATCCGCGAATCCCTGAAAGACTTGCTGGCGTTGCAGGACAAACTGGTCTCTGTGGATAACATTCAGCGCACCGTCGCCGAGTATTACAAGATCAAGATTTCCGACCTGCTGTCCAAGCGCCGTTCGCGCTCGGTGGCTCGTCCGCGTCAGGTGGCCATGGCGTTGTCCAAGGAACTGACCAACCACAGCCTGCCGGAAATCGGCGATGTGTTTGGCGGCCGCGACCACACCACCGTGCTGCACGCCTGCCGCAAGATCAACGAACTTAAGGAATCCGACGCGGACATCCGCGAGGACTACAAGAACCTGCTGCGTACACTGACCACTTGATGAACACCAGCGCAGCTTATTAAGGCAAGGGACTAGACCATGCATTTCACCATTCAACGCGAAGCCCTGTTGAAACCCCTGCAACTGGTCGCAGGCGTCGTCGAGCGCCGACAGACCTTGCCGGTACTGTCCAACGTGCTGTTGGTCGTCGAAGGCCAGCAGCTGTCTCTGACCGGTACCGACCTGGAAGTCGAGCTGGTCGGTCGTGTGCAACTCGAAGAGCCGGCCGAAACGGGCTCTATCACCGTGCCGGCGCGCAAGCTGATGGACATCTGCAAAAGCCTGCCCAACGACGCGCTGATCGATATCAAGGTCGACGAGCAGAAACTGGTGGTGAAGGCCGGCCGCAGCCGCTTCACCCTGTCGACCCTGCCGGCCAACGACTTCCCGACTGTTGAAGAAGGCCCGGGCTCGCTGACGTGCAGCCTGGAGCAGAGCAAGCTGCGTCGCTTGATCGAACGCACCAGCTTCGCCATGGCCCAGCAGGACGTGCGTTACTACCTCAACGGCATGCTGCTGGAAGTTTCCGCTGGTGTGATCCGCGCCGTGGCCACCGATGGCCATCGCCTGGCGATGTGCTCGATGCAGGCCGATATCGGTCAGCCGGATCGCCATCAGGTGATCGTGCCGCGTAAAGGTATCCTCGAACTGGCGCGTCTGCTCACTGAGCCGGATGGCAATGTCAGCATCGTCCTCGGCCAGCACCATATCCGCGCCACCACCGGCGAGTTCACTTTCACCTCGAAACTGGTCGACGGTAAATTCCCGGATTACGAGCGCGTACTGCCCAAAGGTGGCGACAAACTGGTACTCGGCGATCGTCAGGCGTTGCGTGAAGCCTTCAGCCGTACGGCGATTCTGTCCAACGAGAAGTACCGCGGTATCCGTCTGCAGCTGGCCAGCGGTCAGTTGAAGATCCAGGCCAACAACCCGGAGCAGGAAGAAGCTGAAGAAGAAGTGGGCGTTGAGTACAACGGCGGCTCGCTGGAGATCGGTTTCAACGTCAGCTACCTGCTCGACGTGCTGGGCGTGATGACCACCGAGCAGGTTCGCCTGATCCTGTCCGACTCCAACAGCAGTGCGCTGGTGCAAGAGTCCGACAATGACGATTCGGCTTACGTTGTCATGCCGATGCGTCTGTAATCAGCTGATCCTGAATGTCGTTAAGTCGTGTTTCGGTCACCGCGGTGCGTAATCTGCACCCGGTGACCTTCTCCCCCTCCCCCCGCATCAACATTCTTTACGGCGCCAACGGCAGCGGCAAAACCAGTGTTCTGGAAGCCATCCATCTGCTGGGGCTTGCCCGTTCGTTTCGCAGCACGCGGCTGTTACCCGTCATTCAGTACGAACAGCTCGCCTGTACCGTATTCGGTCAGGTTGAACTGGCTGAAGGCGGACACAGTGCGCTGGGGATTTCTCGCGACCGTCAGGGCGAGTTCCAGATTCGCATCGATGGCCAGAACGCCCGTAGCGCTGCGCAGCTGGCGGAGATCCTGCCGTTGCAGTTGATCAACCCGGACAGCTTCCGTCTACTCGAAGGCGCGCCGAAGATTCGCCGACAGTTTCTCGACTGGGGTGTGTTCCACGTTGAACCGCGTTTCATGGCCACTTGGCAGCGTTTGCAGAAGGCGCTGCGCCAGAGAAACTCCTGGCTGCGGCATGGTACACTTGACGCCGTTTCGCAAGCGGTTTGGGACAGGGAACTGTGCCAGGCCAGCGCTGAAATCGATGAATACCGCCGCGCTTACATCACAGCCTTGAAACCGGTCTTCGAACAGACCTTGAGCGAACTGGTTGAGCTTGAGGGTTTGACGCTTAGCTATTACCGAGGCTGGGACAAGGACCGCGAATTGAGCGCCGTACTCGCCGGTTCCGTGCAACGGGACCAGCAGATGGGGCACACCCAGGCCGGACCGCAACGAGCTGATTTGCGTCTCAGATTGGGCGCACACAATGCCGCGGACATCCTGTCCCGGGGTCAGCAGAAGCTTGTCGTCTGTGCACTACGGATTGCCCAAGGGCACCTGGTCAGCCAGGCCCGCCGCGGACAGTGTATTTATCTGGTGGATGACTTGCCGTCCGAGCTGGACGAGAGCCACCGTCGCGCGCTGTGCCGCTTGCTGGAAGACTTACGCTGCCAGGTGTTCATCACCTGTGTAGATCACGAATTACTGAGGGAAGGCTGGCAGACGGAAACGCCAGTCGCTTTGTTCCACGTGGAACAGGGCCGTATCACCCAGACCCACGACCATCGGGAGTGAAGGCATTGAGCGAAGAAAATACGTACGACTCAACGAGCATTAAAGTGCTGAAAGGCCTGGATGCCGTACGCAAACGTCCCGGTATGTACATTGGTGACACCGACGATGGCAGCGGTCTGCACCACATGGTGTTCGAGGTGGTCGACAACTCGATCGACGAAGCCCTCGCCGGCCATTGCGACGACATCAGCATCATCATCCACCCGGACGAGTCCATCACCGTTAAAGACAACGGTCGTGGCATCCCGGTAGACGTGCATAAAGAAGAAGGCGTTTCCGCCGCCGAGGTCATCATGACCGTCCTCCACGCTGGCGGTAAGTTCGACGACAACTCCTACAAGGTTTCCGGCGGTCTGCACGGTGTAGGTGTGTCGGTAGTGAACGCACTGTCCGAAGAGCTGGTCCTGACCGTTCGCCGCAGTGGCAAGATCTGGGAACAGACTTACGTTCACGGTGTGCCTCAGGCACCGATGGCCATCGTTGGCGACAGCGAAACCACCGGTACCCAGATCCACTTCAAGGCTTCCAGCGAAACCTTCAAGAACATTCACTTCAGCTGGGACATCCTCGCCAAGCGCATTCGTGAACTGTCCTTCCTCAACTCCGGTGTCGGCATCGTCCTCAAGGACGAGCGCAGCGGCAAGGAAGAGCTGTTCAAGTACGAAGGTGGCCTGCGTGCGTTCGTTGAATACCTGAACACCAACAAGACTGCGGTCAACCAGGTGTTCCACTTCAACATCCAGCGTGAAGATGGCATCGGCGTGGAAATCGCCCTGCA
This sequence comes from Pseudomonas triticicola, assembly GCF_019145375.1. Lineage (NCBI taxonomy): Bacteria > Pseudomonadati > Pseudomonadota > Gammaproteobacteria > Pseudomonadales > Pseudomonadaceae > Pseudomonas > Pseudomonas triticicola. The sequence goes on along the minus strand of NZ_JAHSTX010000001.1, from coordinate 4,594,552 downwards.
GTGGAACGACAGCTTCAACGAGAACCTGTTGTGCTTCACCAACAACATTCCGCAGCGCGACGGCGGCACCCACCTGGTGGGCTTCCGCTCGGCACTGACGCGTAACCTGAACAACTACATCGAGCAGGAAGGTCTGGCGAAGAAGCACAAAGTCGCCACCACCGGTGACGATGCCCGTGAAGGCCTGACCGCAATCATCTCGGTGAAGGTGCCGGATCCGAAGTTCAGCTCGCAGACCAAAGACAAGCTGGTGTCTTCCGAAGTGAAGACTGCGGTCGAGCAGGAGATGGGCAAATACTTCTCCGACTTCCTTCTGGAAAATCCGAACGAAGCCAAGCTGGTGGTCGGCAAGATGATCGACGCCGCCCGCGCCCGTGAAGCCGCGCGCAAGGCACGTGAGATGACCCGCCGCAAAGGCGCGCTGGACATCGCCGGCCTGCCGGGCAAACTCGCTGATTGCCAGGAAAAAGACCCGGCGCTGTCCGAACTGTACCTGGTGGAGGGTGACTCCGCGGGCGGTTCTGCCAAGCAGGGACGTAACCGCAAGACCCAGGCGATCCTGCCGTTGAAGGGCAAAATCCTCAACGTCGAGAAGGCACGCTTCGACAAGATGATTTCGTCCCAGGAAGTGGGAACGCTGATCACCGCGCTGGGCTGCGGCATCGGTCGCGAAGAGTACAACATCGACAAGTTGCGTTATCACAACATCATCATCATGACCGATGCTGACGTCGACGGTTCGCACATCCGCACCCTGCTGCTGACCTTCTTTTTCCGTCAGCTGCCGGAGCTGATCGAGCGCGGCTACATCTACATTGCCCAGCCGCCGCTGTACAAGGTCAAGAAAGGCAAGCAAGAGCAATACATCAAAGACGACGACGCCATGGAAGAGTACATGACGCAGTCGGCCCTGGAAGATGCAAGCCTGCACCTGAACGAAGAAGCCCCGGGCATTTCCGGTGAAGCGCTGGAACGTTTGGTCAACGACTTCCGCATGGTGATGAAGACCCTCAAGCGCCTGTCGCGTCTGTACCCTCAGGAGCTGACCGAGCACTTCATCTATCTGCCGGCCGTCAGCCTTGAAACCCTGGGCGACCACGCGGCGATGCAAGAGTGGCTGGCGCAGTACGAAGTCCGTCTGCGTACCAACGAGAAGTCGGGCCTGGTCTACAAGGCCAGCCTGCGTGAGGATCGCGAACGTGGCGTCTGGCTGCCAGAGGTCGAACTGATCTCCCACGGCTTGTCGAACTACGTCACCTTCAACCGCGACTTCTTCGGCAGCAACGACTACAAAACCGTGGTCACCCTGGGCGCGCAGCTGAGCACCCTGCTCGACGAAGGCGCGTACATCCAGCGTGGCGAACGCAAGAAAGCCGTTACCGAGTTCAAGGAAGCCCTCGACTGGCTGATGGCCGAAAGCACCAAGCGCCACACCATCCAGCGCTACAAAGGTCTGGGCGAAATGAACCCGGATCAGCTGTGGGAAACCACCATGGACCCAAGCGTGCGGCGCATGCTGAAAGTCACCATCGAAGACGCCATCGGGGCAGACCAGATCTTCAACACCCTGATGGGTGATGCGGTCGAACCTCGCCGAGACTTCATCGAAAGCAATGCGTTGGCGGTTTCCAACCTGGATTTCTGATCCAGATTGTTACCCGCGCATGAAAAACCCCGGCCAGCGCCGGGGTTTTTTATGGATGGAAAAACGAGATCAGCGATACCAGCGGCTGAACGCCCCTGGCTCTCCGCGCAGCTCACTCTGCACCGTGCTCAACATGTCGGTCATGCGCTGCATGAAGGTATGATTTTGCGCCAGCGTCACCCGCCCCTGCTGCGCAATGTCCCGGCGCTCTTCATCATGCTCCAGGTAATAAGCGCAGATATCCAGCAAGTCTTGGGTGTCGCGGTAAATCACCAGATCTTGGCCATCGTTGAATAGTTTGTGCAGGTCGTGCTTGTCGTTGCTGACAAGAAAGCCGCCACAGCTGAGCACATCGAAAACACGCATCGGCAGGCCGGTTTCGACGAACGAGCGAATGATGTTGAGGTTGATTTTCGAGCGCTGGAAAATCCTCGGCATCTCAGTGAAGTGGTTGGCATGACCGACATAGCTGCCTATCTGGGCTTGCCACTCATTATTGCCATACACGGCAACCCTGAAGCGTTGTTCCAGGCGCTGGACAACGTCAATGCGCTCCTGCCATGAATGCTCGCGACCGAGCAGGTAAGCCAGTTTTTCCGCTACCGAAAGATATCGATCTCCCGCCAGTAGGTAGCCAGACTCCTGCTTGATGGCGCTGATCAACTCACCACCCAATTGCGCCGACAAATTCAAGAAACCGTCGGGCCGATCCAGCGAGTCGATCAGTCGACTGCAACCTTCGCGAGTCTGCACCGACAGGTGCGGCAATATTGAGGTTCGATATTCAGTGCGGGTCAGGTTGGCAACGAAACTGATGTCAGTGTCTGCTAGTGAATCCTGCTTGTGAAAATCGATCTGACCGATGCGCTCCAGGTTCGCCGCGACCGGCAAATGGTAGACCTGACGGACCCCGCTCTGCCTCAACCGCCGCGCCACTGCCGCGTCGTAGATGAAGGTAAAACTGTGCGAATGGTTGATGGCCTTGTCGTAGATCGGGTAACACGGGGTGTCGATCACCCAAGCGAGGTAGGGGATTTTCAGCAGCTCGCAGACTTCACTGATGAACTGATTGAAGTTGATCGTGAGCACGTAGTCGGGCCGTGCGCTCATCAACCCCATGACATTGTCTTCATTCAGCGCCAGAGTAATCACGCTGAAACCCAGGGTCTGCAAGGCCTCGGCACAGTCACCCGAGATAACGCTGGCCTCGAACACCACAATGGAGGCAGGTGCTTTCGCTTGTTCGTGATACCCAGTCAATTCCCTCAGACCTTTTCATTTTTTATTAATTATCAGACGTTGTGGCTCACTCATTCCCAGTCGCCACACTCTCTAACCGATATCCATACCCATAGATCGTCAGCAACTGCCAACCCCGATCTGCCGTTAGCCCGAGCTTGTTGCGCAGCCGGTAGATGTGCGTATCCAGCGGCCGCGAGGACGTTGTCTCCTCGTTCGGCCAGAAGCGCTCGTACAGATAGTCTCGTGACAGCGGCCGGCCCAGGTTACTGAACAGACACCGCGCCAAGCGGTATTCGCGTTCGGTCATGAGGATCGGTTTGCCTTCACGGGTGACGGTCAGTTCCGCATCGTCGAAAGTCAGATCGTGGAACGTCTGCACTTCACCCGCCGCGCTGCGCGGCTGGCTATGCCTTCGCAATACCGCTGCCACCCGCGCCTTCAACTCATTCGGGCGAAACGGCTTGCTGACATAGTCATCGGCGCCGGCATTCAAGGCTTGAACGATATCGCTCTCGCCGTCGCGGCTGGTGAGCATAATTGCAGCGGGTGGCGCGTCCATGTGTTCGCGGGTCCAGCGCAGGAGTGCCAGGCCTGTGAGGTCCGGCAGTTGCCAATCGAGGATCAGCAGGTCAAAAGTCTCCCGGCGCAACTGGCGCAACAAGTCTTCGCCGCGCTCGAAGCTGTGCAGTGACCACGGCTGTTCGCCAGCTTCGGCCATCTGCTCCAGGGTTTGCTCGACCCGGCGCAGTTCGGCGGGTTCGTCGTCCAGAATGGCAACGCGCATCGGCGGTGTTCCTTGTCGCTGGGGCTGGGATGTCGACAATAACGACTCCCCGGCCGCGATGAAAGAAGCAGCCCGCCGGATGTCGACGTCCGCTATGATTCTTCGGGTCTACGCCTCAGACCTGAGACCTATGAAACCATTCCCACTGCCCTGCCCTGTGCCTCATGCATAACACTCAACGTCGACGTGAAAGTCGTGAGCCGAGCCAGGTGCAGCGTCTGTTCCGGCGGCTGGTGCGCGAGTGGTTGTGGATAAGTCTAGTGCTGTTGCCGCTGACTGCCTTGTTGTCTTATCGCGCCCAGATCAATCTGCACAATCCGTCACCAGCGCCCGGCGCGCTTTTGTCCGTGGCGATGGTCGCCGGTGTGCTGGGATTATTGCTGTGGCGGCCGCGTTGGGCGCTGTGGGTCACTTTGATCGGCATGGCCTGTGCGCTGATAGCCAGCGCCCTGCTGGCCGAAGTCCGCTACTGGTGGTCGCCAACGCCAGCAGCCCTGGGCGTGTTGTTCGGTTACCTGATCTGGAACTGGCGACGCCTGAGCGTGGTGCTGACCTACTTCGGCTGGGAGCTGGCACGTCTGGACAGCGAGCCGAAAGTTTTCCCGGAGCGACGCCGGACCCGCTTCACCGGTGCCGACCGTTTGCAGGGCCAGATCATGGCGCTCGAACAAGCCATGAGCCGTACCCGCGACACCCGGCGGTTCATTGCCGATGGCCTGGAATACCTGCCGGTGGCGACGCTGATCAGTGATCCGCAGGGCAAGATTCTGCTGGGCAATCGCAAGGCGCGCGAACTGTTCGAAGATCCGTTGGTGGGCGATGACGTACTCGAGCAACTCGCGCGGCTCGGCTATCCGGAATTATCCACAGCGCCGCGACCGACGCTGGCCACCCTGCCGTTGCTGGAATTTCGCGATCACAAGGAACGCAGTCTGCGCCTGGAAAGAGCGGCGCTGCTGCCGGTCGATGGCGATACACCGATCGGTTGGCTGCTTAGCCTGACGGATTTGAGTGCCGAGCGTGCGGCCGAGGAGCAGCGCGGCGTCCTGCTGCGTTTTCTTTCCCATGACTTGCGCGCGCCGCATTCGGCGATCCTCGCCCTGCTGGATGTACATCGTCATCGAGAGGGTGCTGATGCGCCGCTGTTCGAGCAGATTGAGCGTCAGGTGCGCCGCGCGCTGGATCTGACCGATGGTTTCGTCTTGTTGGCGCGGGCTGAGTCCGAGACCTATCAGTTCCGCCCGACATTGTTCGCGATGCTGGTATTGGACGTCCTCGATCAGGCCCTGCCCATCGCGCAGCAGAAACGTATCGAGCTACTCAACGAAGTTGATGAGGAATGTCAGGAGCGGCTGATTCTGGCCGATCAGGGATTGCTGACGCGCGCCCTGTTCAACCTGCTGGAAAACGCGATCAAGTACAGCCCGGCAGACAGCACGGTGCAACTGACGGTCAGCTGTGATGGGCAGTGGCTGCGCTGCGAATTGTCCGATCAGGGCAAGGGCATTGCCGCCGATGAATTGCCTGACCTGTTCAGCCAGTATCGGCGTTTCTCCTCGGCCCAAGGTATCGACGGCGTGGGTTTGGGTCTGTCGATGGTAAAAGCCGTTATCGATCATCATGGCGGTACGATCGAATGTCACAGCGTGGTCAATGCGGGAACCACATTCCGCATCGAGTTACCGCTGATTGCTGAATGAACGGCACAAAAAAACCGGCTATAACAGCCGGTTTTTTTACATCCGATAAAACTTATGCACGGATTTTGTTCAATTTAGCTATTTAGAAATATCCATGTTAATCAACAAGTTAGAGAACGATTACGGTCTTTTGAAGGGAAAGCGTACACAGGTTATCCACAAAATTCAGACAGCCATTTGGTCACTCGCGGCCGGTGCCTGTGGCGCCGGTGGCAGCGAACCCATTTCCCGCTGGGTCTGCTCGTTCCACGCCTGCACACGGTCATTCAGATCAGCGATGGCGCGCGGCCCACTGCCTTCGGCATACATCGGTTCGCCGATGACCACGGTGATCACTCCGGCCTGTTTGCCCCAGCCGATTTTTGGCCAGAATTTGCCGGCATTGTGTGCAATCGGCAGCACCGGAAGCGCCGCATTCACAGCCAATGCGCTGCCACTGCGGGAGAACTTCCCAACGGTGCCGTACGGGACTCGTGTCCCTTCTGGAAAGATCAGCACCCAGACGTTGTCCTTGAGCAGCTCGTCCCCTTTGGCCGCGACCTGTTTGAGCGCGGCTTTCGGGTTGTCGCGATCGATGGCGATCGGGCGCAGCATGGCCATGGCCCAGCCGAAGAACGGCACGTAAAGTAATTCGCGCTTGAGCACTTGGCTCAATGGCGAGAAATAAGCGGAGAGAAAGAACGTCTCCCATGTGCTCTGGTGGTTCGATTGAATCACGCAGGGCCGGTCCGGCACGTTTTCCGCGCCCTTGATTTCGTAGCGGATGCCGAGGAAAACCTTGGTCAGCCACAGGGCGCAACGGCACCAGTAAACGTTGATGAAACGATAGCGCGCCTTGAAGGACAGAAACGGCGCGATGAAAAAGCTCAGGCTGCACCACAGCAACGCTGTTGTGCCCAGCAGCAGGTAGAAAAGAAAGATTCTGAAGGCCCGCAGTATCGACATGGCGACGGTTACCGTTACGGGGCAATGCCCGACTGTTCAAGCGCACTCCCGAGCAATCCCTGGCCAGGAAATTCAGAAGTACTCTAGTTGTGGATAAGTTCTGCGGCAATCGCCGCCAGATCGTCAAAAATCAGAGTGCCAACCGGCAGGGTTTTGCCCTGAGTCTTTTCGCCTTTCCCGGTCTTCACCAAAACTGGCTGTGAATCGACGGCTTTGGCGGCCTCCAGGTCACCAAGGCTGTCGCCGACGAACCAGACGTTGGTCAACGGCACCGTGTAATGCTCGGCAATGGTTTTCAGCATTCCCGGTTTCGGTTTGCGGCAATCGCAGCCTTCGTCCGGGCCATGCGGGCAATACACGATCAAACCGACTTCGCCGCCCTGCTCCGCGACGAGCTCGCGCAGGCGCGCGTGCATGGCCTCGAGGGTGGCGAGGTCGTAGTAGCCGCGAGCAATGCCCGACTGGTTGGTGGCCACCGCCACCGTCCAGCCGGCCTTGCTCAACTGCGCGATCGCTTCGATCGAGCCGGGCAGCGGAATCCACTCCTCCACCGACTTGATGTAGGCATCGGAGTCGTAATTGATCACGCCGTCACGATCGAGAATCAGCAGTTTCAACAGCAATCCCTCAACCCAGCAGCGAAATGTCGGCAACACCGAGGAACAAGCCACGCAGACGCGCCAGCAGCGCATAACGGTTGGCCCGCACATTGGCATCGTCGGCATTGACCATCACCGCGTCGAAGAACGCGTCGACCGGCTCGCGCAGTGCCGCCAGGCGTGCCAGCGATTCGTTGTACTGACGCGCCGCGGCCATTGGCTGCACCGCTTGATCCGCTTGCTGGATTGCCGAATACAGCGAGAACTCGTTGGCGTTGTCGAAATACTTGGCCTCGACCACGGTCGGTACCGAGCCTTCGACTTTGCTCAACAGGTTCGACACACGCTTGTTCACCGCCGCCAGTGCTGCCGCTTCCGGCAGTTTGCGGAAGGCCTGCACAGCCTGCACACGCTGGTCGAAGTCCAGCGCCGAACCCGGCTTCAGCGCCCGTACCGACAGGTAAGTGGCGACGTCGACGCCTTCGTCTTCATAACGCGCACGCAGACGGTCGAAGATGAATTCCAGCACGGCTTCGTTGAGGCCGGCAGCCTTGACCTTGCCGCCGAATGCATTCACCGCGAAAGCCACGGCGTCGTTCAGGTCCAGATCCAGTTGTTTCTCGATCAGGATACGCAGCACACCCAGCGCCGCACGGCGCAAGGCATACGGGTCTTTGCTGCCGGTTGGCAGCATGCCGATACCGAAGATGCCGACCAGAGTGTCGAGCTTGTCGGCGATCGCCACGGCTGCACCGGTCAGGGTCGCCGGCAATTCAGCACCGGCACCGCGTGGCATGTACTGCTCGTTCAAGGCCAGCGCGACGTCCTGCGGCTCGCCGTCATTGAGGGCGTAGTAGTAACCGGCGACGCCTTGCATCTCCGGGAACTCGCCAACCATTTCGGTGGCCAGGTCGCACTTCGACAGCAGGCCCGCACGGGCAGCCCACGAGGCGTTGCCGCCGATGCGTGCGGCGATGTACGCGGCCAGTTTCGATACGCGCTCGGCCTTGTCGTAGACGCTGCCGAGTTTTTCCTGGAATACCACGTTCTGCAGGCGCAGGTTGAAGTCTTCGAGTTTCTGCTTCTTGTCCTGCTTGAAGAAGAACTCGGCGTCGGTCAGGCGTGGGCGCACCACTTTCTCGTTACCGGCGATGATCTGCTGCGGGTCTTTGCTTTCGATGTTGGCCACGGTAATGAAACGTGGCAGCAACTTGCCGTCGGCATCCAGCAGGCAGAAGTACTTCTGGTTGTCCTGCATGGTGGTGATCAGCGCTTCCTGCGGCACGTCGAGGAAGCGTTCCTCGAACGAGCACACCAGCGGCACCGGCCATTCGACCAGCGCGGTCACTTCGTCGAGCAGCGCCGGCGGTACGATCGCCGTGCCTTCCTGACGGGTAGCCAACTCTTCGGTGCGCTTGCTGATGATCTCGCGACGCTCGTTGGCATCGGCCAATACGTAAGCGGCACGCAGGTCGGCGAGGTAGCTCGACGGCGAACCGATGCGTACGGCTTGCGGATGGTGGAAACGGTGACCACGGGATTCACGGCCAGCCTTCTGCGCGAGGATCGTGCAGTCGATGACCTGATCACCGAGCAGCATCACCAGCCACTGGGTCGGACGCACGAATTCTTCCTTGCGCGCACCCCAACGCATGCGTTTCGGAATCGGCAGGTCGTTCAGCGAATCTTCGACGATGGTCGGCAGCAGGCTCGCAGTCGGCTTGCCGGCGATGTTCTGGCTGTAGCGCAGTTTCGGACCGCTCTGGTCGATTTCGCTCAGCTCGACGCCGCACTTCTTGGCGAAACCGAGGGCGGCCTGAGTCGGATTGCCGTCAGCGTCGAACGCGGCCTGACGTGGCGGGCCATCGAGGTTGATGCTGCGATCCGGCTGCTGAGTGGCCAGCGCTGTGATCAGCACAGCCAGACGACGCGGCGCGGCATACACGGTTTTGCTTTCGTAGTTCAGGCCGGCGGCTTGCAGGCCCTTGTCGATACCGGCGAGGAACGCGTCAGCCAAAGTGTTCAGGGCTTTGGGTGGCAGTTCTTCGGTGCCCAGTTCAACCAGAAAATCTTGCGCACTCATTGTGCAGCCTCCAGCTTGGCCAGTACTTCGTCACGCAGGTCCGGGGTCGCCATCGGGAAGCCCAGCTTGGCGCGTGCCAGCAGGTAGGCTTGCGCAACGGAACGCGCCAGGGTGCGTACGCGCAGAATGTATTGCTGACGCGCGGTCACCGAGATCGCCCGGCGCGCATCCAGCAGGTTGAAGGTGTGCGACGCCTTCAGCACCATTTCGTAGCTTGGCAACGGCAGCGGCTGGTCGAGTTCGATCAGGCGCTTGGCTTCGCTTTCATAGAAGTCGAACAGCTCGAACAGTTTGTCGACGTTGGCGTGTTCGAAGTTGTAGGTGGACTGCTCCACTTCGTTCTGGTGGAACACATCGCCGTAGGTGACTTTGCCGAACGGGCCGTCAGCCCAGACCAGGTCGTAGACCGAATCGACGCCTTGCAGGTACATCGCCAGACGCTCGAGACCGTAGGTGATCTCGCCGGTCACCGGGTAGCACTCGATGCCGCCCGCTTGCTGGAAGTAGGTGAACTGGGTGACTTCCATGCCGTTGAGCCAGACTTCCCAGCCCAGACCCCAGGCGCCGAGGGTCGGCGATTCCCAGTTGTCTTCGACGAAGCGGATGTCGTGCACCAGCGGGTCGAGGCCGACATGCTTGAGCGAGCCCAGGTACAGCTCCTGGAAGTTGTCCGGGTTCGGCTTCAGGACTACCTGGAACTGATAGTAGTGCTGCAGACGGTTCGGGTTTTCGCCGTAACGGCCGTCAGTCGGACGGCGGCTTGGCTGAACGTACGCGGCGTTCCAGGTTTCCGGGCCGATGGCGCGCAGGAAGGTCGCGGTGTGGAAAGTGCCGGCGCCTACTTCCATATCGTAGGGCTGAAGTACCACACAACCTTGCTCGGCCCAGTATTGCTGGAGCGCGAGGATCAAGTCTTGGAAGGTACGCACGGCTGGCGTAGGCTGGCTCACGAAATTCACCTGTTTCTTGGGCTGCGATTTAAAGAGCGGGAGTATACCCGATTCGTTGCTGCGCACGCCCCCTGGAGCCTTATGCCACGCTGCTTTTGGTGTACCGAAGATCCGCTGTACATGGCTTATCACGATCAGGAGTGGGGCACGCCGCTGCGCGATGCGCAGGGTTTGTTCGAGTTGCTTTTGCTCGAAGGGTTCCAGGCCGGACTGTCGTGGATCACCGTGTTGCGCAAACGTGAGCGCTATCGCGAGGTGCTGTTCGGCTTTGACGTGCAGCGCGTGGCGCAGATGAGCGATGCCGAAATCGACGAACTCATGCTCGACCCGGGCATCATCCGCAATCGCCTGAAACTCAACGCCGCCCGGCGCAACGCCCAGGCGTGGCTGGCGCTGGAGGATCCGGTGGCATTTCTATGGTCGTTTGTTGGCGAGCAACCGATCATCAATCATTTCAAGGATCGCAGCGAAGTTCCGGCGATCACCCCCGAAGCGCTGGCGATGAGCAAGGCGCTAAAGAAAGCCGGCTTCACCTTCGTCGGTCCGACCATTTGCTACGCGCTGATGCAGGCCTCGGGCATGGTCATGGACCACACCCAGGATTGCGACCGCTACGCGCAGCTCGCCAACGCCGGTTAGAATGCCCGGCTCGCGCACAGCACAAAGATCAGGAGTGACCTGTGGAAAAGTTTAAAGGCGCCTTGCTGGTAGGCGCTCTGCGGCTGTTTGCCCTGCTGCCATGGCGGGCCGTGCAGGCCGTGGGTTCGGCGATCGGCTGGATCATGTGGAAAACCCCAAACCGTTCCCGCGACGTGGTGCGGATCAACCTCGCCAAGTGTTTTCCCCAGATGGATGCGGCCGAACGTGAGCGTCTGGTCGGGCAGAGTCTGAAAGACATCGGCAAGTCGCTGACCGAAAGCGCCTGCGCGTGGATCTGGCCGGCGCAGCGCTCGATCGATCTGGTTCGCGAAGTCGAAGGCCTCGATGTGTTGAAAGACGCGCTGGCCTCGGGCAAAGGCGTGGTCGGCATCACCAGCCACCTCGGCAACTGGGAAGTGCTCAACCACTTCTATTGCAGCCAGTGCAAACCGATCATTTTCTACCGTCCGCCGAAGCTCAAGGCAGTGGATGAATTGCTGCGCAAACAGCGTGTGCAGCTGGGCAACAAGGTCGCGGCGTCGACCAAGGAAGGCATTCTCAGCGTCATCAAGGAAGTGCGCAAGGGCGGTGCCGTGGGCATCCCCGCCGACCCGGAACCGGCCGAATCCGCCGGGATTTTCGTGCCGTTCTTTGCCACTCAGGCACTGACCAGCAAATTCGTGCCGAACATGCTGGCCGGCGGCAAAGCGGTCGGTGTGTTCCTGCATGCCCTGCGCCTGCCTGACGGCTCGGGCTACAAAGTGATCCTCGAAGCCGCGCCAGAAGCCATGTACAGCACCGATACCGCCGAGTCCTGCGCGGCGATGAGCAAAGTGGTCGAGCGTTACGTCGCGGCGTATCCGAGCCAGTACATGTGGAGCATGAAACGCTTCAAGAAGCGTCCGCCGGGCGAGGCGCGCTGGTACTGAACAACATCGCTTGGGGGACGGTCAGTGCAGACGGCCTCGCCTTGCGCTATCGATAGCTCAAGACGCCTGCCGCTCGAGCTTCTTCAGGAACACCGTCATCTCCTTTTCGGCCTGTTTGTCACCGTGGGCGCGGGCCGCTTCCAGGCCTTGTTCCCAGGCCTGACGCGCAGCGGCGTGATCGCCTAGCGCCAGCTGCGCCTTGCCCAGCAGTTTCCACGCTGCCGAGTATTTCGGATCGAAAGCGACACAACGCTGAAAATGCTCGGCAGCCTTGGCGTTTTCACCCAAGTCCAGATAACCCTTGCCCAGACCGAAGCGCAACAGAGCGTTATCCACACCCTTGGCGAGCATTTTTTCCAGGGATTCGAGCATTTTATTCAACCTCGTTTGAGTGATCGTTCCCACGCTCTGCGTGGGAATGCCTCAATGGACGCTTTGCGTCCGCTTATGGGACGCAGAGCGTCCCGGGCTGCGTTCCCACGCGGAGCGTGGGAACGATCAACCTCAGAAAAAGCTCAACCCCACATGGAACAGCTTCTCCACATCGCGAATATGCTTTTTATCCACAAGGAACAGAATCACGTGGTCGCCCGCTTCGATCACCGTGTCGTCGTGGGCGATGATCACTTTCTCGTTGCGGATCACCGCGCCGATGGTGGTGCCGGGCGGCAGGCCGATCTTCTCGATCGGCTTGCCGATGACCTTGCTCGATTTCGCATCACCGTGGGCAATCGCCTCGATCGCTTCCGCCGCGCCGCGCCGCAGTGAGTGCACGCTGACGATATCGCCGCGGCGCACATGGGCGAGCAAGGTGCCGATGGTCGCCAGTTGCGGGCTGATGGCGATATCGATGTCGCCGCCCTGGATCAGATCGACGTAGGCCGGGTTGTTGATGATCGTCATGACCTTCTTCGCCCCCAGCCGTTTGGCCAGCAGCGACGACATGATGTTGGCTTCGTCATCGTTGGTCAGGGCGAGGAAGATATCGGCGTCGGCGATGTTCTCTTCCAGCAGCAGATCGCGGTCCGAGGCGCTGCCCTGCAACACTACGGTGCTGTCGAGGGTGTCGGAGAGGTAGCGGCAACGCGCCGGGCTCATCTCGATGATCTTCACCTGATAACGGCTTTCGATGGCCTCGGCCAGACGCTCGCCGATCTGCCCGCCGCCGGCGATGACAATGCGTTTGTAGGTTTCGTCGAGGCGGCGCATTTCGCTCATCACCGCGCGAATGTCCTCGCGAGCGGCGATGAAAAACACCTCGTCATCGGCCTCGATCACCGTGTCGCCCTGGGGCAGGATCGGCCGGTCACGGCGGAAGATCGCCGCCACGCGGGTTTCGACGTTCGGCATGTGCTCGCGCAACTGGCGCAGTTGCTGGCCCACCAGCGGCCCGCCGTAGTAGGCGCGCACCGCTACCAGTTGCGCCGCGCCTTCGGCGAAGTCGATCACCTGCAACGCGCCGGGGTGCTGGATCAGGCGCTTGATGTAATTGGTCACGACCTGCTCGGGACTGATCAGCACGTCGACCGGAATCGCTTCGTTCTGGAACAGCTGTTCCTCGCGATTGAGGTACGACGCTTCGCGCACCCGGGCGATTTTGGTCGGCGTGTGGAACAGCGTGTGGGCGACCTGGCAGGCGACCATGTTGGTTTCGTCGCTGTTGGTCACGGCGACCAGCATGTCGGCGTCGTCGGCACCGGCCTGACGCAGCACCGACGGCAGCGAGCCCCGGCCCTGCACGGTGCGGATGTCGAGGCGGTCGCCGAGGTCGCGCAGGCGCTCGCCATCGGTGTCGACCACAGTGATGTCGTTGGCCTCGCTGGCCAGATGTTCGGCCAGCGAACCGCCGACCTGTCCCGCACCGAGGATGATGATTTTCATCCAGTCACTCCATGAATCCGTTTAGCCGCGCGCGGCGGCGATCTTGATCAGCTTGGCGTAGTAGAAGCCGTCATGCCCGCCCTGCTGGGCCAGCAACTGGCGACCATGGGGCTGCTTGATGCCGGCCGCGGTGGCCAGATCGAGTTCCCGCGCGCCGGGCGTGCGTTCGAGAAACGCAGCGATGACTTCGGTGTTCTCGGTCGGCAGCGTCGAGCAGGTGGCGTAGAGCAGGATGCCGCCGACCTCGAGGGCTTTCCACATCGCATCAAGCAGTTCGCCTTGCAGTTGCGCGAGCGCGACGATGTCGTCGGGCTGGCGGGTCAGCTTGATGTCCGGATGGCGGCGGATCACGCCGGTGGCCGAGCATGGCGCATCGAGGAGGATGCGCTGGAACGGTTTGCCGTCCCACCATTTGTCGATATCGCGACCGTCGGCAGCGATCAGTTCAGCGTCGAGGCCGAGGCGCTCGAGGTTTTCCTTCACCCGCACCAGACGCTTGGCTTCCAGATCCACCGCCACCACGCCGGCCAGCGCCGGCTCGGCTTCGAGGATGTGGCAGGTCTTGCCGCCGGGGGCGCAGCAGGCGTCGAGCACCCGCTGCCCCGGCGCCAGATCAAGCAGGTCGGCAGCCAGTTGCGCGGCTTCGTCCTGCACGCTGATCCAGCCTTCGGCGAAACCCGGCAGGCTGCGCACGTCGGCAGCGGCTTCGAGGACGATGCCGTCGCGGCTGTAAACGCACGGCGTCGCGGCGATCCCGGCTTCGCCCAGCAGCGCGAGATAAGCATCGCGACTGTGATGGCGACGGTTGACCCGCAGGATCATCGGCGGATGCGCGTTATTCGCTGCGCAGATGGCTTCCCACTGCTCGGGCCAAAATGCCTTCAGGGATTTTTGCAGCCAGCGCGGGTGAGCCGTGCGCACCACCGGGTCGCGTTCCAGTTCGGCGAAGATCGTCTCGCTTTCGCGCTGGGCATTGCGCAGCACGGCGTTGAGCAGACCTTTGGCCCAAGGCTTTTTCAGCTTGTCTGCGCAGCCGACGGTTTCGCCGATCGCGGCATGGGCCGGTACGCGGGTGTAGAGCAGTTGATACAGACCAACCAGCAGCAACGCCTCGACATCAGCGTCGGCGGATTTAAACGGTTTCTGCAGCAGTTTTTCCGCCAATGCCGCCAGGCGTGGCTGCCAGCGTGCGGTGCCGAAGGCCAGGTCCTGAGTGAAACCGCGATCGCGATCCTCGACCTTGTCCAGTTGCGTCGGCAGGGAGCTGTTCAGCGAAGCCTTGCCGCTGAGTACGGCAGCGAGGGCCTTGGCGGCGGCCAGACGCGGATTCATTGCGCTTCCACCGCAGCGCTGAGCATGCTGCCGACGGCGAATTTCTCGCGGCGGCTGTTGAACAGGTCGCTGAAGTTCAGCGCCTTGCCGCCGGGCAATTGCAGGCGGGTCAGGCACAGCGCTTGTGCACCGCAGGCGACAATCAGGCCGTCCTTGCTGGCGCTGAGGATTTCACCCGGAGCGCCAGTGCCTTCGGCCACGGTCGCGGCCAGCACTTTCAACGCTTCGCCATTGAGCGTGCTGTGGGTAATGGGCCATGGGTTGAAGGCGCGGACCAGACGTTCCAGCTCCACCGCCGGACGGCTCCAGTCGATGCGTGCTTCGTCTTTGTTCAGTTTGTGTGCGTAGGTGGCGAGTTCGTCATTCTGCACCTCACCTTGCAGGGTGCCGGCAGCCAGACCGGCAATCGCCTGCACCACAGCGGGCGGACCCATCTCGGCGAGGCGATCATGCAGGGTGCCGCCAGTGTCTTCAGCGCTGATCGGGGTGACGACTTTGAGCAGCATCGGCCCGGTGTCGAGGCCGGCTTCCATGCGCATCACGGTCACACCGCTTTCGGCATCGCCGTGTTCGACCGCGCGCTGGATCGGCGCCGCACCGCGCCAGCGTGGCAGCAGCGATGCATGGCTGTTGATGCAACCCAGACGCGGAATATCCAGCACCGCTTGCGGCAGGATCAAACCGTAGGCGACCACCACCATCAAATCCGGCTTCAGCGCGGCCAGCTCCGCCTGAGCGTCGGCATTGCGCAAGGTCGGCGGCTGCAATACCTGGATATTATTTTCCAGGGCCAGTTGTTTGACCGGGCTCGGCATCAGTTTTTGCCCACGGCCGGCCGGGCGATCCGGCTGGGTGTAGACCGCGACGATCTCGTACGGGCTGCTCAGCAGGGCCTTGAGGTGTTCGGCGGCGAATTCCGGGGTACCGGCAAAAACAATGCGCAGTGGCTCAGTCATGAAAGGCGTCTCATAAAAAGAAAAAGGCTTGCCGCAGCAAGCCTTTGAAGAGGGGCATCAAGCGTTCTGGCGGTGCAGCTTTTCCAGCTTCTTCTTGATCCGGTCGCGTTTGAGCGTGGACAGGTAATCGACGAACAATTTGCCGTTGAGGTGGTCGCATTCGTGCTGGATGCACACCGCGAGCAGACCTTCGGCGATCAGCTCATAAGGCTTGCCGTCGCGGTCCAGCGCCTTGATTTTGACCTTCTGCGGGCGGTCGACGTTTTCGTAGAAGCCCGGTACCGAGAGGCAGCCTTCCTGGTACTGGTCCATCTCGTCGGTCAGCGGTTCGAACTCGGGGTTGATGAACACCCGTGGCTCGGTACGGTCTTCGGACAGGTCCATCACGACGATACGTTTGTGCACGTTGACCTGGGTCGCGGCGAGGCCGATGCCCGGCGCTTCATACATTGTTTCAAACATGTCGTCGACCAACTGACGCACTTCGTCGTCCACTACAGCCACTGGTTTGGCGATAGTGCGCAGACGCGGGTCCGGAAATTCGAGGATGTTTAAAATGGCCATAGGCTTCGATTACTGCACACGTTGAGTAAAGTCGGGTCGATGGCCTGGCGGGTCCGAAGATGCAGGCTACCGTTGTGAAGCGTAGCTTCTGAAAAACAGAAGCGAGCCACGGGGGCTCTGACGATTCACGCGAATGCACATGATAAAGGGATTCACTGCATGAGGAAAACACTACTCGCCCTGCTGCTTCTGGCTTCGGCCGGCGCCGCGCAAGGGCAAGTGCAACTCAGGGATGGTTTTCCACAGCAATACACGGTGGTTTCCGGGGACACGCTCTGGGATATCTCCGGCAAATACCTGCGCGAGCCCTGGCAGTGGCCACAACTGTGGCGGGCCAACCCGCATATCGAAAACCCCAACCTGATCTATCCCGGCGACACGCTGACCCTCAGCTACGTCAACGGCCAGCCGCAACTGACCGTCCAGCGTGGCGAGTCGCGCGGCACCATCAAACTTTCGCCACGAATTCGCACCAGCCCGGTGGCCGAGGCGATTCCGAGCATTCCGCTGAAATCGATCAACAGCTTTCTGCTGAGCAACCGCATCGTCGACAAGGCCGAAGACTTCGACAAGGCGCCGTACATCGTCGCCGGCGATGCCGAACGGGTGCTCAGCGGTACCGGTGATCGCATTTTCGCCCGCGGCCATTTCGATCCGGAGCAACCGGTCTACGGCATCTTCCGCCAGGGCAAGGTCTACACCGACCCGCAGACCAAGGAGTTTCTCGGCATCAACGCCGACGATATCGGCGGCGGCGAGATTGTTGCCACCGAGGGCGACGTCGCCACCCTGGCCCTGCAGCGCACCACTCAGGAGGTACGGCTCGGTGACCGGTTGTTCGGCGGTGAAGAACGTTCGATCAATTCGACGTTCATGCCCAGCGCGCCGAAGCGTTCCATCGACGGCGTGATCATCGACGTGCCGCGCGGCGTAACGCAGATCGGTGTGATGGATGTGGTCACCCTGAACAAGGGCAAACGCGACGGTCTGGCCGAGGGGAACGTACTTGCGGTGATGAAAACCGGCGAAACCGTGCGTGACCGGATCACCGGCCAGCCGCTGAAGATTCCCGACGAACGTGCCGGCCTGCTGATGGTGTTCCGCACCTACGACAAGCTCAGTTACGGCTTGGTGCTCAACGCGTCTCGCTCGCTGGCGGTGCTCGACAAGGTGCGAAATCCGTAAGCTTGCTTAACAAGTTACCAACAGAGTTATCCACAGCTTGTTCCGAATGGTTCGGAGCATCGAACGATCAAGGATGATCCATTCATGTTGTCTGTCAGTACGGCCATTTCCCCGGCGGAACTGGAGGCGCGTCTGCGTCTGCACCGCATGCCGGATATCGGCCCCAAGCGTTTTGCCAAACTGCTCGAAGCCTTCGGCTCGGCATCGAAAGCCATCAGTGCGCCGGCCAGTGCCTGGCGCTCGCTGGGGTTGCCGGCGGCGTGTGCCGAGGCACGGCGTTGTCCGACGGTGCGCGACGGCGCCAGCCACGCAATGCGCTGGCTAGAGCGTCCCGATCAACATTTGCTGATGTGGGATCAAGCGGATTATCCAGCGTTGCTGGCACAAATTGCCGATCCGCCGCCGCTGTTATTCGTCGCGGGCGATCCGTCGATTCTGGAAAAACCGCAATTGGCAATGGTTGGCAGCCGCCGCGCTTCGCGTCCGGGTATGGACACGGCGGCGGCGTTTTCCCGCAGTCTGGCCGGGGCCGGTTTTGTCATCAACAGTGGTCTGGCGCTGGGCATCGATGCCGCTGCCCACCAGGCTGCTCTCGATGTTGGCGGCTTGACCGTGGGTGTGCTCGGCACGGGGCTGGAAAATTTTTATCCACAACGCAATAAACGCCTGGCCGAGGCGATGATTGCCTCGGGCAGCGCGGTGCTTTCCGAGTTTCCGCTGGACGCCGGGCCGAGCCCGAGCAACTTCCCCCGGCGCAACCGCATCATCAGCGGGTTGTCCCTCGGCGTGCTGGTGGTCGAGGCCAGCGTTGCCAGCGGTTCGTTGATCACCGCGCGGCTGGCAGCCGAACAGGGCCGCGAGGTTTATGCCATTCCGGGCTCGATCCATCACCCCGGCGCGCGCGGTTGTCACCAGTTGATTCGCGACGGGGCGGTGTTGGTGGAGACTATCGAACATATCCTCGAAGCGCTGCGCGGCTGGCAGCAGCCACTGTTATCCACGGCGGCGGCGAAGGCCGAACACCCGTTGCTGGCGCTGCTGCACGCGGCGCCGCACACCAGCGAGGCCTTGGCCGCGAGTTGTGGCTGGGCGTTGCCGAAAGTGCTGGCAACGTTGACCGAGCTGGAAATCGAAGGCCGTGCGGTATGCGAAAACGGTCGCTGGCTGGCGCGGTCGAGCTAGGTTTTACGAGGAAGATCGGTAAACTGCGCGAAACCTGTTTGTGGAGAGTTTTTTCATGGTCAACAGTTGGCGTGTGCAACAAGCCGCGCGTGAAGTTCGCGCCGGCGCGGTGATTGCCTATCCAACCGAAGCCGTCTGGGGGCTGGGTTGCGACCCGTGGAATGAAGACGCGGTGGACCGCTTGCTGGCGATCAAGAATCGCTCGGTGAGCAAAGGGCTGATCCTGGTCGCCGACAACATCCGCCAGTTCGATTTCCTGTTCGAGGACTTCCCGCAGGACTGGATCGACCGCATGGCCAGTACCTGGCCGGGTCCGAACACCTGGCTGGTGCCGCACCAGAACCTGTTGCCGGAATGGGTCACAGGCGTGCATGACACCGTGGCGCTGCGGGTCAGCGATCACCCGCAGGTGCGCGACCTGTGCTCGCTGGTCGGGCCATTGATTTCCACATCGGCCAACCCCCAGGGGCGACCGCCGGCGCGCACGCGTTTGCGCATCGAGCAGTATTTCCGTGGTCAGGTCGATCTCGTGCTGGGCGGCAGCCTTGGCGGGCGCAAGAATCCCAGCGTGATCCGCGACCTCGCCACCGGTAACGTCGTTCGTCCTGACTGACGCCATTCTTTTTATTTTTTTGCGGACTCCTCGGCGCCATCGACGAGGAGTTCTGTGCATGCCCGCAGTTTATTCCCGCATTTGTTAAAACTTGGCCGTTGCCATTGTTCTTTCATGCGTCAGACGAATCTTTGAGTCTGAAATATCTGTAAGTTTTCCCACGTGATTATCAGAACGCGTGTAGTGGCGAGATTTTCAAAAGCAACCATTCTTCAGTGTGCTTGAAGCAACTTCGAAATGTTAATGGCTGCGGAGAAGTAATGGATATTACGGATTTACACCTCAAGGATTATCTGCAGGGCTTTCAGGAAACACTCAAGAATCAACAGGCCGAGTATCGTGTGGCCATTCTTGAGGCGGGGTCGGATGCCGGGGAATTTGAACGCTTCATCAATCGGCAGTTTCGCCTGCGATTGCAGCATTACATGCTCACCTCCAGAGCCCGTGCACTGGAGACCCGATTGGCGATTACCTCACGCAGTACGCACTTTTTGCTCTACCAGCGTGACCAACTCATTGCGGTGCTGCGGGCAACCCCGGCGCCCTTCGAATGGGCCTCACTCGCCCAGCATCATGTGTCTCCCACTGTGGCATTGGCGCGCCATGTCGAGTTCAGCCGTCTGATCACCCATTCCCAGCAGCACCGGCCGGTGTCGGTCAATGGTCTGCTTGCTACCGCTGCGGAATGGGCGATTGATCGCGGATATCAGGGTGTGACGGCCTTGTGCAGATCGCCACAGCGGCAACTGTATCAGCGTTTCGGCCTGACACCGATCGCTTCACAGGCAATGCATATCGAGCAACGTGCCCGTGGCGATTATTGGCTGTTGTCTGCCGAATGGCGGCAAATCCTGATGGCCCTGGATCAGCCTGTGAACATGAACGCGCATCAGCCGGAGTATCGTGATGTTTTTAACCGTCAGTATTGATCCGCCAGTGATTGAAGAGTGGGCAGAGAAATGGCTTGTATACGAGTCGAAGAAGTTGCGCAGGAAGTTTGCCGGTCGTAGACCAGCGGCGAAGAAACTTCACCGCAAGATGTACTTGATATAGCTGCAAGATACTCGGCGAACTCATGGACGAGTTCGCCGAGTATCAACTTGAGGCGTTATGGCAGCAGAATGGTGGAACCGGTCGTGCGCCGTGCCGACAGTTCGGTTTGTGCTTTCGCCGCATCCGCCAATGCATGGCGCTGGCTGATGTCGACCTTCAGTTTGCCGCTGATGATCATCTCGAACAGCTCGTCGGCCATGCGTTGCAGGTTCTCGGCGTTGTTGGCGTAGGTCGCCAGCGTAGGCCGGGTGACGTAGAGCGAACCCTTTGCGGCGAGAATGCCCAGATTGACGCCGTCGACTGCGCCCGAAGCATTGCCGAAACTCACCACCAGGCCACGTGGTGCCACGCTGTCCAGAGACGTGAGCCAAGTGTCCTTGCCGACGCCGTCATACACCACCGGGACTTTCTTGCCGTCAGTCAGTGCCATCACGCGCTCGGCAACGTTTTCATGGCTGTAGTCAATGGTCGCCCAGGCGCCGTTGGCTTTCGCCAGCTCGGCTTTCTCCTTCGAGCTGACGGTGCCGATCAGCTTCACGCCCAGCGCTTTGGCCCATTGGCAGGCCAGCGAGCCGACGCCACCGGCTGCGGCATGGAACAGAATGGTTTCGCCGCCCTGCAGTTGGTAGGTCTGGCGCAGCAGGTATTGCACGGTCAGGCCCTTGAGCATGACCCCGGCGGCGGTTTCGAAACTGATTTCATCGGGCAGGTGCACCAGATTGTCCTGCGGCAGCACATGCAGCTGGCTGTAGGCGCCGAGCGGGCCGCTGCCGTATGCCACGCGATCGCCGACCTTGAACCGGGTGACTTCGCTGCCCACCGCTTCGACCGTGCCGGCGCCTTCCGAACCCAGGCCGGACGGCAACGCGGGTGGCGCATAGAGGCCGCTGCGGTAATAGGTGTCGATGAAGTTCAGGCCGATCGCCTGGTTGGCCACGCGCACCTGATTCGGCCCGGGCGCAGCGGGTTCGTAGTCAACATATTCGAGCACTTCGGGACCGCCGTGGGCGCGGAACTGGATACGCTTTGCCATCTGCCTGCTCTCCTTGGGTCGTTGCTAAGCCCTCTATCCAACTCTCCTGCTTGATCTTCGTCAACTGCGGCGCGCCGGTCTGCGATGGTATGCTACGCGCCCATTTGCGCCGCCCGCCTGCCGGGGCGCCGCCCGATTCAAGGTGAAGCCATGACGACCCGCACCGACGCCGTAAAGGCCTATCTGCTCGATCTGCAAGACCGCATCTGCGCTGCACTGGAAACCGAAGACGGCGGCAAATGCTTCGTCGAAGACGCCTGGACCCGGCCGGCGGGCGGTGGCGGGCGCACCCGCGTGCTGGAAAACGGCATGCTGATCGAAAAGGGCGGGGTCAACTTTTCCCACGTGTTCGGCAGCGGCCTGCCGCCCTCGGCCAGTGCCCATCGGCCAGAACTGGCCGGGCGCGGTTTCGAGGCGCTCGGCGTGTCGCTGGTCATTCACCCGCACAACCCGCATGTGCCGACCTCCCACGCCAACGTGCGCTTTTTCATCGCTGAAAAAGAAGGCGAAGAACCGGTCTGGTGGTTCGGCGGCGGTTTCGACCTGACCCCGTATTACGGCGTTGAGGAAGATTGCATTCACTGGCACCGCGTCGCCGAGCAAGCCTGTGCGCCGTTTGGTGCGGACGTCTATCCGCGCTACAAGGCCTGGTGCGACACCTACTTCCACATCAAGCATCGCCATGAGCCGCGCGGCATTGGCGGTCTGTTCTTCGATGATCTGAACGAGTGGGATTTCGACACCAGTTTCGCCTTCATGCGCGCCATCGGCGATGCCTACATCGAGGCCTACTTGCCGATCGTACAGCGACGCAAGAACGACGCCTTCACTGCACAGCAGCGCGAATTCCAGGAATTCCGCCGAGGCCGCTACGTCGAATTCAACCTGGTTTACGACCGTGGCACGCTGTTCGGTCTGCAATCGGGTGGCCGTACCGAATCGATTCTGATGTCGCTGCCGCCGCAAGTGCGCTGGGGTTATGACTGGAAGGCCGAACCTGGCAGCGCAGAAGCGCGTCTGACCGAGTATTTCCTGCAGGATCGCGACTGGCTGGCCGAGGCCTGAGGACGGGTGATGGATCGTTACGTTGTTTTCGGTAATCCGATTGGCCACAGCAAGTCGCCGATGATTCACCAGTTGTTCGCCGAACAGACCGGCCAGCGTCTTGATTACACTACGCTGCTCGCGCCGCTGGATGATTTTGCCGGCTGCGCCACGGCGTTCTTTCGCGAAGGCCGCGGCGCCAACGTGACAGTGCCGTTCAAGGAAGACGCCTACCGTCTGGCCAACAGCCTGACCGCCCGCGCGCAGCGCGCCGGTGCGGTGAACACCTTGAGCAAACTGGACGACGGTTCACTGCTCGGCGACAACACCGATGGCGCAGGCCTGGTCCGCGATCTGACGGTGAATGCCGGGTTCAGCCTGACCGGCAAGCGCATCCTTTTGCTCGGCGCCGGCGGCGCAGTGCGCGGTGCGCTGGAGCCGTTGCTGGCGGAGAAACCGGCCTCGGTGATCATCGCCAATCGCACGGTGGACAAGGCTGAGCTGCTGGCGGAATTGTTCGGCGATCTGGGGCCGGTGTCGGCCAGTGGTTTCGACTGGCTGCGCGAGCCGGTGGACGTGATCATCAACGCCACCTCCGCGAGCCTGACCGGTGACGTGCCGCCGATTGCGCCAAGCCTGATCGAGCCGGGCCAGACCCTGTGCTACGACATGATGTACGGCAAGGAACCGACCGCGTTCTGCCGCTGGGCCACTGAGCACGGCGCGGCGCTGGCGATGGACGGTCTGGGCATGCTCGCCGAACAGGCGGCCGAGGCGTTCCTGCTGTGGCGCGGCGTACGCCCGGATACCGCGCCGGTACTCGCCGAGCTGCGCCGCCAGCTAGCCCTTTAAGCTTTGCTCCCACATTGAAATACGATCAATGTGGGAGCGAGACTGTTCGCGAATCGCATCACCACCAATATCAGCTCAATCCTCAAACCTGATCGGGCACTTCTCCGCCCCCTCCAGCTTCCTCAGTTCCTCCACCACTGGCGGCCGCGCCCGGCGCAAGGTCAGGCTGCGACCCTGCCCCAGCAGCCGTCGCGCTTCCTGATGCAGCATCTCTACCCCTGAATAATCGATGAAGTTGATCTGCTGCGCCTCGATCACCACCCGCGCGCCATGCAGGCGTTGCAGGCGCACTTGCAGGTAATGGCTGGCGCCGAAAAAGATCGAACCGCCCACACGCAGCACATCGTCGTCACCGTCGCGCCAATGCTGCACCCGTGGTTGCGAGGTGCGCTTGAGGTAGAAAAACAGCGACGCCAGCACCCCGGCGTAGATCGCCGTCTGCAATTCCAGCAGCAGAGTCGCAAGGCAGGTCAGGGCCATCACCACGAACTCGGCGCGGCTGACTCGCAGCAAAGCGCGAATGCCCCGGTGATCGACCAGACCCCAGGCAATCAACAGGATGCTGCCGGCCATGGCCGGGATCGGAATATGCGCGATCAGCCCCGCGCCGAACACCGCGAACAGCGCCACCCAGATTGCCGAGAACACTCCGGCCAGTGGCGAGCAGGCACCCGCTTCATAACTCAATCCCGAGCGGGTAAACGATCCGGCGGACAGCGACCCGGAAAAGAACGCACCGACGATATTCGACAGACCCTGTGCGCGAACTTCCTGATTGGCGTCGAGCAACTGTTGCGAGCGCGCCGATATCGAACGGGCGATCGAGAGACTGGTGACCAGCCCGAGCATGCCCACCGCCACCGCGCTTGGCAGCAGGCGCAGGATCAACTCCAGATCCAGCGGCAAGGCGCTTAGCGGCGGCAAGCGCCCGACGAAAGCGCTGACCAGATGCACATGGCCGAACATCGCCGGCCAGATCCACACCAGCAGGCTGGCCAGCACCAGCGTGATCAACAGCGTCGGCCAGCGCGGCAGAAGTTTTTTCAGGGCCACGCCGACGATCACTGTGGCGACGCCGAGCATCAGCGAAGGCTTATCCACAGCCACCAGATGTCGCAGCAGGTCCATCAGGCTGGCGAGCGCCGTGGTGTTGGCCGGCAACTCCAGCCCGAGCAGATTGGGCAATTGCCCGATGGCGATCACCACGGCGGCACCGAGGGTGAAGCCGAGCACTACCGAATGCGAAACGAAATTCACCAGTGCGCCGAAGCGCAGCAAACCGAGCAACCACTGGAAAATCCCGGCGAGAAACGTCAGCAGCAGGATCAGAGTGATGTAATCCTCGGAAGCCGGCACCGCGAGCGGGCTGACGCTGGCGTACAGCACGATGGAAATCGCCGCCGTCGGGCCGCAGATCAGATGCCATGACGAACCCCACAGGCACGCGATCAATACCGGGATGATCGCCGCATAGAGTCCGTATTCCGGTGGCAGCCCGGCAATCAGTGCGTAGGCAATCGACTGGGGCAAGGCGAGAATTGCACCGCTGAGGCCGACGATCAGGTCCCGCCCGACGCTGGCACGGGTTTGCCGTGGCAACCAGTTCAGGAAAGGAAACAGTGAATGGCGGCTGGGTAAGGCCATGGGTCCTCGCGGTTGGGGTTTTGTTCAAGGTTATCAGGGTGTCAGAGAAAGGGCCCTCATCGGAACGCCGCCCGCCTGGCCCTCTCCCTGAGGGAGAGGGGACTGACCGAGCTGTTTGTTGAAGATTCACCGACCTGCGATTTCGGCGTTGAACGCAAGTCTTGATCCAACAGCGATCGGCTCCCTTTCCCCCTCGCCCCCTTGGGGGAGAGGGCTGGGGTGAGGGGGCAAAAATCTCCAGCCGAACGCTATTCCAGCAACCCTGAGATCAAAGTTTGGCTTTCACCGCCACCAACGCATCCTTGCCATCCACGGTCTTCACCCCATCCAGCCACTTGTCCAGCACCGCCGGATTCGCCTTGATCCACGCCTTCGCCGCTTCGGCATTGCTGATCTTCTTGTTCACCACCTCGGCCATGATGCTGTTCTCCATGTCCTGGGTAAACGCAAGATTGGTCAGCAACTTGCCTACATTCGGGCAGGCCTCGGCGTAGCCCTTACGGGTCAGGGTGAAGACGTTGCCAGTGTCGCCGAAGTATTTTTCGCCGCCCTTCAGATAGCGCATTTTCAGCTGCACGTTCATCGGGTGTGGCGTCCAGCCGAGGAAGGTGACGAATTTCTGTTTCTTCACCGCCCGCGACACTTCGGCGAGCATCGCCTGTTCGCTGGACTCGATCAGCTTCCACTGGCCCATGTTGAAGTCATTCTTCTTGATGATCTCCTGCAACGAAATGTTCGCTGGCGCGCCTGATCCGATGCCGTAGATCTTCTTGTCGAACTTGTCGGCGAATTTGTTCAGGTCGGCAAAATCATGCACACCCGCCTCCCAGACATAGTCGGGGACGGCGAGGGTGAATTCGGTGCCTTCGAGGTTTTTGGCCAATTGCGTCACATCACCGGTGGCGACGAACTTGTCATAGAAGCCCTGCTGCGCCGGCATCCAGTTGCCGAGGAACACGTCCACCTGGCCATCCTTCAAGCCGCCGAAGGTGATCGGCACCGCGAGGGTGTCGACCTTGGCCTTGTAGCCCATGCCGTCCAGCAGAAATCCGGTGATGGCATTGGTTGCGGCGATGTCGCTCCAGCCCGGATCGGCCATCTTCACGGTTTCGCAACTTTGCTCGGCGAAGGCCGAGGTGCTGCTCAATGCGATCAGGCCAACGGTGACAGCTGTGGATAACTTGCGCATGGACTTCCCCTTAACGTTATTGGTTTTGGCAGGGTTGTGGATAACGGGCCTTGCGCTCCAGATCATCAAGGTCGATGTGGTTGCGCATGTACTGCTGACTGGCATCGACCAGCGGCTGGTGGTCCCAGCTCTTCAGCTTGCCGATGGTTAACGCATCGGCGACGAAACGGCGTCGGCGCTGGCTGGCCAGTACGTCCCGGTGGATCGCCGGAATGTCCCACTTGGCCCGCGCTTCAGCGAGAAAATCGTCGAACAGCTGACGATGTTGCGGCGATTGGCTCAGTTCCTCTTCTTCGCGCGGATCGTTATCCACATCGAAGAGTAGGCACGGGTCGCTTTCGCTGTAGATAAATTTGTAGGCGCCGCGGCGAATCATCATCAGCGGGCTGACAGTGCCTTCGGCCATGTATTCGCCGAACACCTCGTCATGCCCGCCCTGCCCTTGCAGGTGCGGCAGCAAGGAACGGCCGTCCAGTGGCAAGCCCGGCTCAAGCGTGCCACCGGCCAGATCCACGAACGTCGGCAGCAAGTCTGCGGTGGAAACTGCGGCGCTGACCCGGCCCGCCTCGAATTGTCCCGGTGCGCTGATCAGCAGCGGCACTCGCGCGGCCATCTCGAACCAGTGCATTTTGTACCAGAGGCCCTTCTCGCCGAGCATGTCGCCATGGTCACCGGAGAAGACGATGACGGTGTTGTCGATCAGCCCGGTTTCTTCAAGGGTTTGCAGCAGTTTGCCGACATTGGCGTCGATATAGCTGCAAGCGCCGAAATAGGCGCGACGGGCATCGCGGATTTTATCCACAGGCAGCGGCTTGTCCCACAGGTCGTAAACCTTGAGCAGACGTTGCGAGTGCGGATCGAGTTCGTCCTGGTTCAAGGCTGTAGGCATGGGAATATCAGCATCGTCATACAGATCCCAGAAAGCCTTGGGAATCGTGTACGGATCGTGCGGGTGGGTCATCGACACAGTCAGGCAGAATGGCTGGTCGCCGTCCTCGCGGATGTGATCGAACAGATATTGCTGCGCCTTGAACACCACCTCTTCGTCGAAATCCAGCTGATTGGTGCGTACGCACGGCCCGGCTTGCAGCACCGAAGACATATTGTGATACCAGCTCGGCCGTACGTCCGGCTCGTCCCAGTTCACCGCCCAACCGTAATCGGCCGGGTAGATGTCGCTGGTCAGGCGTTCTTCATAACCGTGCAACTGGTCCGGCCCGCAGAAATGCATCTTGCCCGACAGCGCGGTGCGGTAGCCGAGACGCCGTAGGTAATGCGCGTAAGTCGGAATGTCGGCGGGGAAATCAGCGGCGTTGTCGTAGGCGCCGATCTTGCTCGGCAACTGGCCACTGACCAGGGTGAAGCGCGACGGCGCGCACAGCGGGCTGTTGCAGTAAGCAGCATCGAACACCACGCCCTGGGCGGCGAGGAGGGACAGATTCGGCAGTTTGATCGGCGATGGGCCGTAGAACGGCAACATTGGCGCGGCCATTTGATCGGCCATGATGAAAAGAATGTTCTTGCGCTTCATGTGATCGCGGCATTCCATGTTGAATATTTATGCGAGAGTGCTGCGATTGAGCATGGATTCCATGCCTGTTCCGGTAAAGCCCGCGCCGGACAATGACTAGGATAAGTACACCTTATGTATGACGCCCTCGGTGACCTCTCCCTCGATCTGCTGCGCGCTTTTGAAGCGGCGGCCCGCCATCGCAGTTTTACCGCTGCTGCGGTGGAGCTTGGCACCACGCAGCCGGCGATCAGCCAGCAAATGAAACGTCTGGAAGAGCAGCTCGGTACGCGGCTGTTCGATCGGATTTACCGGGGTATCGAGTTGACAGAGGTTGGCGCCCTGCTGTTCGAGCAAGTTACCCTCGGTTTGCAGAATATCGACGCAGGATTGAGCGCAATCAGCACTCAGCAGCAACATGAAGTGCTGCAAGTGGCCACGGATTTCGCTTTCGCCGCTTATTGGCTGATGCCGCGCCTGCATCGCTTCCATGAGGCCAATCCGCATATCGATGTCAGCCTGGTCACCAGCGAGCGCAACCACAACATGCTGCGCACCGACATCGACGTGGCGATCCTGTTTGGCGATGGTCGATTCAAGCAGGGCGAGAGCCACTGGCTGTTCAGCGAAGAGGTGTTCCCAGTGTGCAGTCCGCTGCTGCTCAAGGAGCGTTCATTGCCGTTGCCCGCGCAGGCACTGCTGGAATTTCCGCTGTTGCATCTGCGTGGGGAAAACAGCAGCAACTGGTTCGACTGGAGTGGCTTGTTTCGTCAGTTGGGCCTGACTACACCGCCAGCGCCGGGGCAATTGCGCTTTGATAATTACACCTTGCTGATTCAAGCGGCGATTGGCGGACAAGGCGTGGCGATCGGATGGCGGCACCTTGTGGATAACTTGCTGGTGCAGGGTTTGCTGTGCCGGCCGCTGGCGCAAACCACGCTGTCGCGGCTGGGGTATTACGTGGTGTTGCCGCAGCGCAAACGTCGGGGTGCGTTGATTCAGGAATTTGTTGATTGGTTAATGGCGGAACAGGCGAGCAGTGCCGAATCGCTTAACGGTCTGGCCCTGCCCTCGATTGCGGTGTGAAGAGCAAAAGGTCGTCGATCGCGGCCCGAGCCTTCGGACGATCTTTTACGAATCAGAAGCCGCCACAAAATTCACATGCTGCCCCACATGCAGATTCAACCGCAGCTCATCGGCGATGCCCACCGCCACGCGGTTCAATCGCTCCAGCGGTTCGGCCAGTCCCGGTTCGAGATTGCCGCCGACCTGACTGAAGTGCTCGATGGTCAACCCGGCCACGCCATGCGGCGCATTGACCAAGGTCCAGCGCAGTGAGCTGCTTTGTACCGCCTCGAGGATTTCTTCGGCAGCGTGACGTTGCAGACGCTCGTCATTGTCAGGCTCGTCGAGCACACCGAAGTTGCAGACCAGAAACAGGCGCGGCACGCTGGCCAGTTGCAAACCTTCGACCAGCGCGTCGACTGCCAGCACTTGTTCCACCGGCCCCAGCGTCACCGAGCGCTCAACGTGGTCGCTGCTGAACGGCAACCCCGGAGCGTCCAGCAGGCAGATCACCGCTGAACTGCCGGCGACGCTCTGATTGACCCGCTCGGCATCGAACAGATCGCCGGTCTTGGTGCGCAACCCCGGACGCGGCGCGAGTGCGGTGAGATCGTCGAGAATGGCGATGACTTCATGTTGGCGACGCAGCAATTCAGCCATCAATGCACCGCCCAGGCTGGCCATGGCACCATAAAGCACCACTTTGACCACTGGGGTCTCGGCATTTTTCATGGCTGTTTTCCTTATAGTTGTCCTATATGACCTGTGACGGTGGAAACAGCCAAGGGTTCGAACCGATTGAGAGACGACACGATGCAAGGGATCAAGGGCTATCACGCCCATGTCTATTTCGACGCGCAAACCATCGACCAGGCGCGGGCCTTGTGCGAACAGGCCGCGCAGTTGTTTGCGCTGAAAATGGGCCGCGTGCACGAACGCCCGGTGGGGCCCCATCCCGACTGGAGCTGCCAACTGGCTTTCGGTCCCGAGCTGATTGGCGAGGTGCTGCCATGGCTGGCGCTCAACCGCAAAGGCCTGGTGGTGTTCCTGCATCCGGAGACGGGCGATGACTTGCGCGACCACACCGAACACGCGATCTGGATGGGCGCGGTGCGACCGCTGGATCTGTCGATTTTTTAACCAGTTACTTGCGCTGGACTGATAGCGGATGTGTCCAGACTGCCAGCCAGCGCTGACTGTCCGTTTATCCGCATCGCTACCAACCCCGTATTCATTGGCTGTCGTTGCATCCGACCGCCGGTTGACCATTCATTCATCGCTTTCGCGCCCGAAAGGTAGCTGAAAGCTTCCCCGATTAGGATCGCCCCACTCCCGGCAACAGACCGGTTGGCCCAAGCCCTGTGTTTTTTCCGCAGGCCCGGCCCAATTAACAACAACAATGGTGATTCTGATGTCTTCTGCAACCCGCCGTTTCTCCCCTTTCCTGCTGGTCACTCCGTCCGTACGCCTCGCGCCTGCCGTTCTGCGCTGATCCCGCCCGATCCGCTCATTCCATTAGCCGCGCTACGCCTGGAGTATTCCCATGCTGACTTTCCTTGGCTTCGCCATGGTCATCACGTTCATGTTCCTGATCATGACCAAGCGCCTGTCCGCGCTGATCGCCCTGATCATCATCCCGATCCTGTTCGCCCTGTTCGGTGGTTTCGCGCCGAAGATCGGCCCGATGATGCTTGAAGGCATCACCAAACTGGCGCCGACCGGCGTGATGTTGATGTTCGCCATTCTGTATTTCGCCCTGATGATCGACTCCGGCCTGTTCGACCCGGCCGTGCGCAAGATCCTCAAACTGGTCAAGGGCGACCCGTTGAAAGTTTCGGTCGGTACCGCCGTTCTGGCGCTCGTCGTTTCCCTCGATGGTGACGGCGCGACCACTTACATGATCTGTGTGGCCGCGATGCTGCCGCTGTACAGCCGCATCGGCATGAGCCCGCGGATCATGGCCGGTCTGATCATCCTCGCCGGTGGCGTGATGAACATGACCCCATGGGGCGGCCCGACCGCCCGCGCGGCGAGTGCCCTGCATGTCGACCCGTCGGACATTTTCGTACCGATGATCCCGGCCATGGCCGCCGGTGTCTTGGCGATCCTGGTGATTGCCTACTTCTACGGCAAGCGTGAACGCGCCCGCCTCGGTGAACTGCACTTGGTCGGCGACGAGATCGATCACAGCGAAATCAGCGTCTCGCAATTCCCCGACGCACGCCGTCCGAAGCTGATCTGGTTCAACGCCGCACTGACTTTCGGCCTGATGTGCACGCTGATCGGCGGCCTGTTGCCGCTGCCGGTGCTGTTCATGGTGGCGTTCAGTATCGCCATGATCGTCAACTACCCATGCCTGCAAATGCAGAAAGATCGTGTCGCCGCGCATTCCGGCAGCGTGCTGGCAGTGGTCGGGCTGATCTTTGCGGCGGGTATCTTCACCGGTATCCTGTCGGGCACCGGCATGGTCGATGCGATGTCGAAGAGCCTGTTGGCGGTGATTCCGGATTTCCTCGGCCCGTACCTGGCGGTGATCACGGCGCTGGTGAGCATGCCGTTCACTTTCTTCATGTCCAACGACGCGTTCTATTACGGTGTATTGCCGGTGCTGACCGAAGCGGCCAGCCACTATGGGATCACTGCGGTGGAAATGGCCCGTGCCTCGATCGTCGGCCAGCCCGTCCACTTGCTGAGCCCGTTGGTGCCGTCGACCTATCTGTTGGTGGCGCTGGCCGGCATCGATTTCGGTGATCACCAGCGTTTCACCCTGAAATGGGCGATCCTGGTGTGCATCTGCATTCTGATTGCTGCACTGCTGTTGGGGACTTTCCCGATGTTCAGCACTCTATAAGCCCAAGACTCACCGTTACGGGTCCGGCTTCGCGGTTTGAAGCCCGGACCTTTTTCGGTTCAACAATTGCTCAAAGGAATACACATGGATTGGCTGACCAACCCCGAAATCTGGGTTGCCTTCTTTACCCTGACCGCCCTGGAAATCGTCCTCGGTATCGATAACATCATCATGATTTCGATCCTGGTCAGCCGCATGCCGAAACACATGCAGCAGCGCACGCGGATCTTCGGTCTTGGCCTGGCCATGATCACCCGGATCCTGTTGCTGCTGTCGATCACCTGGGTCATGCGCCTCACTGCCGATCTTTTCGAAGTGTTCGGCCAGGGCATCTCCGGTCGCGACCTGATCCTGTTCTTCGGTGGCCTGTTCCTGCTGTGGAAAAGCTCGCAGGAGATGTACCACGCGCTGGAAGGCGAAGACGAAAGCGACGACGCGCCGTCGGGCAAGGGCGGCAATTTCCTCTACACCATCATCCAGATCGCGATCATCGATATCGTCTTCTCGCTGGACTCGGTGATCACTGCCGTCGGCATGGTCTCCCACGTTCCGGTCATGGTCGCGGCGATCGTCGTGGCAGTGCTGGTGATGATGCTGGCGTCGGGCAAGATCAGCGAATTCATCGACAAGCACCCGTCGCTGAAAATGCTCGCGCTGTCCTTCCTGCTGGTGGTCGGTACCGTGCTGATCGCCGAATCGTTCGACGTGCACGTGCCAAAAGGCTACGTCTACTTCGCCATGGCGTTCTCGCTGGCGGTTGAGGCTATCAACATCAAACTGCGCGGCGCGATGGCCAAGAAGAGACAGCAGCAGGATCCGGTGAAACTGCGCAAGGATGTGCCGGGGCAGTAACCCGGTAGTCCATCGCAAGCGATACCCCCTGTGGGAGCGAGCCTGCTCGCGAAGACGGAGCGCCAGTCGACAACAATGTTGGCTGGCCCACCGCTTTCGCGAGCAGGCTCGCTCCCACAGTTGTTTTGGGCAGCAGAGGGGAAACGTGTCGGATTCGGTGGGTGGATGCACCTGTTCTCATGACACTTTTGTTTCAATCCACGCTTTAGCTGTGCAATGCTGGCGCCGAGACCGTTCGCCGACTACAGCTTAAGTATCAAGAACGTAGAAACCGCGCGGTGCCGTCCACTTGCCCCTCTGGGGCGCTGCTACTACAGGGGGTCTGCATGCTCACCCTGCTCAATCTGTTGTCCGCCGTCGCCCTGTTGATCTGGGGCACGCACATCGTCCGAACCGGCATCCTGCGGGTTTATGGCACCAATCTGCGACATGTCATCGGCCAGAACATGTCGAAGAAATGGCTGGCATTCATCGCCGGTATTCTCGTCACGGCGATGGTGCAGAGCAGCAACGCCACGGCGATGCTGGTCACTTCGTTTGTCGGTCAGGGCCTGATGGCGCTGACGCCGGCGCTGGCGACCATGCTGGGCGCCGATGTCGGCACCGCACTGATGGCGCGGGTGCTGACCCTCGATCTGTCGTGGCTGTCGCCGCTGCTGATTTTCCTCGGGGTGATTTTCTTTTTGTCGCGCAAACAGACACGGCTCGGGCAGATGGGGCGGGTGTCGATCGGGCTGGGGCTGATCATTCTCGCCCTGCAATTGATCGTCGAGGCCGCTGCGCCGATCACTCACGCGCAAGGGGTGAAAGTGATTTTCGCCTCGCTGACCGGCGACATCCTCCTCGATGCCCTGGTCGGCGCCCTGTTTGCAATGATTTCCTACTCCAGCCTCGCCGCCGTGCTGCTCACCGCCACGCTGGCCGGGGCTGCGGTGATCAGCCTGCCGGTGGCGATCGGTCTGGTGATCGGCGCCAACATCGGCAGCGGCATCCTTGCCTTCATGAGCACCACCATGCAGAACGCCGCCGGCCGCCAGGTTGCGCTGGGCAGTCTGTTGTACAAATTGATCGGTTTGCTGCTGATCATCCCGGTGCTCGACCCGCTGGTGCACTGGATCGACAGCCTTGATTTCAGCCCGCAGGAAATGGTCATCGGCTTCCACCTGCTCTACAACACCGCGCGCTGCCTGATCCTGCTGCCCAGCGTCGGGCCGATGGCGCGGCTCTGTGCTTGGCTGTTGCCGGAGCGGCCGGAGGTCAACGGCGCCGCCAAACCGCGCCATCTCGACCCGACCGCGCTGGTCACGCCGAGCCTGGCGCTGGCCAACGCCGCGCGGGAAACCCTGCGCATGGGCGATCTGCTCGACAACATGCTCGATGCCTCCCTTGATGTGCTGCGCGGCAAGCAGACTGCCGTCACTCAGGAAATGCGCCGCCTGACCGATGACGTCGAGGCCCTGTACAGCGCGATCAAGCTGTATCTGGCGCAGATGCCCCGCGAGGATCTCGGCGAGCACGACAGTCGGCGCTGGGCCGAGATCATCGAACTGGCGATCAACCTGAAACTCGCCGCCGACCTGATCGAGCGCATGCTGCGCAAGATCCAGCAGCAGAAGACTTCGCAGCGCCGTTCGTTTTCCGAAGAAGGCCTGGAAGATCTTGCCGGGCTGCAACAGCAACTGATCGCCAACCTGCGCCTGGGTCTGTCGGTGTTTCTCAGCGGCGACCGCGAAAGCGCGAGGCAGTTGCTGCGCGAGAAACGCCGCTTTCGCGCCCAGGAACGGCGTCTGGCCCACGCACATGTCAGCCGTTTGCAGCGCAAGATCGTGCAGAGTCTGGAGACCAGCTCGCTGCATCTGGAATTGATCGCCGACATGAAACGGCTCAATTCGCTGTTCTGCAGCAGCGCCTATGTCGTGCTGGAAACGGCGGACACCGGCGCGCTGGCGGTGGATGACATGGCCGACATTACGCATTCGCCTTGAACGTCTGGGGCTGGGGCCAGTCAGTTACAGTGGTTCAGCCTTGAGACCGCCATCGCTGGCAAGCCAGCTCCCACAGGGTTTGTGAGCGCCGCAGATCCTTGTGGGAGCGGGCTTGCCAGCGATGGGGCCCTGACTGACGACACGGATCTCCAAATCAGCCGTATGGAAGCCTGTTATGCGTTGCCTGTTGTTCGCCTGTCTGTTGCTCGGTTCCCTGCCCGCCTTTGCCCTGGATCGCTTTCAGGTCGAAGGCTATGCGCTGCCCAACGGTTTGCAACTGATGCTCAAGCCCGGTACCGAACGCGGGCATGTGGCGATCCGGCTGGTGGTCGGCGTTGGCCTCGATGACTTCGACTGCGACGAAAAAGAGCTGCCGCATTTGCTCGAACACCTGCTGTTCAGCGGTATCGACGCCACCGGCGAAGGCGGTCTGGAAGAACGCATGCAGGCGCTGGGCGGGGACTGGAATGCGTTCACCAGCAACGCCGACACCACGTTCGTCATCGAGGCCCCGGCGAAAAACCAGCGCAAGGTGCTCGACCTGCTGCTCGCGCTGCTGACCCAGACACGCATCGACGACAACGCAATCAACGCGGCGAAACGAGTGGTCGAGCGTGAGGACGGCGGGCATTACACCAGGCTGCAACGTTTCCTCGACCGTCAGGACCTCGGTCATACCGCGAGCAATCAACTGGCTGTCGAGCTGGGACTGAAATGCCCGCAGCGTGCCGAAGTCGGCCATCTGACCCAAGAGCAATTGGAGAAGGTGCGCAAGGCCTGGTACGCGCCGAACAACATGACCCTGATCGTCGTCGGCGAACTCGACAAACTGCTGCCGGCCTATCTCGAGCGTACCTGGGGCGAGCTGGAGCCGGTCGAGCCCACCGAACACCGGGCGCTGCCGGACATCCGCACCAGCGCCGCCCATGAGCGCACCCTCACCCGTGGCTTCATTGGCGACAGCGCCAAGCTGCACTGGCTGGTGCCGGAACCGGTGCTCGACGATCAGTACGATCAGACGTTCGACATTCTCAAGGATTACCTCGACTGGGCGCTGTACCGGCAGATTCGTCTCAACCATGGCTTGTCGTACGGGCCCTGGGCCGAGCGCGAAGTGTTCGGCGGTGTCGGCTTCATGAGCCTCAACGCGGACCTGGATCGCGATGACGTCGACGAAGCCATTCAAGTGCTGGAAGACCTCAAGGCCGACCTGCTGAAAAACGGCCTCGACCCGAGCACTTTCGCCCGCATCAAACAAGCCGCCATTGCTCACCAAGCCTGGGCCGTGCAGGGCAACAGCGCGCTGGCGGACTATTACTGGAGCGCGCTGGCCGACTATCAGGATGGCCGCTTTGCCAATCCCGCGCGGGAGCTGCATGGGGTGACGCTGGAAGCGGCGAACAAGGCGATGCGCGAGCTGTTGCTGCAGCCGGGGTATATCCGGATCGAGAAGCCTTTGATCAGTGATGATCAGGTGTTGTGGCTGGTCGCTGGTGGAATCGGGTTGTTGCTGCTGATCGTGATCGGCTGGCGCCTGCATCGCCGCCACAAAATTGCTGGAAGCCATTAATCCTGTGGTGAGTGAGCACTTGTGGCGAGGGGATTTATCCCCGATGGGCTGCGCAGCAGCCCCAATAAGAGCAACTCGGTAGATCCAGACAAAATTCGCTCGCAGGATCTACGACGGCTGCGCCGCCGATCGGGGGATAAATCCCCTCGCCACAGGGGGCATGCGGCGTTAACCTTTCCGGGATTTTCCCCATATCGTCGTGAACCGCCAAAATGCCAAAACTGACCCTCCTTATCCAGCGCCTTCTCGAGCTGATGAAGCGCTACCCCGGGTTGATCGCGGCGGGTGGTTTCATTTCCGGGGTCGGCAGTTTCATCCTCGTCGATCGCCAACAGGGGCTGGCCAGCTGGATCACGGTGATCATGCTGCTCAGCTGGATCTGGCTGATGCTAGAGAACACCCTGACCGGGCTGTTTACACGGATTTTCAAGCGCGAAATTCCCCAGCCGCTGCTGCGCTACGCGACGCAGATGATCCATCAGGAAAGCCTGTTTTTCGTTCTGCCATTCTTCTTCATCACCACCACGTGGAACAGCGGCCAATTTGTCTTCACGGGGTTGCTCAGCGTTGCTGCACTGATCTCTATCGTCGATCCGCTGTACTACAAATGGCTGGCGCCACGGCGCTGGGCGTTTCTCGCGCTGCACACCCTGACCCTGTTCGCCGCCCTGCTCACCGCGCTGCCAGTGATCATGCACCTGACCACCGCGCAGAGTTTCAAATGGGCGCTGGGGATTGCCGTGCTGCTGTCGTTCCCGAGCCTGGCGTCGATCTTCCCGATCCGCACGGTGCGCAATGCCCTGGCGATTCTGTTCATCACAGTCGGCATCGGCGGCGTCGGTTGGGCGCTGCGTTCGTGGGTGCCGCCGGCAACGCTGTGGATGACCGACGTAGCGATCAGCACGCAGTTGCAGGATCGCACCCCCGGCGCCAGCCTCGATACCGTCAGCGCCGAGCAGATCCGCAGCGGCGGGCTCTACGCCTACACTGCGATCAACGCGCCGCGCGGTCTCGACGAGCGGATTTATCACGTGTGGACCTTCAACGGCAAAGAGGTCGACCGCATCGCCCTCGACATCCATGGCGGGCGCAAGGAAGGCTACCGGGCGTGGACGCACAAGCAGAACTTCCCCGGCAACCCGGCGGGCAAATGGCAGGTGCGGGTGTTGACCGAGGACGGGCAGTTGATCGGCGTGCTGCGTTTCGCAATCACCGACAGCACACCGGCCAAAGAAAAGTAATCCGGTTCGTGCTATTACGTAGGATCTCGTAACGGCCGTACAAGCACGGAGCTTATGACCAGCAGCCCAACCCCCGGCAGTGCCCACCTGGACACCGCGTTCAGCCCTGCCCGCCTGCGGGTCAGCGGCGACTGGACGCTCGCCCACTACACCGCGCTCAAGCACCTGAGCGAAAAGCTCCGCGGCCAGTATGACGCCAACACTTCCATCGATCTGAACGGCCTCGGTGCCCTCGACACCGCCGGCGCCTCGTTGCTGGTCGAGCTGCTCGGTTCCGAGCGCTTGGGCAAAACCGCCGAACACCCCGATTGCACCCTTTCAACTGCCGACCGCGCCTTGCTGCAAACCGTGTACTGCTCGCTGAGTGATTTCTGCGTACCGATCAAGGAGCCGGAAATCAGCGTCAGCGTGCAACTGCTGACGCGCATTGGCCGCGCGGTGGACAAGGTCTGGACCGACACGCTGCAACTGCTCGGCTTCGTCGGCCTGATTCTCGAAGTCATCGCCCGTGGTCTGTTTCGGCCCAAGCGCTGGCGCATCACGCCGATGATCGCGCACATCGAGCAGACCGGCCTCGACGCCGCGCCGATCGTGGCCCTGCTGACGTTTCTGGTCGGCGCGGTGGTGGCGTTTCTCGGCGCCACAGTGCTGGCCAGTTTCGGCGCGACGATTTTTACCGTGGACCTGGTCGGCTTCTCGTTCCTGCGCGAATTCGGCGTGCTGCTCACGGCGATCCTGATGGCCGGGCGCACCGCCAGTGCTTTTACCGCACAGATCGGCTCGATGAAGGCCAACGAAGAAATCGACGCGATCCGTACTCTCGGTCTCGACCCGATCGAATTGCTGGTGGTGCCGCGCGTGCTGGCGCTGCTGGTGGCGCTGCCGATGCTGACGTTTCTGGCGATGCTTTCGGGGATTGTCGGCGGCGGTGTGGTCTGCGCGGTGTCGCTGGACATCTCGCCGGCGATGTTCCTCTCGCTGCTGCAATCGGACATCGGCATTCAGCATTTTCTGGTCGGCTTGGTGAAGGCGCCAATCTTCGCTTTCCTGATCGCGGCGATCGGTTGCCTGGAAGGCTTCAAGGTCAGCGGCAGCGCCGAGTCAGTCGGCGCGCACACCACCTCCAGCGTGGTCCAGTCGATTTTTGTGGTGATCGTGCTTGATGCGGTGGCTGCGCTGTTTTTCATGGAGATGGGCTGGTGAGTCGTCTACCCCGCGCGCCCTCGGAGGCGGTGATCGAAGTCCGTGGCCTGTGCAATCGCTTCGGCCCGCAGAGCGTGCACGAGAACCTTGATCTGGACGTGTACAAGGGCGAAATCCTCGCCGTGGTGGGTGGCTCCGGTACCGGTAAATCGGTGCTGCTGCGCAGCATCGTCGGGCTGAATCGGCCCAGCGAAGGCATGGTCAAGGTCTTCGGCCAGAACCTGCCGAATCTGCCCGAGCATGAACGCTCGCTGATCGAAAGGCGCTTCGGTGTGTTGTTTCAGAAAGGCGCGCTGTTTTCCTCGCTGACCGTGACCGAGAACGTCGCCCTGCCCCTTATCGAACACGCCGGCCTCAGCCGTCACGACGCCGAGCACCTGGCGGCGGTGAAGCTGGCGTTGGCCGGGCTGCCGTTGTCGGCGGCGGACAAATACCCGGCGTCGCTGTCCGGCGGCATGATCAAGCGCGCGGCGCTGGCGCGGGCTCTGGCGCTGGATCCGGACATTCTG
This sequence comes from Pseudomonas triticicola, assembly GCF_019145375.1. Lineage (NCBI taxonomy): Bacteria > Pseudomonadati > Pseudomonadota > Gammaproteobacteria > Pseudomonadales > Pseudomonadaceae > Pseudomonas > Pseudomonas triticicola. Next base: position 4,555,722 of record NZ_JAHSTX010000001.1, on the reverse strand, counting down.
TTTCTCGACGAACCCACTGCCGGCCTCGATCCGATTGGCGCGGCGCAGTTCGATCAATTGATCCTGACCCTGCGTGACGCGTTGGGTCTGAGTGTGTTTCTGGTCACCCACGACCTCGACACGCTGTACACCATCACCGACCGCGTGGCGGTGCTGGCGCAGAAGAAAGTGCTGGTTGCCGGCCCTATCGACGACGTCTCGGAAACCGCCGACGCGTGGATTCACGAATACTTCCACGGCCCGCGCGGCCGCTCGGCGCTGGACGCCGCCAAACTGCTCAACGAGGTCTGATATGGAAACCCGAGCCCATCATGTGTTGATCGGCCTGTTCACGGTGATCGTCGTGGCCGGCGCCCTGCTCTTCGGCCTGTTTCTGGCCAAATCCAGCGTCGACACCGAGTTCAAGGATTACGAAGTGGTGTTCAACGAGGCGGTCAGCGGTCTGTCCAAGGGCAGTTCGGTGCAGTACAGCGGGATCAAGGTCGGTGACGTGGTCAGCCTGCGCCTCGACCCGCAGGACCCGCGCCGGGTGCTGGCGCGGATTCGTCTGGCGGGCGACACGCCGGTCAAGGAAGACACCCAGGCCAAACTGGCGCTGACCGGCATCACCGGCACCTCGATCATCCAGCTCAGCGGCGGCACACCCGAAAGCCCGAAACTGCGCGGGCATGACGGCAAGCTGCCGACGCTGGTCGCCTCGCCCTCGCCTATCTCACGTCTGCTCAACGACAGCAGCGACTTGATGACCGGCATCAGCGCCCTGCTGCAAAACGCCAACCACATGTTCTCTGCGGAAAACGTCGAGCGCGTGAGCAACACCCTCGCCCATCTGGAACAAACCACGGGCACCATCAACGACCAGCGCGGCGACATCAAACAAGCCATGCAGCAACTGGCGACCGTCGGCAAACAGGCCGGCAGCATGCTCGAGCAGACCTCACTGCTGATGCGCAACGCCAACGGCCTGCTCAACGATCAGGGCAAACAGGCCCTGGGCAGCGCCGAGCAGGCGATGAAGTCGCTGGAGCAAAGCAGCGTGACCATCAACGGCTTGCTCAGCAAAAACCAGAATTCGCTGGATAACGGCATGCAGGGCCTCAACGGCCTGGCTCCGGCGATTCGCGAACTGCGCGAGACGCTGACCTCGCTGCGCGCCATTTCCCAACGCCTCGAGGCCAACCCCAGCGGCTACCTGCTGGGCAGCGACAAGAACAAGGAATTCACCCCATGAAGTTGACTCGAATCGCCCTGCTCGGCGCTGGCCTGACCCTGATCGGCGCGTGCTCGATCTTGCCCAAGTCGGAACCCTCGGACGTCTACCGCCTGCCCGCTGCACCGGCGCTCGCCTCCACCAGCCCGGCGGCGACGCAGTCGTGGTCGCTGCGCTTGAATAAATTGCAGGCCAGCGAAGCACTGAACCGGCCGAGCATTGCCGTGATCCCGCAGGGCGATGTGATCAGCAGCTACAAAGGCTCGCGCTGGAGCGATCCGGCGCCGGTACTGGTGCGCAATCGCCTACTCGATGGATTCCAGCGTGACGGCAGAGTGACGTTGCTGAGCACCGACGACAGCAACTTCCAGGCGGATCTGGAACTGGGCGGCAGTTTGCAGGCGTTTCAGACCGAATATCAGGGCACCCAGGCCGGCGTCGTGGTGCGGGTCGATGCGTTGCTGGTGCGTGGTTACGACCAGCGCATCCTCGCCAGCCGCCGTTTTGAAGAGCGCCAGTCGTTGAATGATGTGCAGGTGCCAGCGGTGGTCGCCGGGTTTGGCCAGGCCAGTGATCGCCTCACGGCCAAGGTTGTGGCCTGGGCCGTGGAGCAAGGCCAGAAACTCGCCCCGCAACCGCGCTGACACACCACAACTCCTGTGGGAGCGAGCCTGCTCGCGAAAGCGGTGTATCAGTCACTTAAGCATTGACTGACACTCCGTCTTCGCGAGCAGGCTCGCTCCCACATGGTAATTTTGCTCAGCCGAAGAACCAGTAGCAGACGCCGATAGCGCCCACCACTCCGGCGAACTCGGCCAGCAACGCACACCCCACCGCGTGCCGCGCGCGCTGAATGCCCACCGCGCCGAAGTACACCGCCAGCACATAGAACGTGGTTTCGGTACTGCCCTGCACCGTCGCCGCGACCAGCGCCGGGAAGCTGTCGACGCCGGAAGTCTGCATTGTCTCGATCAGCATCGCCCGGGCGGCGCTGCCGGAGAACGGTTTGACCATCGCCGTCGGCAGCGCATCGACGAAGCGCGTGTCCCAACCGGCCCATTCGACCAGATGGCGAATGCCGTCCAGGCCGAAATCCAGCGCACCAGAGGCACGCAACACGCCAACCGCACACAGCATCGCGACCAGATACGGCAAGAGATTCTTCGCCACATCGAAGCCCTCTTTCGCGCCTTCAACAAACGCCTCGTACACCTTGACCTTGCGCAGCGCGCCGATCAGCAGAAACAGCATGATCAGGCCGAACAGCGTGAGATTGCCGAGGATCGACGACAATCCCGCCAGTGCTGTCGCGGAAAGCGTGCCGAGCAGGGCCATGAAGCCGCCAAGGATCAGCGCGCCGGGCAGCAGATAGGCGAGGACCACCGGGTCCCAGATGCGCAGGCGTTGCATGAAAGCTACGGAGAGAAAACCGACGATAGTCGAGCAACTGGTCGCCAGCAGAATCGGCAGGAACACCAGCGTCGGATCCGGCGCGCCTTGCTGGGCGCGGTACATGAAGATGGTCACGGGCAGCAGGGTCAGCGACGAGGCGTTGAGCACCAGAAACAGAATCTGCGCGTTGCTGGCGATGGTGGCGCTGGGATTGAGCTCCTGCAACGCTTTCATGGCTTTCAGGCCGATCGGCGTGGCGGCGTTGTCCAGGCCCAGACCGTTGGCGGCGAAGTTCAGCGTGATCAGGCCGAGGGCAGGGTGGCCGGCCGGGACTTCCGGCATCAGCCGCAGAAACAGCGGGCCGAGCACCTTGGCCAGCCACTCGACGATTCCGGCTTTCTCGGCGATGCGCAGAAAGCCCAGCCACAGGGTGAGGGTGCCGAACAGCAGCACCATGACTTCGACCGAGAGCTTGGCCATGGCGAAAATGCTTTCCACCATCGCCGCGAAGATCCCGGCGTTGCCGCCGATCAGCCACTGCGCCAGCGCCGACACGGCTGCCACGATGAAGAAGCCAAGCCACAGGCCATTAAGCATCAGTCAAATCCCCCGAAGAATGCGGCGAATGATAGCGGGGTCGCCAGAAACGACAAACCCCGGATTGCTCCGGGGTTTGTTGGTGGGGCTTGCATCAATCACTGTGGGAGCGAGCCTGCTCGCGAACAGGCCGGCACATTCAACATCTCTGTAGATTGATACACCGTCTTCGCGAGCAGGCTCGCTCCCACAGGGTTTTGTATCAGTTCTTGGAAATTTCGCCAGCCGGCAGTTTTTCCTTGCTGCGCCAGTGCGGCAGGGAGTTCCAGTAGCGCTCGCCCTTGGCGTCGTCGTACATGCCTTCCCAGCGCGCGATCACCAGCACCGCCAGGGCGTTACCGATCACGTTCAGTGCGGTACGCGCCATGTCCATGATGCGGTCGACACCGGCGATAAACGCCAGGCCTTCCAGCGGGATGCCAACGCTGCCCAAAGTGGCCAGCAGCACCACGAAAGACACGCCCGGTACGCCGGCGATACCTTTGGAGGTGACCATCAGCGTCAACACCAGCAGCAGTTGCTGGCTGATCGACAGGTCAATGCCATACAGCTGGGCAATGAAGATCGCCGCGATCGACTGGTACAGGGTCGAGCCATCGAGGTTGAACGAGTAACCGGTCGGTACCACGAAGCTGCAGATGGCTTTCGGCGCGCCGTAGGCTTCCATTTTCTCGATGACACGTGGCAGCACGGTTTCCGAGGAAGCGGTGGAGTAGGCCAGCACCAGCTCATCCTTGAAGATGCGCATCAGCTTGAGCACCGAGAAGCCGAACAGCTTGGCGATCAGCCCCAGTACTACGAAAGCGAAGAAGGCGATGGCGACGTAAACCAGAATCACCAGTTTCGCCAGCGGCAGCAGCGAGGCGAAGCCGAAGTTGGCCACGGTCACCGCGATCAGTGCGAACACGCCGATCGGGGCGTAGTTCATGATCATGTGGGTGACTTTGAACATGCTTTCCGAAACGCCCTGGAACATCTTCACCAGCGGCTCGCGCAGGTCCGACTGCAGGCTCGACAGGCCGAGACCGAACAGCACGGAGAAGAAGATGATCGGCAGCATTTCGCCGCGAGCCATGGCCGCGAAAATGTTCGACGGGATCAGGTTGAGGATGGTTTCGATGAATGCATGTTCATGCTGCACTTCGGCGGCTGTCGCCTGGTACTTGGAGATATCCACCGTGCCCAGGGTGCTCATGTCGATGCCGGTGCCCGGATGGAACACGTTGGCCAGCACCAGACCGACAACGATGGCGATGGTGGTGACGATCTCGAAATAGATGATGGTCTTCAGGCCGATACGCCCGAGTTTCTTGGCGTCGCCGACGCCAGCGATGCCGACGATCAGCGAGGAAATGACGATCGGGATCACGATCATCTTGATCAGACGGATAAAGATATCGCCTGCCGGTTGCAGGACGTTGCTGATCCACCAGGCCTTTTCAGCACTGAAGTGGTTGAGCAACGCACCAATTGCAATCCCCAGAATCAGACCGATGAGGATCTGCCAGGCGAGGCTGATTTTTGCCTTCTTCATTATCTTTACCCTTACTTGCGTTTGACTCAGGCACATGCAGGAACTGGAACGCTCATCAGCGGAAAAGTCTGTGCATCTGCCTCCGTATAAGGTGCCCCGAAGCGCGTGTTTACGGCTCTTCGGCAGGCGAAAAAAGGCGCAACTATTCCGATGCAAGGTGGCGCCGTCTAATGCCGTAAACGCCTACCCTATGCCTAATCGGCATGAGCTTTTTCATTTGAAACTGGCGTCCCAAGCGGTTCGATTGTGACATTTGTGCCGGCATAAGTGCCGTGAACCGGCCATTACAGCGTGGCCTGGTTAAATTTTGCACAGGCAAAACCGGCGGAAATTTCCGGAAAAAGTCTGAATCGCAAGACTAGAAGTCACACGGAACGAACGCGATCTTTGTCGATATACGGTCGCCAGGAAACACCGCGAAATGTTTTCCTCGCAGTGTCGACGATTGAAATATGGGGAATTGGCGTGCTGGATCAATGTTTTAGCGGATTCAAAGCCCAGCGCAGATTCGTCAGACCACCGGGTCGACGAACCTGCGGCGCAGCTTTTACCCTGACCCGGCCCTTGCGCAGGTACTCCCTGTACCCGTAGGTCACTCCGACCCTGTATCAGTCAGAACATCCCGGCCCCCTGGTCATGCACCGACCCTCATCGGGCGGTGCAATGGAAAGCAGCGGGGCGCTGCTTTCGTGTTCGAAACCTTTGCGCGTCCTGCGTCAGTACCACTTCGGATCTTTCTTCAGGGTTTCCATCAGCAGATCCTGCATGCCTTGATCGGGTTTGCCGAGGAAACGGTAGGTGGCATGTCGCGTAGGCGACTTATCGGCCGGCAGTCCCTCAGGCACATCGACGAGCATGGCGTATGCGTCTTTCTTGTCGAAACTGAACGCGACGATCAAGCGGTGATTAAGACACTTGTCTGCTGATTCGCAGAGCGGGCCGACCAGATACTTGTCGCCATCTTCAGTCACGGCATTCATCTGTTGCTCAGGCGTGCCGGAGAGATTCATCACCCATTCCGGCAGGCGTTCTTCCTTCTTCACCACGCCTTCCCAGGTCTGCCGATACTGCGGGTCGGAACTCAACAGTTCGTTGACCCGAGCCTGGCCGTCATTGGCCGCCATGGCCATGGCACTGCCGCCCAGAAGCAGGGCGGCGGCCAATGTCTTGAGACCGATCATCGTTAACCTCGGCCGCGACGGCCAAAGAAGAAGGAAGCGATGAACATCACCAGGAACACGACAAAGAGAATCTTGGCGATACCCGTGGCGGTGCCCGCGATACCACCGAAGCCCAGAACGGCGGCGATGATGGCAATGATCAAGAATGTAATTGCCCAGCTCAACATGGTGATTCTCCTTACTTCTCTATTTAGGGGTGTTTCCGGTTTCCGACGCTACGCGCCTGAATGTGTTCAAAGGCTTAGAAAACCCAGCGCTCTTCCCGTGGCAATTGATCCAGCGGTTGCGCCTGGTCTACATCGATCATGTGCATCGAAGCGTTCTCGGCCTGGCTGCTGCTTACGGCACTGAAGTGCGTTTGAGTGCTGTGCTGCATCGAAATCAGTGGCTCGGGTTTACGGCTGTTTTCCCAGCTCATGTACTGCTGGCAGACGATCAGGGTGATCAGCAACGCCAGTACACCGAACAGACCTTGCTGGATCTGCAGTGGCGAAATACGTACTTGGGCGGCGATTGGGCGAGTCATCCTGTGTTCCTCACGCTTGTTCGGTTGGGGCAGGTGCTGTTCTGCCCGGGCTGAGTGAGGTATTGCAGCCTGCATGCCAGTTTTTTAATCTATGAAAAAACCAGTAAAAACAATGAGTTATACGTGATTGAGAAATTTCCTAAGACGCATCCTGCACGATGGCTCTTCTGCGGTCGTGCGCAATGCACGATTATTTCGTGGGAAATTTCGATGATATGGAATTGCTACCGGTACGCAGATGTCAGAAGAGGACGCAGGATCTGCCCTGCAAAACGCAGAATGTTTTAAAACTCAACGAAATCAATGAATTGGCCGTTATGGCAGTAGAGAGCTACCCTCCTATGGCTGGTATCGTTCAGAATCAACCATGCAACTTGCCCGATTTTTCCGGGACTAACCCAAGACTAATCACTATGGAGCGTAGGAAAAATGGAATCTGCCACTGAGCAACAAGGCCGCATTCTGCTGGTGGACGATGAATCCGCCATCCTGCGTACGTTTCGTTATTGCCTCGAAGACGAAGGCTATACGGTAGCCACCGCCAATAGCGCAGCCCAGGCCGATGCTTTGCTGCAACGTCAGGTCTTCGATCTGTGCTTCCTTGATTTGCGCCTGGGCGAGGACAACGGTCTCGATGTCCTCGCGCAAATGCGCATTCAGGCGCCGTGGATGCGCGTAGTGATCGTCACCGCCCACTCGGCGGTCGACACCGCGGTTGATGCCATTCAGGCTGGCGCCGCCGATTATCTGGTCAAGCCATGCAGCCCTGATCAACTGCGCCTGGCCACCGCCAAGCAGCTGGAAGTGCGCCAGCTCTCCGCGCGGCTCGAAGCGCTGGAAGGCGAGATCCGCAAACCGAAAGACGGTCTGGATTCCCACAGCCCGGCGATGAAAGTCGTACTGGAAACGGCACGGCAGGTCGCAAGCACCGACGCCAACATTCTTATCCTTGGCGAGTCCGGCACCGGTAAAGGTGAACTGGCCCGTGCGATCCACGGCTGGAGCAAGCGCGAGAAGAAATCCTGCGTCACTATCAACTGCCCGTCGCTGACTGCCGAGCTGATGGAAAGCGAGCTGTTCGGCCATAGCCGTGGCGCGTTCACCGGCGCCAGCGAGAGTACTTTGGGTCGGGTCAACCAGGCGGACGGCGGTACGCTGTTTCTCGACGAGATCGGCGACTTTCCGCTGACTTTGCAACCCAAGTTGCTGCGCTTCATCCAGGACAAGGAATACGAGCGGGTCGGCGATCCGGTCACTCGCCGCGCCGATGTGCGCATCCTCGCCGCCACCAACCTCAACCTCGAAGACATGGTCCGCGACGGCCGTTTCCGCGAAGACCTGCTCTATCGTCTCAACGTCATCACCCTGCACCTGCCGCCATTGCGCGAGCGCGCCGAAGACATCCTGACCCTTGCCGATCGCTTCCTCGCACGTTTCGTCAAAGAGTACGCACGCCCAGCGCGCGGCTTCAGCGATGAGGCGCGCGAAGCGCTGCTCGGTTATCGCTGGCCGGGCAATATTCGCGAACTGCGCAACGTGGTCGAGCGGGCCAGCATCATCTGCCCGCAGGAACGCGTGGAAATCAGCCACCTGGGTATGGCCGAACAACCGGCCAACAACGCGCCACGGGTCGGCGCGGCGCTGAGCCTGGACGAGCTGGAGAAAGCGCACATCGGCGCGGTGCTCGCTACTGCCGGCACCCTGGACCAAGCGGCGAAAACCCTCGGCATCGACGCCTCGACCCTGTATCGCAAACGCAAGCAGTACAACCTGTGAGCACTGCGCGATGAAACTGGCGATCAAGCTGCGCACGCGCCTGTTCCTGAGCATTTCTGCGTTGATCACCGTGGCCTTGCTCGGGCTCTTGCTCGGGCTGGTCAGCGTGATGCAGATGGCCGGGTCGCAGGAAGCGCTGGTGCGCAGCAATTTTGTCACCCTGGATCTGGGCCTCAAGCTGCGCCAGACCCTCGGTGATCAATTGATCATCATGCTCGCCGAAAAACCGGATCCCGTTGCGTTCGAAGCGTCCAAACAGCACTACTTCGAGTTGCTCGACCAAGGCATCGCCCAGCAGCCGGAGGGCGATGACCAGCCTTACGGTTTCCGCCAGGCCAAGGCCGACTACCTGAACTTCCTCGCCTCATTCGACGTGACTGCCGAAGCGGCGAAGAACGCCAGCACCAGCGCGGATTTCCGCGAGCGCTTCAATATCCTCCGTAACGGTTTGATCGCTGAGCACAAACACGCACTGGAAACCATCAATGCCGTCCAGCACGCTGCCCGCGAACGCGCGTTGCTGATTGCCGGGCTGCTTGGCCTGGTCGGGCTGGCGGTGCTGATCATCGGTTTCGTCACCGCCCAAGGCATCGCCCGACGTTTCGGCGCACCGATCGAAGCGCTGGCCAAGGCTGCCGACAACATCGGGCAGGGCAACTATGACGTGACCCTGCCGATTTCCACGGCCATGGAAGTCAATCTGCTGTCACGGCGCTTCGGCCTGATGGCCGAGGCGCTGCGCGAACACCAGGCGATGAATGTCGACGAACTGTTGGCCGGTCAGCAGCGCTTGCAAGCGGTGCTCGACAGCATCGACGACGGCTTGCTGATGATCGACCGCCAAGGCCAGCTCGAACACCTCAACCCGGTGGCTCAGCGCCAGTTGGGCTGGGAAGACGACCGGCTCGGCCAAGGCTTGGGCACCGCACTCGGGCGCCCGGAGCTGGATGCGCAACTGCAATTGGTCCTGCGCGGCGGCACGCTGGAGCGCGCGCCGGAAGATCTGAGTATCGAAGTCGATGGTGAATCGCGCCTTCTGACTTATAGCCTGACGCCGGTCAGTCATACCCAGGGGCATATTCTCGGCGCGGTGATGGTGCTGCACGATGTCACCGAGCAACGCGCGTTCGAGCGCGTGCGCAGTGAGTTTGTCTTGCGCGCTTCCCACGAGCTGCGCACGCCGGTGACGGGCATGCACATGGCCTTCGGGCTGTTTCGCGAGCGGGCCAAGTTCCCGGCGGAATCGCGCGAAGCTGACCTGCTGGATACGGTCAACGAAGAAATGCAGCGCCTGATGCAGTTGATCAACGACTTGCTCAACTTCTCGCGCTACCAGAACGGCCTACAGAAACTCACTCTGGCGCCATGTTCCATTGAAGACTTGCTGGAGCAGGCGCAACTGCGCTTTGCCGACGTGGCTGCGGCCAAAGGTGTTGCGCTGAACGTCGAGATTCAAGGCCCGCTGCCGAGGCTGCAGGCTGACCAGGCGCAACTTGATCGCGTCCTCGACAACCTGATCGACAACGCCCTGCGGCACACCGCCCGCGACGGGCAGATCCGTCTGCAGGCGCGCCGCCATGGCGAGCGGGTGATCATCAGCGTCGAAGACAACGGCGAAGGCATTGCCTACGGCCAGCAGGGGCGGATTTTCGAGCCGTTCGTGCAGGTCGGGCGCAAGAAGGGTGGCGCCGGGCTCGGCCTGGCACTGTGCAAGGAAATCGTCCAGTTGCACGGCGGACGCATGGGCGTTTATTCGCGGCCGGGGCAGGGCACCCAGTTCTACATGGCGCTGGCCGTCTAGGCTTCGTCGTCCATACGCCGCGCGGCAAGGCGCCTGCCGCGGGTGATCAGTTCGATGAATTGCACAGCGCTCAGTGCGTGGGCGAACAGCCAGCCCTGACCGAACTTGACTCCCTCACTGCTGAGCAGTGCGGCTTGGGATTCCAGCTCAATGCCTTCGGCAATCACTTTCAGATCCAGCGCCTGCGCCATGTGAATGATGTGCGGAGCGACGCCGCTGCTCGCCGCGTCATGGCCCAGCGCATCGATGAACGCCTTGTCGATTTTCAAACAGTCCACCGGCAAGGTCTGCAGATAGGCGAGGCTGCAATAGCCGGTGCCGAAATCATCGATCAGCACCTGATGGCCGACGTCGCGCAAGGCTTGCAGGTTTTCCCGCGCCACCACCACATCAATCAGGCCGCGCTCGGTGACTTCGAAGGCTATCTGCCGCGCGGCGACGCGGTGCAACGCGAGCAGCCGCGCCATGACCTGGCCGATGCGCGGCACCATGACATCGCAGGCCGCGAGGTTCACCGAGATATACAGCTGCGGATTGGCGCGCAGTAACTGACCCAGCTGTTCGAGCAGACGCTGCAAGACGAAGTCGGTCATCTGCCGGATCTGCCCGGTGTTCTCCGCCATGGGAATGAACAGGTCGGGGCTTGTCAGCGTGCCGTCCGGGCGCCGCCAGCGCAGCAGCGCTTCGGCGCCGACGCAGTTGCGGCTGTCGAGATCGAAGATCGGCTGATACAGCACCTGCAACTCGCCCCGGCGGATCGCCCCGTGCAGCTCGGCATCCAGCGACTGGCGCTGACGCACCAGTAGCAAGGTCAGAAAGCCGACAACGGCCCCGGCGATCAGGCACACCGGCAACAGCCACCACCACACAGCCGGGACGTGCATGCCGGTGCGCGGTGTAATCAGTACCAGCTGATATTCCGGGTTGTTGGTGGGCATGCGGTAGATCAGCCGCGTATGTGTGACTTGCAGTGCATCGCTACTCTTGGGGGGCCAGGGTTCGGTCGGCGGCCAGACTTGCGCCGTACCGAGTACCGGGATCGCGCGAGTACCGTGATCGAGCACCACCAACAGGCTGCTGCCGGGCGACAGGTCGACCATGTCGGTCAAATGTCCGCGAGAGGTGGCGACCCGAAAATTGCCGCGCCCGAGCATCAGTGCCGCGCGGTTTTCATCGGGTTCGGTGGTGGTGTTCAGCCAATAGCTGTAGGTCGGGCCCTGAATGTCCGGCGCCCGCACCAACGACAGACCTTCCTGGCGCGGACGGTTGGAGCAGAACCGCGAGGCGTCCATGTACGCGGCTTCATAGACGAAGCGGTAGTTGAAGGTGACTTGCTGCAGGGTCGCGATCATTTCTTCGTCGCAGCCGCGCAAGGGCTGGGCTTCAAGGTCGTCGAGACTTTCGCGCAACTGGCCGAACAATTGTTCGAGGCGCGCGAGGAAACGCTCGCCCTGGGCGTTCATTTCCTGGCTCTCGCGCATTTCCATCTGGCGCATCGCCACGAACATACCGCCGGCGATCAACAGGCTGGCGCTGAGGACAGCCGCGATCATCGCCAAAAAAACAGGGCGATAAAACCAGCTACGCAGCGTCTCTCGGGTCGCAGCCATCAGGGATTTTCCGAAGAATTACCATGAGTTATAGCTGCTGATTGCGATTTCGCCCTGACCGTCGGGCGGGCGTCATTATTTTGTCTGATTGAGGACCAAAAGAAGTGCCGCAGTTTGTGCATCCGGTGTGCCGTCGAAGCGGGCAGGGCGGTAATGCATCTGGAACGCGGCGAGGACGTGGCGCGTGGCGACGTCCAGCTCGCCGGTCTGCGGCGTGTCGTAACCCAGGCGCGCGAGTTGCGCCTGGAACCAGCCGATTTCCGGCAATGGGCTGGTATCGAATACAGCCTGCTGCCGCGCCACCGCTTGCTCGTTCGGCCATAGGCCAAGGCCTTCGGCGGCGAGACGTTTCCACGGGAACAGTGGCCCCGGATCAAGCTTGCGCAACGGCGCGATGTCGCTGTGACCGATGATGTGCCGCGGGCTGATGCCGTTGCGTTTGCTAATGTCCTTGAGCAGGGTGATCAACGATTCGATCTGCGCTTCGCTGTACGGATACCACAGGCGCCCCGTCGGGGTGTCCTTGTAGCCGGGATTGACGATTTCGATGCCGATGGAACTGGAGTTGAGCCAGGTGCGGCCCTGCCACTGACTTTCGCCGGCGTGCCAGGCGCGCTGGTTTTCGTCCATCAGCTTGTACACGGTGGCGCTCTTGTCATCGCCGATCAGGTAATGGCTACTGACGTCGCCATGGGTCAGCAATTGCAGCGAACGCTCCAGCGACGCCGAGGTGTAATGCACCACAACGAACTGGATGCGGCTGTCGTAATTGGCCGAAGGATGGCTGGTGTCATAGCGCGGGCCGCTGGCGCAACCAGCGAGGACGAGCAGCGAGGCAACAAGGGCAAGGAATTTCATGGCAGAGGACGATACGCTGAAAACGATAATGCAACAGTGTAACGTACGGATTTGCTCAGAGTCCGCCAGCGGGCGGATTTAAACAAAATGGAACAATTGCCTTAACCTAGCTCGACTCGGTTGCGCCCGGCGTTTTTTGCTCGGTACAGCGCCTGATCGGCTCTTTTCAGCACCAGATCGCTGTGTTCTCCCACCCGGAACGCGGCCAGCCCCATGGAAATGGTGATGGTCACTCGCTCGCCCTTGAAGTGAAACGGGCAGGCTTCGATCGCCGCGCGCAGGGTTTCCAGCAGTTTCGCGCCCACCGCTGGTGGCGTCGCGGGCAGCAACAGCACGAACTCTTCACCGCCGAAACGGGCGATGAAATCCGAGCCGCGCAGGCGTTTGCGCAATACCGTGGCGATGATCTTCAGCACTTTGTCGCCGGCCAGATGGCCATAGCTGTCGTTGATCCGCTTGAAGTGATCGAGGTCGAGCATGGCCAGGCTGAGGGTGTTGCCGTGCTGCTGCCATTGCTGGATTTCATGCTCGAGGCGTTCACTCCACGCCGCGCGGTTAGGCAGGCCGGTCAACGGATCGATCAGGGCTTTCTGCCGCTGTTCCTCAAGGTGTTCGCGGAAACCCAAGGCTTCCTGCTCCATATGCGCGACCCGCTCCGACAGGCTCTTCAACCTGGCGGCGACTTCCTGCTCGCGGGCGTCGCGCTGCTTCTGGTGCTGGTCCATCGTTCCCAGCAGGCCTTCCAGGTGATTCTCCAGCACATGCTTGAGGTCATCGAGGTCGGCTGCTTGCTGGACGCTGCTCTGCAAGCCGTCGACCTGCTCGCGAATCTGCGTGTCCATGGCCCGCGCCGCCGAGCTGTTGTCGGCATGCCCTTCGCTGGCCGCTTGCAGGTTGCTCTGGAACGCTTCGAGACGTTCGTTGAGTTGCTGCAGATAGGCTTCGAATTCGTGCTGACCGCTATCGGTAATCGCCAGCATCAAGGTTGCGAGATCGTCGAGGATCGGTAGTAGTTCGTACCAGTTGAGCCCGTGTTTGAGCCGTTCGCGCATTGCCTCGGCTTGCGGCCGGTGGCGCTCGGGCAAGGTCAGGTCGTCGAGCAGGCCGATCAGCGTGTCTTCGATATGTCGGGCCACGGAGCTGTAGGACGGCTCTGGAGAATCCGGCAGGGCGAAGAGGATGTCGTGCTCCGACTGCTCCGGGTCGATGGCGGCCAAGGCCTGAGCGATCGGCTCGGGCAAGGGCAGGCTGTCGAGGAGCAGCGGCGACGGATCGCCGGGGTGGATCAGTTCGTCGGGGTTGAGTGCTTCGGTTGCTTGCGCAGCGACGGTTATCTCGGTGTCAGCGGCTGGCTCAACCTGCGTTGGCTCGGCTTCAACGGCGACCACAGGCGCAGCGAACGCAACGACTTGCGGCTCATCAGGCGGCGTCTGGACAGGCGCCTCGATGACGGTCTCGGGCGCTGCGATCGCTGGCTCAGCGTGGGCCGCCGGTGCCGATTGCGCAGGCTCCGGTTCAGATTGTCGGGCTTCGACCGGCTGCGGCACTGGTGTCGCAGGTATGTCGGCCGCCGGTGCAGCGGCTTCCTCACCGTCACGGCTGCCAAACAAACGCTGCAACAGCCCCGGCCGGCCAGGCTCGGCTGGCGTTTCCAACTGACTCAAGGCCTTGCCCTGCAAGCCACTGAGTTCGCTCAACAGCAGCGGCATTTCCCGTGCCTGACCGACGCGGCTGTCCAGTTGCTTGGCGAATTTCTTCAGCGGTTGCGCGACTTCGCGCGGCAATGGCAAAGCCTGCAACTGGGTGACCAGCGCGGTGAGCGCGGTGCTGACCTGATCGATGCGCGTTTCACGGCGCTGCTCGGAGTCGAGCACGGCTTTTTCCAGACGCGGCAGCAGGGCGGCGAGGCCGGCGTCCATGTCATCGGTACGCACGACTTCGCGCATTTCTTTCATGCACTGATCGACAGCCTTGTCGGTGCCTTCGGCCGCCAGCGTGCTGCGCACCAGACCGCGTCGCAGCAGGTCGAGTCGCGCGGCCCAGCGGCGTTCGAGCTTGTCCTGCTGTTCGATGCTCTTGAGGTACTTCTCTTTCCAGCGCTGGGCGTCGTCGCTCATTCACAGGTTCCGCGAGGGGCAGGGCTCAACGCGGGCAATGCGTCGGCCGTGAGCGAACCCGGCAGACGAATTTCCACCGCGACCGGCAGGTGATCGGAAATGGGCTGGGCCAGCACCTCGACCTTTTCCAGGGTCAGGGTCGGGCTGAGCAGAATATGATCAAGGCAACGCTGTGGGCGCCAGCTGGGGAAGGTCGCTTCCACCTGCGGGGCCAGCAGGCCGAGATCGCGTAACGGCGAGTGTTCGAGCAGGTCGCTGGCATGGGTATTCATGTCGCCCATCAGCACCTGATGCTTGTAACCGCTGATCAAATCACGAATGTAGGCCAGTTGCAGGCTGCGCGTCCGCGCGCCGAGGGCTAGGTGCATCATCACCACCACCAGTGCCTCCGGACCTTCGCCGAAACGCAGCAGGATCGCGCCGCGACCTTTCGGGCCGGGCAGCGGGTGATCCTCGATCGCCCACGGCTTCAGGCGACTGAGCACGCCATTGCTGTGCTGGGCCAGTCGACCGAGGTTGCGATTGAGTTGTTGATACCAGTAGGGAAAGGCGCCGAGGTGGGCCAGATGTTCGACCTGATTGACGTAGCCCGAGCGCAGGCTGCCGCCATCGGCTTCCTGCAGCGCGACCAGATCGAAGTCGCCGAGCAGGTCACCGATCTTTTGCAGATTGCCGGAACGCCCGGTGTGCGGCAGCAGATGCTGCCAGCTGCGGGTCAGGTAATGCCGATAGCGCTCAGTGCTGATGCCGACCTGAATATTGAAGCTGAGCAAGCGCAGACGCTGGTCTGCGGGCAGGCCCGTAGACGCCAGATGATGCTCGTTGACCCGCGGATCATGCAGGCCAACGATGCGTTCGGACTTCCAGCGGCGCATGGCGAATGCCGCGCTTAGTTGGCAGCAGCCTTATTAGCCGCTCGCTCTTTGGCGACCAGATCGTCAGCCAGCTTCAATGCTTGCTCGGCACCACCGGCAGAGCCGATGTCGAAGCGGTATTTACCGTTGACGATCATGGTTGGCACGCCAGTGATTTCGTACTTCTTCGCCAGCTCACGGGCCTTGACGATCTGGCCTTTGATAGCGAACGAGTCGAAGGTGGCGAGGAACTTGTCCTTGTCCACGCCTTGAGTGGCGAGGAAGTCAGCCATGTCGTTCTTGTCGGTGAGCTTCTTGTGTTCTTTCTGGATCGCGTTGAACACGGCGTTGTGCACCTGGTGCTCGACACCCATGGCTTCCAGAGTCAGGAACATCTGGCCGTGAGCGTCCCATGGGCCGCCGAACATGGCGGGAATGCGCACGAAGTTGACGTCGGACGGCAGTTTTTCAACCCATGGATTGATCACTGGCTCAAAAGCGTAGCAATGCGGGCAGCCGTACCAGAACAGCTCGACCACTTCGATCTTGCCAGGCTTTGCCACCGGCACCGGATTGGCCAGTTCGACGTAAGGGGCGGCAGGGGCTTCAGCGGCCTGGGCGGTGACGCCGAACAGGCTGGCAGCGACGAGGGCGGCGCTGATGATCAGATTACGCATGCTTTACTCCTGAACAATTTGGGTCGCCTCGCTCGACCTGTTGCGACACAGATCCTGGCGGGCATGAGTGCTGTAGTGTAACGGCAGCGGCCACAAAAAAGGGCGGCCAAAGCCACCCTTTTTATACTTGCTGCGAAGGATTAATCGAGCGTTAACGTGGCCGGCGTTACGCGCCTCATGCAACACTCGAATCAGGGCCTCAGTGCAGGCCTTGTATGTAGCTGGAAACCGCAGCGATGTCTTCGTCGCTCAGCTTGCGTGCGATGGTGCGCATGGTCATTGCGTCGCCGTCGTTGGCGCGACCGTCGGCTTCCTTGCGGAAATCGGTCAGCTGCTTGGCAATGTATTGAGCGTGCTGGCCACCCAGGTGCGGGAAGCCTGCGGCGGCATTGCCGGCGCCGTTCGGCGAATGGCAGCCGGTGCAGGCTGGCAGACCTTTTTCCAGGTTGCCGCCACGGAACAGCGCTTCACCGCGAGCGACGATCTTCGGATCGGCGGCGCCGACGCTGCCTTTCTGGCTGGCGAAGTACGCAGCGATGTCGGCCAGATCCTGATCGTTCAGGTTGGTCAGCAGCCCGGTCATTTCCAGCACCACGCGCTTGCCCGACTTGATGTCGTGCAATTGCTTGTCGAGGTAGCGTTCACCTTGACCTGCCAGTTTCGGAAAGTTTGGCGCCATGCTGTTGCCGTCCGGGCCGTGACAGGCTCCGCACACGGCAGCTTTGGCCTGGCCTGCTGCGGCATCGCCGGCAGCATGGGCGACACCTGAAATTCCCACGGTCAACAGCAGACTCACGATCAATTTGTTCATCAGCTAATCCAACTACGGCTAAGGGTTAAGTTATGGACCGGGCTTACTCTCGCTCATCCACAGGATGATGGCCTGGTAATCCTCGGCACTGCAGTCCATGCACAAACCACGCGGCGGCATCGCCTTGAAACCCTGGGTCACGTGTTGCACCAGCGTCCCCATACCTTTCGCCAACCTCGGCGTCCAAGCTTCCTGATCGCCTCTTGCGGGCGCCATGGGTAGTTGGCCGGAATGACAGGCACCACAAACACGGTTGTACACAGCTTCCGGATCCTGTGTAGCCTGTGCGCTGTAAAGCGGCATCAAGACTCCGGCAGCCAGCAGCCATTTCGTCATAAAACGACCTTTTCAGGGTTGAGAGCGTTCTGCGTTCTAATGCGCAATCAAAGTCTGTCGCTCTCGTGAACTTCATCCTTCGCTGGGACAAAGCACACACAAAATCTGCGGCATTATATACTGGCGTCACTGAAACGGAAGCGACACCGCGTTCCGCGCCCAATCCCGGCGCCGCCCACATCGGAAATCCCATGCAACTCAAGAATCCCATCCTCGGCCTGTGCCAACAGTCCACGTTCATGCTCAGTGCCGCCAAAGTCGATCAATGCCCAGACGACGAAGGCTTCGAAGTGGCGTTTGCCGGTCGTTCCAACGCTGGCAAATCCAGCGCGCTGAACACCCTGACCCACGCCAGCCTGGCGCGCACCTCGAAAACTCCGGGTCGCACACAGCTGTTGAACTTCTTCAAGCTAGACGATGATCGCCGTCTGGTCGACCTGCCGGGCTACGGTTATGCAAAAGTACCGATCCCGCTCAAGCAACACTGGCAGCGCCACCTCGAGGCTTACCTCGGTGGTCGGGAGAGTTTGAAAGGTCTGATTCTGATGATGGACATCCGCCATCCGATGACCGACTTCGACCTGCTGATGCTCGACTGGGCCGTCGCCGCCGGCATGCCGATGCACATCCTGCTGACCAAGGCCGACAAGCTCACCTACGGCGCAGCCAAGAACACCCTGCTGAAAGTACAGTCGGAAATCCGCAAAGGCTGGGGCGACTCGATCACCATCCAACTGTTCTCCGCACCAAAACGCATGGGCCTGGAAGAGGCCTACACTGTGCTGGCCGACTGGATGGAACTGGCAGACAAAGGCGCCGAGGCCGCTGCCGAGTAAATTCAGAATGGGGAAAAATTGGTTGTAGTGTGGCCAGGCAAGGCAAAGTAGCGCTAAAAAGCGGAGTTTAGGGGACCTAAATGAGCATTTTTAGCGATGCTTTTAACGCAGCATGGCCGCGCTACAGCCGATTTTTTGGAAAAAAAAGCCCCGGATTTCATTGGGGAGGGAGAAATTCCGGGGTTCAAGTTCCGAACCGCTAGGGCGGGGTTCAGATATCTGCCAACACTTAACACAACATAGGAGCATCGAAGGGCTTCACCAGCCATTCAGTACCTCTGAGTGTTCGATCGACAGATTAGTTCAGATTTTTTTCAAAAAGCTTTGGAATAGCCTCAAGCGCCTTTCGATCTAAGCCGGATTCCCGGCAGTTGCCGCGACGGTAGGTCGCGGCGACGGTTGCGCAACAATGACTCAGTGCGCCTCATCCCAGTTGTTGCCCACGCCAACTTCCACCAGCAGCGGCACATCCAGTTTCGCCGCTTCGCTCATGTGCGTACGAATTTCGGCGCTGACCTGCTCGACCAGATCCTCGCGAACCTCCAGCACCAGTTCGTCGTGCACTTGCAGGATGACCCGCGCGTCCAGACCCGACGTCGCCAGCCAATGATCCACAGCCACCATGGCTTTCTTGATGATGTCCGCTGCCGTGCCCTGCATCGGCGCGTTGATCGCCGTACGTTCAGCAGCAGCGCGTTCCTGCGGCTTGTTCGAGTTGATCTCCGGCAAGTACAGGCGACGACCGAAGAAAGTTTCGACGTAACCCTGATCCGCCGCTTGCGCGCGGGTACGCTCCATGTATTCGCGCACGCCTGGATAACGGGCGAAGTAGGTGTCGATGTAAGCCTTGGCGGTCTTGGTGTCGACGCCGATGTCCTTGCCGAGCTTCTGCGCGCCCATGCCGTAGATCAGGCCGAAGTTGATCGCCTTGGCGCTGCGGCGCTGGTCGGAGGTCACTTGATCAAGCTCGACCTTGAATACTTCGGCAGCGGTTGCAGTGTGCACGTCGAGATTGTTGCGGAAGGCGTTCATCAGACCTTCATCGCGGGACAGGTGCGCCATGATCCGCAGTTCGATCTGCGAATAGTCTGCCGCCAGCAGTTTGTAGCCTTTGGGTGCGACGAACGCCTGACGAATGCGTCGGCCTTCGGCAGTGCGCACCGGAATGTTCTGCAGGTTCGGATCACTGGAGGACAGGCGCCCGGTCGAAGCCACAGCCTGGTGATACGAGGTGTGGATGCGCCCGGTGCGCGGGTTGATCTGCTCCGGCAGGCGATCGGTGTAGGTGCTTTTCAACTTGCTCATCGAGCGGTGCTCCATCAGCACCTTCGGCAAGCGGTGATCGTCTTCGGCGAGTTTCGCCAGCACTTCTTCAGCGGTGGACGGCTGGCCTTTGGCGGTTTTCTTCAGCACCGGCAGGCCGAGCTTTTCATAAAGAATCACGCCCAGCTGCTTCGGCGAGCCGAGGTTGAATTCTTCCCCGGCGATTTCGAAGGCTTCACGCTCCAGCGCGACCATTTTGTTGCCCAGTTCGATGCTCTGAATGCCCAGCAACTCGGCATCGACAAACGCACCCTGGCGTTCGATGCGCGCCAGCACTGGCACCAGCGGGATCTCAATGTCGGTCAGCACGCTGGCCAGGCTCGGAATCGCGCTGAGCTTGTCGAACAGGGTCTGGTGCAGGCGCAGGGTGATGTCGGCGTCTTCGGCGGCGTACGGCCCGGCCTGTTCCAGGGCGATCTGGTCGAAGGTCAGCTGCTTGGCACCTTTGCCGGCGATGTCCTGGAAGCTCACCGTGGTGTGGTCGAGATACTTTTGCGCGAGGCTGTCCATGTCGTGACGGGTTGCGGTGGAGTTGAGTACGTAGGACTCGAGCATGGTGTCGAAGGCGATGCCGCGCACGCTGATGCCTTCACTCTGATCGCCGCCGATGGCGCAGTTGGCCAGAATGTTCATGTCGAACTTGGCGTGCTGGCCAACCTTGAGTTTGCTCGGATCTTCCAGAATCGGCTTGAGTGCGCGCAGCACGCTGTCGCGATCCAGCTGCTCAGGCACGCCGATGTAGGAGTGGGTCAGCGGGATGTACGCAGCTTCGTTGGCCTGCACCGCAAACGACAGACCGACCAGTTGCGCTCGCTGCGCGTCGATGCCGGTGGTTTCGGTGTCGAAGGCGATCAGTTTGGCGTTGCGCAATTTTTCCAGCCAGACGTCGAAGCGGGCCTGATCGAGGATGGTTTCGTACGCGGCCTCGGCAGGGGCAGCAGGTGCCTCGGCTTGCGGGGCGCTGAACAGATCATGGGCGGGCGCAGGTTCGGCAGCCGCGCTCAGTTCCTGACGCTTGGCATCGCGATCCAGATCATTGAGCCAGCTCTTGAATTCCAGCAGGGTGTACAGCTCGTAGAGTTTGGCCGGATCCTCCTGGCCCATCTGCAGATCATCGAGGCCGATATCCAGTGGCACGTCGACCTTGATGGTCGCCAGTTGATAGGACAGGAAAGCCATCTCCCGGTGCTCTTCGAGCTTGGCCGGCAAGGTTTTTGCGCCACGGATCGGCAGGGTCGGCACGATGTCGAGGTTGGCGTACAGCTCGGTCAGACCGCCGTTGACGCCGACCAGCAGGCCGGACGCCGTCTTCGGGCCGATGCCCGGCACACCCGGAATGTTGTCGGAGGAATCGCCCATCAGCGCCAGATAATCGATGATCTGCTCCGGTGCGACGCCAAATTTCTCCTTAACGCCCTCCACATCCATCGAGCTACCGGACATGGTGTTGACCAAGGTAATGTGGCCGTCGACCAGTTGCGCCATGTCCTTGTCGCCGGTGGAAATGATCACCGGGCGATCTGCTGCCGCACTGCTGCGGGCGAGGGTGCCGATCACGTCGTCGGCTTCGACGCCGTCCACGCACAGCAGCGGGAAGCCGAGGGCGATCACGCTCTGGTGCAGCGGCTCGATCTGCACGCGCATGTCATCGGGCATGCTTGGCCGGTTGGCCTTGTATTCGGCGTACATCTCATCGCGAAATGTCCCGCCCTTGGCGTCGAAAACTACGGCGAAGGGGCTGTCCGGGTACTGCTTGCGCAGACTCTTGAGCATGTTCAGCACGCCTTTGACCGCACCGGTCGGCAGGCCTTTGGACGTGGTCAGTGGTGGCAGTGCATGAAAGGCGCGGTACAGGTAAGACGAACCGTCCACCAGGACGAGGGGGGCTTGGCTCATGAGCAGGATCAACCTTTTCGGCGGGTCCGGGGCTAGAATAGCGGGACCGTTGACGACAAAGGGACAAGGTTATCATGCGTACGTTAAATCGCTTGCTGCTGGTCGGGTTGATCGCTGTCTCACCACTGGCCGCGATGGCGGCGGATGATGCGCCGGGCGGCGACCCCGAGGTCACTATCCGCACGGAGGGCGACAAGACCATTCAGGAGTACCGCCAGAACGGTTTCCTCTATGCGATCAAAGTCACGCCAAAGGGCGCGCCGCCGTACTTTCTGGTGCGCGCCGACGGGACGGATGCCAATTTCATCCGTTCGGATCAGCCGGATATGCTGATCCCGTCATGGAAGATATTCGAATGGAAGTAGGTTTTTAATTCACTCGGCGCCGCCGCTGCGGCGCCCGTACTGGCAGTTAAGACATGTCTGTGTTCACTCCCCTGGCTCGGCCCGAGCTGGAAACCTTTCTCGCCCCTTACGGGCTCGGCCGCCTGCTTGATTTCCAGGGGATCGCCGCCGGCAGCGAAAACACCAATTTCTTCATCAGTCTGGAGCAGGGCGAGTTTGTCCTGACCCTGGTTGAGCGCGGCCCGGTGCAAGAGATGCCGTTCTTCATCGACCTGCTCGACGTGCTGCACGAAGCCGAACTGCCGGTGCCTTACGCCCTGCGCACCACCGACGGCTTGGCCCTGCGTGAGCTCAAAGGCAAACCGGCGCTGCTGCAACCGCGCCTGTCGGGCAAGCACATCAAGGTCGCCAACGCCCAGCATTGCGCGCAGGTCGGCGAGTTGCAGGCGCATCTGCACCTGGCGACTCAGGGCGAACGCATGATCAAGCGCAAGACCGATCGTGGTCTGGACTGGATGCTGGAGGAGGGCACTGAATTTCTCTCGCACCTGAGCGATGAGCCGCGTGCCTTGCTGCAAAAGGCGCTGGATGAGATCACCGAGCGCAAAGACAAGATCCTCGCGCTGCCTCGGGCGAACATTCACGCCGACTTGTTCCGCGACAACGCCATGTTCGAAGGCACCCACCTGACCGGGCTGATCGACTTCTACAACGCCTGCTCGGGGCCGATGCTGTACGACGTGGCGATTGCCTTGAATGACTGGTGTTCGGACGACGAGGGCGTGATCGATGGCCCGCGCGCCCGAGCATTCCTCGGTGCCTACGCGGCGCTGCGTCCGTTCACGGCGGCGGAAGCCGAATTGTGGCCAACGATGCTGCGTGTGGCCTGTGTGCGGTTCTGGCTGTCACGCTTGATCGCCGCCGAGCAGTTCGCCGGGCAGGATGTGTTGATTCACGATCCGCGGGAGTTCGAGCAGCGCCTGGCGCAGCGGCAGAAGGTCAATACACCGTTGCCGTTCGCCCTCTGAGTAGATTCGCCAAGCAAACATGAACCTGTGGGAGCGAGCCTGCTCGCGAAGGCGGCGGCCCGTTCAGCATTTTTGCTGACTGACCCACCGCTTTCGCGAGCAGGCTCGCTCCCACAGGGTTTGTGTTGTTACATCGATTCCAGGCACCCGGCCAGATCATTGCCGAGTTTTTCCAGCACCTGCTCATAACCCTGAGCCGTCGCCGGCGTATAACCACCCAAGGCATCCAGCTCGGCCAGTTTCACTGGCAAACCGGCCACCAGTGTTTCCGCCAGGCGCGGACGCAATGGCGGTTCGCTGAACACACAGGTCTTGCCTACTTCCTGCAAGCGCTTGCGCATCGCCGCCACATGCTGGGCGCCGGGCTGTACTTCGGCGGCCACCGCGAACACGCCCGCGTGCTTCAGGCCGTAAGCGTCTTCGAAATAATCGAACGCCTCATGAAACACGAAGTACGGCTTGCCTTCGACATTGGCCAGACGCTTCTTCAAGCGCTGGTCCAGCGCATCCAGACGTTCATCGAAGGCTTTGGCATTGCTCTGATAGCGCTGGGCATTGGCCGGGTCGGCGGCGCTGAGGTCGGCGGCCATTTTGTCGGCGATCACCCGCGCGTTGGCCGGTGACAACCACAGGTGTGCGTCCAGCGAGCCGGGGCGATGGTCGTGATCATGCTCGTCGGCTTCTTCGGCATGGGAATGGTTGTCCGCGCCGAAATGCCTCAGCTTCAGGCCCGGCAGATCCTGCACGGCGACGCTCGGCAGGCTGCGACCGCCGAGTACGCGCGGCAGGAAACCTTCCATGTCCGGGCCGATCCAGTAGAGCAGATCGACCGACTGCACCTTCCGTACGTCGGATGGGCGCAGGGCGTAATTGTGTGGGGAGGCACCCGGCGGCAGCAGCACCTCGGGAATCGCCACGCCGTCCTGCACGGCAGCGGCAATCAGCTGCAACGGTTTAATGCTGGTGAGCACTTTGACCTCGGCCTGAGCCGTACCGATCAGCAGAAAACTGGCAACAAAAGCCACAAAAACAGAAAAAAGTCGGGACACGATGACCACTCAAGGAAGCGAGAACGGGTAACATAATAACGTCTCCAGCAAATCTCGTCGCCGCTCATGCCTATTACCCCGATTGCCAGCCGTCCCCACGACCACTCCCATTGCGTGCACAGCGCTTTGTCCGAGGCCGATACCTTGTGCGCGCAGAAAGGTTTGCGTCTGACCGCCCTGCGCCGCCGTGTGCTGGAACTGGTCTGGCAGAGCCACAAGCCGCTGGGTGCCTACGACATCCTCGCGGTGCTCAGCGAGCAGGACGGCCGCCGCGCCGCGCCGCCTACCGTGTACCGCGCACTGGATTTCCTGCTGGAAAACGGCCTGGTCCATCGCATCTCGTCGCTCAACGCCTTCGTTGGCTGCGTGCATCCTGAACACGCGCATCAGGGCCAGTTCCTGATCTGCCGCGAGTGCCACGCCGCCATCGAACTTGAGCAAAAAGTGATCAGCGACGCGATCATCAGCAGCGCCAAAGACGTCGGTTTTATCGTCGAAGCGCAGACGGTCGAAGTGGTTGGTCTGTGCGCCGGTTGCCAGGGGGCCTGATGAGCAACGCGCTGATCCGTCTGGAGCAGGTCGCCGTCACGTTTGCCGGGCAGACCGTGCTGGACAACATCGAGCTGAGCGTCGAGCCGGGGCAGATCGTCACCCTGATCGGCCCCAACGGCGCCGGCAAGACCACGCTGGTACGCGCCGTGCTCGGGCTGTTGAAGCCGAACAGTGGCAGCGTCTGGCGCAAACCGAAACTGCGCGTCGGCTACATGCCGCAGAAACTGCATGTCGACCCGACCCTGCCGCTGTCAGTGCTGCGCTTCCTGCGCCTGGTGCCCGGCGTCGATCGTTCGCGTGCCCTGGCCGCGTTGAAGGAAGTCGGTGCCGAACACGTGATCGACCGCCCGGTGCAGAGCGTTTCCGGCGGCGAAATGCAGCGCGTGCTGCTGGCTCGGGCACTGCTGCGTGAGCCTGAGCTGCTGGTGCTCGATGAGCCGGTGCAGGGCGTCGACGTGGCCGGGCAGGCCGAGCTGTACAGCCTGATCACCCGGCTGCGCGACCGCCACGGTTGCGGCGTGCTGATGGTGTCCCACGATTTGCATCTGGTGATGAGCACCACCGATCAGGTGGTCTGCCTCAACCGCCACGTCTGCTGCTCCGGGCACCCCGAGCAGGTCAGCGGCGACCCGGCATTTGTCGAGCTGTTCGGCAAGAACGCGCCGAGTCTGGCGATCTATCACCACCATCACGACCACGCCCACGACCTGCACGGTTCGGTGGTCAAAGGCCCGCTCGGCGGGCAACCTCATGTTCATGGAGACGGCTGCAAGCATGGCTGATTTTCTTTTGTATGCCCTGCTTGCAGGTCTGGCCCTGGCGCTGGTGGCCGGACCGCTCGGCTCGTTTGTGGTGTGGCGGCGCATGGCCTATTTCGGCGATACGCTGTCCCACGCTGCGTTGCTCGGCGTGGCGCTGGGCTTTCTGCTGGACGTCAGCCCGACGGTGGCGGTGACGGTCGGTTGCCTGCTGCTGGCGGTGTTGCTGGTGACTCTGCAACAGCGTCAGCCATTGGCATCCGACACACTGCTGGGAATTCTTGCACCGAGCACGCTCTCTCTCGGCCTGGTGGTACTAAGCTTCATGCATGAAGTGCGGATCGACCTGATGGCCTATCTGTTTGGCGACTTGCTGGCGATCAGTCCGAGCGATCTTGCGTGGATTCTCGGCGGCACTGCGGCGGTGCTGGTGTTGCTGGTGACGCTGTGGCGGCCGTTGCTGGCGGTCACCGTGCACGAAGAACTGGCGCGGGTCGAAGGCCTGCCGGTTGCGGGTTTACGCTTGGCGCTGATGCTGTTGATCGCGGTGGTGATCGCCGTGGCGATGAAAATCGTCGGAGTGCTGCTGATCACTTCGCTGCTGATCATCCCGGCGGCTGCGGCACAGCGTCACGCCCGTTCGCCGGAGCAGATGGCGCTGGGGGCGAGCCTGCTGGGCATGCTCGCGGTGTGCGGCGGGCTGGCGTTGTCGTGGTTCAAGGACACCCCGGCGGGCCCGTCGATCGTGGTGGCGGCAGCCGCGCTGTTTCTGTTGAGTTGTGTTCTGCCCCGTCGTGGGGTGTAGACTTGGCCGCTTTTTGCGCAATTAGAGAGTCGCAGGAATGAAGCCGTTCGCCTCCCGTTATCTGCTCCTTGTCGCATTTTCAGTGCTGCTGGGCGCCTGCCAAAGCACGCCGCCGGTGGCTGAAGTCCCCGATGCGCGGGCTACGGCCATCGCACAGCTGGAGCAAAGCCTGGCCAGCAGCGAACTGGCCACCGCCGAAGACCAGTTGGCCGCGTTGCAGGCCGCAACCCCCAATGATCAATCCCTTGAACAGTACCAGCGGCAACTGGCCGAGGCGTACCTGCGCCGCAGCCAGATCGTCCTGCAGAAAGGCGATGTCAACGCTGCCGCCACCGCGCTCAGCCGCGCCCGTGCTCTGATGCCCAAGGCGCCAGCGCTGACCGGCGGCGTCAACGGCGCGATCACCGAAGCGCGCAAGGCCGAGCTGGAAAAGGCTGAGGCCGCACTGCTGGCTGCCGAAGCCAGGCCGAAAGCCAAGGTCATCGACCCGACCGCCGAGAGCACCACAGTTGCGTTGAACATCGGTGATATTCACAAGCTGCAACGACAACTCGATGCGATCGCCGCCGATGTGGTGAATTACGAATGTGCCGTCAGCATTCAGGCGCCGCGCACCGCAGATTATCCTTGGCTGGCGACCTTGCTGAGCAAGCGAGTCAAGAGGCTCGATCCTGATTTTGATTTGCAGATCGAGAAGCAGATCTTGCGCACAGTGCCGGCGCAGATGGTTTTAAGCCCGCGTAAACCATAAAAAGATCGCAGCCTCCGGCAGCTCCTACATGGGATTGAGTACATCCTGTAGGAGCTGCCGAAGGCTGCGATCTTTTGCTTTTACGCTGGAATCGCCTTGGCCTTAGGCTCCCGCGCCCACACCCGATGCTCGCCAATCGCGGCGAAGAACGGTTTGGTCAACGCCCCGACATCCGCGCCCTGCAACAACCCCGCATCCGCGTCGAGCTTCAGCAAGTCCTGCAACTGCTTGGCCTCGCCGTGCAGCGCGATCGCCTTCAGGTGCTTGTAGGCCTCCAGCAGATAATGCAGCGCCACGCCGTCACCGCTCAACGCGGTAATCGACGCCGCGCCGCCCGGTACGAACACCGCATCGAACGCGATTGAAGGCATACCTTCCATCGACGCATCCACTGGCAACGCCTTGCCGTCAGCTGTCTTGACTGGCGCCGAGGTCGGGCCGAGCAGTTTCGCGTGGGCGCCCTCGGCTTCCAGCGCTTTCTTCATCGCATCGATGGCCGCAGCATCAACGCCGTTGGCAGCAAGGATTGCCACTTTGCGCGTTTTGATATTGCCTGGCAGCAGGTTGGCCTGGCTCAGCGCTGGCGATTGCTCCAGCGAGGTCTTGCGCACTTCGACCGTGCCTTTGGCTGGCGCCGGCAAGCCGAGGTTTTCCGCCACGCGTTTGGCCAGGGTCAGGTCGATATTGGCGAGGATCTCGTTCACTTCACGGGCACGGATGAACTCACGCTCGACCTTGCCCAGCTCGAAGCTGTAGGCAGCGATGATGTGCTCTTTCTCATGGTCGCTCATGCTGTTGAAGAACAAGCGGGCCTGGGAGAAGTGATCGCTGAACGACTCGCTGCGCTGACGGATCTTCGCTGCGTCGATGCGCTCCGGGTAGCTCTCGAAACCACCGTCCTGTGCCGCCGGCGGGGTTTCTTTCGGCCAGCCGCCGTCGATCGAGTTCGGCTCGTACGAGGCACGACCCTTGTCGATGGTGGTGCGGTGTTGCGCATCACGCTGGCCGTTGTGGAACGGCGCCACCGGACGGTTGATCGGCAGCTCATGAAAGTTCGGCCCGCCGAGTCGGCTGATCTGCGTGTCGGTGTAGGAAAACAGCCGACCTTGCAGCAGCGGGTCGTTGGAGAAGTCGATACCCGGCACGATGTGGCCAGGGCAGAAAGCGACCTGCTCGGTTTCCGCGAAGAAGTTGTCCGGGTTGCGGTTCAGGGTCATTTTGCCCAGCGGCGTAATCGGGACAATTTCTTCGGGGATGATCTTGGTCGGGTCGAGGATGTCGAAATCAAAGTCGTGTTCGTTCTCTTCTTCGACGATCTGTACGCCCAGTTCCCACTCCGGGTAGTCGCCCATCTCGATCGCTTCCCACAGGTCGCGACGATGGTAGTCGGTGTCTTTACCGGCGAGCTTCTGCGCCTCGTCCCACACCAGCGAGCAGGTGCCGGCGGTAGGGCGCCAGTGGAATTTGACGAAGCGTGATTTGCCCTCGGCGTTGATCAGGCGGAAGGTGTGTACGCCGAAGCCCTGCATGCTGCGCAGGCTTTTCGGGATGGCCCGGTCGGACATCGCCCAGATGACCATGTGCGCCGATTCCGGCACCAGCGAGACGAAATCCCAGAACGTATCGTGAGCCGAGCCGCCGGTGGGGATTTCGTTGTGCGGCTCGGGCTTCACCGCGTGGACGAAGTCCGGGAACTTGATCGCGTCCTGAATGAAGAACACCGGCATGTTGTTGCCGACCAAATCGAAGTTGCCTTCATCGGTAAAGAATTTCACCGCAAAGCCGCGCACGTCACGCACGGTATCGCCGGAACCCCGTGGCCCCTGCACCGTGGAAAAGCGCACGAATACTGGGGTTTTCTTGCCCGGATCCTGTAGGAAGCCGGCCTTGGTCAGCGCTGCATGGTTCTCGTAGGTCTGAAAGAAACCGTGGGCGCCGGTACCACGCGCATGGACGATACGCTCCGGAATGCGCTCATGGTCAAAGTGCGTGATCTTTTCACGCATGATGAAGTCTTCCAGCAGCGAAGGCCCGCGCGGCCCGGCTTTGAGGGTGTTCTGGTTGTCGGCGATCTTCACGCCCTGATTGGTGCGCAGTGCCTGACCGGTGGCGTCGGAACGGAATTCTTCCAGGCTGTCGAGCTTGGCATTGGTGTTGGCGCGATCCGGGGTATCGGTTCCGGCCATCTCGCTTTTAGCAGGTGCAGGCTTTTTGATGCTCATCAGACGTAAACTCCTCGTTTGGCCCCGGATGCCTTCCGCAGACCCTTGAGTGATTCCCGGGCACGGCACCCAGGGTTTCAAGTCGCTTACTTAGTGACTGATGAGCGTTTCAGCCGTTCCGTTTATCTGACCTTTGATCGCGTTATTGCCAAATTGAAGGTTAATTGCGAAATAAATGCTAAGAACCTCTATACGGACAGGCTAAAATGCGCGCCCGGCTAACCGCTGATCCTTTTCCAACGCGCCCCACAAGGTTCGCTACGTGATCGAGTTTCAAAACGTCCACAAGACTTACCGCGTCGCCGGTAAGGATATTCCCGCGCTGCACCCGACCAGTCTCGCCATCGAGAACGGCCAGGTGTTCGGCCTGATTGGCCATTCCGGTGCGGGCAAAAGTACCCTGCTGCGTCTGATCAATCGCCTGGAAGATTCCAGTGGCGGCAAGATCATCGTCGACGGCGAAGAAGTCACCGCACTGGATGCCAACGGCCTGCGCCGTTTCCGCCAGCAGGTCGGGATGATCTTCCAGCACTTCAACCTGCTCGCCTCCAAGACTGTCGCCGATAACGTGGCCTTGCCACTGACCCTGGCCGGTGAGCTGTCGAGCAGTGAAATCAATCAACGGGTGGCCGAGCTGCTGGCGCGGGTCGGTCTGTCCGACCACGCGAAAAAGTACCCGGCGCAACTGTCCGGCGGTCAGAAGCAACGCGTCGGCATTGCCCGTGCGCTGGCGACCAAGCCGAAGATTCTGCTGTGCGACGAGGCCACCAGCGCCCTCGACCCGCAGACCACCGCATCGGTCCTGCAATTGCTGGCGGAAATCAATCGCGAATTGAAACTGACCATCGTCCTGATCACCCACGAGATGGACGTGATCCGGCGCGTCTGCGATCAGGTCGCGGTGATGGACGCCGGCGTGATCGTCGAGCAGGGTCCCGTGGCCGATGTGTTCCTGCATCCGCAGCACCCGACCACCAAGCGTTTCGTCCAGGAAAGCGAGCAGATCGACGAGAGCGAGCAGCGTGACGATTTCGCCCACGTGCCGGGGCGCATTGTGCGTCTGACCTTTCAGGGCGAGGCGACCTACGCGCCGTTGCTCGGCACCGTCGCCCGGGAAACCGGCGTCGACTACAGCATCCTCGCCGGTCGCATCGACCGCATCAAAGATATTCCTTACGGGCAACTGACCCTCGCTGTCACCGGTGGCGACATGGAAGCGGCGTTTGCCCGCTTCACCGCCGCTGACGTTCACATGGAGGTGTTGCGCTAATGGCTGACCTGATGAGTTTCTTCGCCAATATCGACTGGTACGAAATCTGGCTGGCGACTGGCGACACCATGCTGATGCTTGGCGGTTCGCTGTTGTTCACCGTGCTGCTCGGCCTGCCGCTGGGCGTGCTGCTGTTTCTCTGCAGCCCGCGCCAATTGCTGGAAAACCGTGGCCTCTACGCGGTGCTGTCGCTGGTGGTGAACATCTTGCGTTCGCTGCCGTTCATCATTCTGCTGATCGTGATGATCCCGTTCACCGTGCTGATCACCGGCACCTCGCTGGGTGTGGCCGGGGCGATCCCGCCGCTGGTGGTCGGTGCTACGCCGTTCTTCGCGCGTCTGGTGGAAACCGCGCTGCGCGAAGTCGATCGCGGCATTATCGAAGCGACCCAGTCGATGGGCGCGACCACGCGGCAGATCATCATGAACGCCTTGCTGCCGGAAGCCCGTCCGGGCATCTTCGCAGCGATTACGGTGACAGCGATTACACTGGTGTCCTACACGGCGATGGCCGGCGTGGTCGGCGCCGGTGGTCTGGGCGACCTGGCGATCCGTTTCGGCTACCAGCGTTTCCAGACCGACGTGATGATCGTCACCGTGGTGCTGCTGTTGATTCTGGTGCAAGTGCTGCAAATGGTTGGCGACCGCCTGGTCGTGCACTTCTCGCGCAAATAAGCGGTTTTTTAATCAAGAGGCGCGGGCCATTCGCTGGCGGGCGCCCTCACAAGGAGTTAGCTGAATGAAAAAACTGATCGCTGCTTTCGCCGCTGTCGCGGCGTTTTCGGCCCACGCCGAGACCCTGACCGTCGCCGCCACCCCGGTGCCGCATGCGGAAATCCTCGAGTTCGTCAAACCGGCCCTGGCCAAGGAAGGCGTGGATCTGAAGGTGAAGGTCTTCACCGACTACATTCAGCCGAACGTACAGGTCGCGGAAAAGCGTCTGGACGCCAACTTCTTTCAGCACCAGCCGTACCTCGATGAGTTCAACAAGGCCAAGGGCACCAGCCTCGTCGCCGTGACCGGCGTGCACCTGGAGCCGCTGGGTGCTTATTCGAGCAAGCTCAAGGATCTGAAAGACCTGCCCGGTGGTGCCAACGTGGTGATCCCGAACGACGCCACCAACGGCGGCCGTGCGCTGTTGCTGCTGGCCAAGGCCGGCGTGATCACTTTGAAGGACCCGACCAACATTCTGTCGACCCTCAAAGACATCGAGCAAAACCCGAAAGACCTGAAATTCCGTGAACTGGAAGCCGCGACCATCCCGCGGGTGCTGACCCAGGTCGATCTGGCGTTGATCAACACCAACTACGCGCTGGAAGCCAAGCTTGATCCGTCCAAGGATGCACTGGTGATCGAAGGCAACGACTCGCCGTACGTGAACATCCTCGTGTCCCGCGCGGACAACAAGGACAGCGACGCGATGAAGAAACTGGCGGCTGCGCTGCACAGCCCGGAAGTGAAGCAGTTCATTACCGAGAAGTACAAAGGCGCGGTGTTGCCGGCGTTCTGATTAAGGTTGCTGCAATGAAAAAAGGGGACGCCATGAGCGTCCCCTTTTTTGTGTCTGGTGTTTGGCTGTGGACCTGCGGTGAAGCTTCCCCTCACCCCAGCCCTCTCCCGAGGGAGAGGGGGCCGACCTTCAAGCTTTTCGAGCCTGAGTTCGACTCACAATTGCAGGTCGGCGCAATTCGAATAAACACCTCGGTCAGTCCCCTCTCCCTCTGGGAGAGGGTTAGGGTGAGGGGCTTTTCAGCTTTTGAACTGTTAATTGCGCTCAAGCATCGCCGGCAACTGCGCCACCAGCTTGGCATTGTTCAACGGCGCGCGAATAAACCCGCGCTGCGTGCCGTCCGGGCCGATAACGGCCAGATTGCCGCTGTGATCCACGGTGTAATTCGGCTTGCTGGTATCGGCGGGAATGAACGGAATGCTCACCGCGTTCGCCACCTTCTGCAGCTCCTCGATCGACGTCGGCGTCAGGCCAATGAACTGCGGATCGAAGTAGCCCAGGTACTGCTTCAACTGCTTCGGCGTATCGCGGTTGGGGTCGACGCTGACCAGCACGATCTGCAGTTTATCCACAGCCTCTTTCGGCAATTCACTCTTGATCTGCCGCAGTTGCGCCAGGGTGGTCGGGCAGATGTCCGGGCAAAAGGTATAGCCGAAGAACAACAGACTCCACTTGCCTTTCAACTCGTCGATGGCAACTGGTTTGCCGTCCTGATCGGTCATGGTCACGTCCGGCAGGTTGCGGCTCTGCGGCAGCAGGATGATCCCGGCGTCGATCAGCGCAGTCGGGTCGCCCTGGCCTTTGCCGTTCAGCACTTTATTCACGGTAAGCCCGAGGATCAGCGCGATCACGGCGACGAGGATGAAGACGGTTTTCTGGGTTCGGGTCATAGGTTCAACAGTAAGTAGTGGTCTACGAGCAGGGCGATGAACAACAGGAACAAGTACCAGATAGAGTACTTGAAGGTGTTGATCGCCGCGTGCGGCCGAGTGCCACGGTACAGCACCACGGCCCATTGCAGAAACCTCGCGCCCAACGCCAGCGCACAGACCAGATACAGCACGCCGCTCATGTGAATCACGTACGGCAGCAGACTCACTGCCAGCAGCGCAAAGGTGTAGAGCAGAATGTGCACTTTGGTGTAGTGCTCGCCATGGGTCACCGGCAGCATCGGAATGTCGGCCTTGGCGTATTCCTCCTTGCGATGAATCGCCAGCGCCCAGAAATGCGGGGGGGTCCAGGCGAAGATGATCAGCACCAGCAACAGCGGTTCGGCGCTGACATGGCCGGTGGCGGCGGTCCAGCCCAGCAGCGGCGGCGCGGCACCGGCGAGGCCGCCGATGACGATGTTCTGCGGCGTCGCGCGCTTGAGAAAACCGGTGTAGATCACGGCGTAACCGAGCAGTGAAGCGAGAGTCAGCCAAGCGGTCAGCTGATTGGTGAAGGTCAGCAGCAGCGCCTGGCCGAGCAATGCCAGCACCAAGGCGAAGGTCAGCGCCGCCGCAGGTGAAACCCGGCCTTCGGCCAGCGGCCGTTTGTGCGTGCGCGCCATTACCGCATCAATGCGCCGATCGACCACATGATTGACCGCCGCCGCGCCGCCGGCGCACAAGGCAATGCCCAGATTGCCAAACACCAGCACTGTCCACGGCACGCCGGCGCGGGTAGCGAGGAACATGCCGACCAGCGAGGTGATCAGCATCAGCACCACGACTTTCGGTTTGGTCAGCTCCAGATAATCGCGCCACAGCGCTTGCGCTGCACGCTGGCCGATCAGACTCGCCATGGCGTTTCTCCTTTCAATGCGATGGGCGCGACGACAGGTTTGTGCGCACTCAAGCGCCAGCGCACCAGCCCTGGTTGGCTCACCCGCAACAGGCTGGTGCGCGCGTGATAATTGACCAGCACCAGCGTCAGTAACAGCGCCGCGCCGCCGGCGTTATGCGCGACGGCCACCGGCAGCGGCAGATGAAACAGCACGTTGCTGATGCCAAGGGTGATCTGCGCCGCAAGGGCGATCAGCAGCAATCCGGCCAATCGGGTCATGCCCACCGCTTTCAACTGCCAGGCCAGACCGAGCAGTACGACCGTCACCAGCAAAGCGCCGATGCGGTGAGTCAGGTGAATCGCCGTGCGTGCATCGCTATCGAGTTGCCCGCCGAGATAATTCGGGCCGATGTGCTGGGTCAGGTGGAAACCGTTGGCGAAGTCCGCCGGCGGCAGCCACTGGCCGTGGCAGGTGGGGAAGTCGATGCAGGCCACCGCTGCGTAGTTGGAACTGACCCAGCCGCCCAAAGCGATCTGGCCGATCACCAGCAGCAGCCCCGCCGTCGCCCAATATTGCAGGCGCTTGGGTACGGTCAGCGGCGGCAGCACGCCGGACAACCTCAGCGTCAGCAGGAACAGCAGACTCAACGTGGCAAAGCCGCCGAGCAAATGCCCGGTGACCACTTGCGGCCAGAGCTTGAGCGTCACCGTCCACATACCGAACGCCGCTTGGGCGATGACCACCGCCAGCAGAAACAGCGGCAGTTTCACCGGCTGGCCCGGATGGCGCCGGTTGACCCAGGCGCGCCCGGCCAAAACTGAAATCAGCAAGCCGAGGGTGCCGGCGAAGTAGCGGTGGATCATCTCGTTCCAGCCCTTGTGCGCCTCCACTGGCGCGTCAGGGAAATGCAGTTCGGCATGGGCCAGTTGCGCCTCGCTTTTTGGCACGCTGATAAAGCCGTAGCAGCCTGGCCAGTCCGGGCAGCCGAGGCCGGCGTGGGTCAGGCGGGTGTAGGCGCCGAGCAGCACGACAATCAGTGCCAGCAGGGTGGCAAACAACGCGAGGCGAAATCCAGGTTTGGCCATGACGATGCCCTCATCCGATGTTCGACAGTTTCAGCAGATGCCGCAGGTCGTTAAGCAGATCCTTGCCCTTCACATTCGGCTCGTAACGCAGCACCAGATTGCCGTGCGGGTCGACGATCCACAGCTGCGGCACGGCTTTATCGCCGGTGGTCCTGGCGAACACCCCGGCATCCAGCGGATAGCGCTGCAACTGTGGATATTCGCGGTCGAGTTTGGCGGCGTAATCAGCGCTCAGTGGTTGCGCGGCGGCGAGGGCGTGGCTGGCGCGCCCGGCTTCGCGGCCGAGGCTGATCTGGATCTGCCGCGCCAGATAAACCAGTTGCTGGCAATCGACGGCACAATCCTTTGGCGCCGTGACCAGAATCTGCCAGCGCTGCTCGTCGGCCTGCACGCCGAGGTCGGCGCGGGTCTGGCCGTTGCCGATCAGTTCGCCGTGGTAGCTGCGTCCTTCCGGCACCCAGAACTGCAATTTGTACATGCCGGTGGCGAGGAGCATCGGCCCGACCACACCGAGCACAATCAACAGCAACTGAATGCGCCCGCGCCGGCGGCTGGGGGCAGGTTTGGCCTCAGACATGCTGGGTGGATTCATGGCGCTTCCCATGGCGTTTCTCCTTTGCGTTGTGCCAGCCGAAATAGAGGTAGAGACCGAGCAACGCCGTGGCCATGGCGAACCATTGAACGGCATAGCCGAGGTGTTTTTCCGGGCCCATCGCGACCACCGGCCAATCGGTCTGATAGCTGGTCGGGCCGGGTTCGGCGCGTAATTCGTAGGCGAAGCCGTCGCGCTCCAGGGTTTGCCACAATTTGCCCGGCTCGACGGCGGTAATGGTTTGCGGCCAGACATCGCTGACCGGATCGGCGTGCAACTGGAACGTTGCGCCGGGGGCGACATAGACCCAGGCGTCGAGCGTCAGCGCCTCGGCGGGTGTCGTGAATTGCGGCGGCACGCGCCGATCGGGCCATGGCAGCCAGCCGCGATTGACCAGTAGCCAGAGGCCGCTGCGTTGGTCCTGAAACGGTTGCAGCAATTCGACACCGACCTTGCCGCCACGCTGGCGGTTGTCCAGCAACAGCGTGTGGGCGGGGTCGAACTGGCCGTGCAGGCGCACGCGGCGGTAAGCCGGGTCGGCGCTGCCAAGCAGTTCACCGCTGGCCAGCGGTTCGGCCACGCGACGTTCGGCATAACTGGCCAGCAGCGCGGTTTTCTCCGCGCCCCGGCCCAGTTGCCAGAAGCCCAGCGCAACCATCAGCGGCAGCAACAGCGCCACCACGACAGTGGGAATCACGCCCGGGCGAAAGCGCTTCATGGGCGCGCCATAAAGTCAGTCATCGCGATCGCTATACTCAAGTGCATCGCCTGTCCCCCGGAGTCTTGCCATGTTCAAAGCAGCGATCGTCCTGATGCTGATTGCCACGGTCGTCAGCCTGTTCAGCGGCCTGTTTTTCCTGGTCAAGGACGACAGCAGCTCCAATCGGCTGGTCATCGCCTTGAGTGTTCGGGTGGCTCTGGCCGTGGTCACCGTCGGCCTGATGGCCTGGGGTTTCTACAGCGGCCAGTTGGTGTCCCACGTGCCGTGGTAGCTGCAAGCGTTGAGCTGCAAGCTGCAAGTTAGAAGCCTTACCGCTTTTACTTGAAGCTTGCCGCTTGAAGCTTGCAGCTGCCGTCAAAGCACATAGACGAAGAAGAACAGCCCGATCCAGACCACGTCGACGAAGTGCCAATACCAGCTCGCCGCTTCGAAACCGAACTGGTGCTCGTTGTCGAAGTGGCCCTTCATGATCCGCATCAGCATCACGAACAGGATGATCGTGCCGATGGTCACGTGGGCGCCGTGGAAGCCGGTGAGCATGAAGAACGTCGCACCGTAGATGCCCGAACCGAGGGTCAGCCCCAGCTCTTTATAGGCGTGGATGTACTCCTCGGCCTGGAAACCGAGGAATGCGACGCCCAATAGCACGGTGATCGCCAGCCACAGTTTCAGCGCGCCGCGATGGCCTTTCTTCAGCGCATGGTGGGCGATGGTGATGGTCACGCTGGAGCTGACCAGCAGGATCGTATTGATCAGCGGCAGGCCCCACGGGCTGATGACTTCTTTGGGTGGCGGGAACAGTTTCGGGTCTGGTGTGTGCAGCAACGGCCAGACAAATTCGAAATTCGGCCAGAGCATGTGCGCGATGCCTTTCGGCCCTTCGCCGCCCAGTGCCGGCCCGGATACGTGGCGCACGTAGAACAGCGCGCCGAAGAAGGCGACGAAGAACATCACCTCGGAAAAGATGAACCAGCTCATGCCCCAGCGGAACGAGCGGTCCAGCTGCGGGCTGTACAGCCCCGCGCGACTTTCCTTGATCACCGCACCGAACCAGCCGAACAGCATGTACGCCAACAGCAGGCCGCCGACGAAAAAGATCAGCGGGCCGTGGGAATCCGGGCGCGCGGCCTTGAGATCGTTGAACCAGGTGGCGAGGCCGTACACGGTGACGAACATCCCGAGCGTGGCGATGATCGGCCATTTGCTTTGGGCCGGGACGTAATAATGCTCATGAGTTGCCATTTATTGTTCTCCTTATCGGCCACGCTCAACCGCCAGTGTTAACAGCCACCGGCGGATGTCGGGCGGTGATATCGAACAGCGTGTAGGACAGCGTCAGGTGCTTCACTTCCTTGGGCATGTCGCGGTCAACGATGAAACGCACCGGCATTTCGATCTGTTCACCGGGCTGCAGCACCTGCTGGGTAAAACAAAAGCATTCGGTCTTGTGGAAAAACGCCGCCGCGTTGCTCGGCGCGATGCTCGGCACCGCTTGCGCACTCATCGGTTTGTCGGTGGGATTGCGCGCGATGAACACCATCTCGTTCACCGCGCCGGGATTGGCGGTCAGCTCGTCGTGTTTCGGGTAAAAATCCCACGGCATGTCGGCGGTGTTGGTCGACAAGAACTGCACGCGCACCTGGCGCGAGGTGTCGACCACTTGCTCGCCCGCATACTGGCCACCGGTCTTGCCGTTGATGCCGAAGGCTTTGCACATCACGTCATAGATCGGCACCAGGGCGAAGCCGAAGACGAACATCGCCACCACCACCAGCAGCAGGCGGGTGACGAGTTTCTTCAGCGAGATCGAGTCAGCCATGATTTTCAGCCTCCACATGAACCCCTGTGGGAGCGAGCCTGCTCGCGAAGCAGACGCCGCGGTGCTTTAGACACACCGCGTCAGCGTTCTTCGCGAGCAGGCTCGCTCCCACAAAGAACTCCATGTTCATTTCACTTCCGGCGGCGTGGTGAAGGTGTGATACGGCGCTGGCGACGGCACGCTCCACTCCAGCCCTTCGGCGCCGTCCCACGGTTTCGCCGGGGCCGGTGCGCCGCCTCGAATGGTCTTGATGACGATGAACAGGAAGAAGATCTGCGTAGCGCCGAACATGAATGCGCCGATCGACGAGACCATGTTGAAATCGGCGAACTGCAAGTTGTAGTCCGGAATCCGTCGCGGCATCCCCGCAAGACCGACGAAGTGCATCGGGAAGAAGGTCAGGTTCATGCCGACGAACGACAGCCAGAAATGCAGCTTGCCGAGAGTTTCGTCGTACATGTGCCCGGTCCACTTCGGCAGCCAGTAATAGGCCGAGGCGAAGATGCCGAAGATCGCCCCGGGCACCAGCACGTAGTGAAAGTGCGCGACCACGAAGTAAGTGTCCTGATACTGGAAGTCCGCCGGGGCGATCGCCAGCATCAGCCCGGAGAAACCGCCAATGGAGAACAGGATGACGAACGCCACGGCAAACAGCATCGGCGTCTCGAAGGTCATCGAGCCTTGCCACATGGTGCTGGCCCAGTTGAATACCTTCACCCCGGTTGGCACGGCGATCAGCATGGTCGCGTACATGAAGAACAGCTCGCCCACCAGCGGGATGCCGACCACGAACATGTGGTGCGCCCAGACGATGAACGACAGGAACGCGATGCTCGCCGTGGCGTAGACCATCGAGGTGTAGCCGAACAGTGGCTTGCGCGCGAAGGTCGGGATGATCTGGCTGACCGCGCCGAACGCCGGCAGGATCATGATGTACACCTCGGGGTGGCCGAAGAACCAGAACACATGCTGGAACAGCACCGGGTCACCGCCGCCGGCAGCGCTGAAGAAACTGGTGCCGAAGTGGATGTCCATGAGCATCATCGTCACGCAGCCGGCGAGCACCGGCATCACTGCGATCAGCAGAAACGCGGTGATCAGCCAGGTCCAGACGAACAGCGGCATTTTCATCAGGGTCATGCCGGGCGCGCGCAGGTTGAGGATGGTCGCGACCACGTTGATCGCGCCCATGATCGAACTGATGCCCATCAAGTGGATGGCGAAGATGAAGAACGTCACGCTCTCCGGTGCGTAGGTCGTCGACAGCGGCGCGTAGAAGGTCCAGCCGAAATTCGGCCCGCCACCCGGGGTGAACAGCGTCGAGACCAGCAGCAGAAACGCCGCCGGCAACAGCCAGAAACTGAAGTTGTTCATCCGGGGCAGGGCCATGTCCGGCGCGCCGACCATCAGCGGAATCATCCAGTTGGCGAGACCGACGAATGCCGGCATCACCGCACCGAACACCATGACCAGACCGTGCATGGTGGTCATCTGGTTGAAGAATTCCGGCTGCACGATCTGCAGGCCGGGCTGGAACAGCTCGGCGCGAATGACCATGGCGAACGAGCCGCCGAGCAGGAACATGCAGAAGGCAAACCACAGGTACAGCGTGCCGATGTCCTTGTGGTTGGTGGTCAGCACCCAGCGCATCAGGCCTTTGGCGGGGCCGTGGGCGTGGTCGGCGTGACCGTGGTCATCGATGACAGCGCTCATGGCCGGTCTCCTTCACGAAAGTGGACGGGGCAGGCCAAGGCGCGCTGCCCCGACCGGTTCACTGAATACGCAATTGACCGGCTCATTTGCTTTCCGCCTGTTTCAGCTCCAGCACTTCTTTTGGCGTGACCATGTCGCCCTTGTTGTTGCCCCAGGCGTTACGTTCGTAAGTCACGACCGCTGCGATATCGACTTCCGACAGCTGTTTGCCGAACGCCGCCATGGCGGTGCCGGGTTTGCCGTGGAAGACAATGCCCAGGTGATCCTTGATCGGCCCGGTGGCGATTTTCGAGCCCTTGAGTGCCGGGAACATCGGCGGCAGGCCCTGGCCTTCGGCCTGGTGACAGGCCACGCAAGTGGTGTGGTAAACCTTGTCGCCGCGCTCCTTGAGCTCGTCGAGGGTCCATTCCTTGCTGGTCAGTTCTTTGAGCTGCGCGGCCTCGGCCTTGCGCTCGGCGAGCCATTTTTCGTAGTCGGCCTGCTCCTTGACCTCGACCACGATCGGCATGAAGCCATGGTCCTTGCCGCACAATTCGGCGCACTGGCCACGGTAGAGGCCGGGTTTGTCGATGCGCGTCCAGGCCTCATTGACGAACCCGGGAATCGCATCGCGCTTGACCGCAAATGCCGGCACCCACCATGAGTGAATGACGTCAGCCGAGGTCACCAGAAAGCGCACCTTGGCGCCGATCGGCAGCACCAGCGGCT
The DNA here is from genome assembly GCF_019145375.1 of Pseudomonas triticicola. Lineage (NCBI taxonomy): Bacteria > Pseudomonadati > Pseudomonadota > Gammaproteobacteria > Pseudomonadales > Pseudomonadaceae > Pseudomonas > Pseudomonas triticicola. The sequence goes on along the minus strand of NZ_JAHSTX010000001.1, from coordinate 4,515,693 downwards.
TGTCGACTTCGAGCAGGTAGTGCTCGCCCTTGGCTTCCTTGTTGTGGATCTGCTCGGCGGGGGTGGCCAGGTTGCTGAAGAACTCGACGTCCTGGCCCAGGTATTTGTAATGCCACTTCCACTGATAACCGGTGATCTGGATATCGATGTCCGGCTCGCTGGTGTCGTACATCTTGATCAGCGTCGCGGTGGCGGGGACGGCCATGGCCACCAGGATCAGCAGCGGCACGATGGTCCACATGATTTCGACGCCGGTGCTTTCGTGGAATTTGGCCGCGACCTGGCCGGTGGAGCGGCGGTGCACCATCATCGACCAGAACATGGCGCCGAAGACGATGATCCCGATCACCACACAGATCCAGAAAATGGTCATGTGCAGGTCGAATACTGCGTGACTGATTTCAGTCGCTCCAGGCGCCATATTCACAGTCCATGCCGCGTTGGCCGGGCTGAAAATCGACCACAACAGGAGGCCCATCCAGACATGTGGATGTCGCATCATTGCGGGTTCCCCTTATCGTTCTTGTTATCCCGCCGGCGTATCGCCTGCGGCAAGGGAGCGGCTGCATCAGACTACGAACTTGAATCGCCGGGCCTTGCTGCAGGTGCAGTCGGGCGTCATCAGCTAACTCCATTCATTGGCGAGTATAGACAGCGCCCGGGAATTGCAACCCGGGCACGTAAATGAGCTGAAACACCCGGGGCTTGCGTTCAAGTGCCCGAATGGAGAAGGATGCAGACGAGTGGTGGCGAATGGATATAACGCAGCTGCATCAAGGATGAAATAATTATGACAAATGCGTCTTAGCGTTTTTCGTAAGCCAGCTAAGTTATGTCTTCCCTATTTCATTGCCTTGTTTCCTGGAGTTTTCATGAACACCGCCGCATTGCGCGAGCAGATCCAAAAAGCCCAACAGCACGAAAAAGACACCGGCCTGCTGACCCGTCAGCTGGAAAGCAAGCTGCCTCACCTGCACCCGGCGATCCAGTTGCCGGAAGCCGACGCCCAGGGCGTGCTGACGCGTTTTGTCGCCGCCTACATCGATGAAGTACCGGACCTGCTGGATGCAGCCAATGAAGTCGCCAGGGAAGCGGGAATCGAATCGCAGATCAAACCGGTGCTGAAAATCGCCGAGCAGTATTTCCTCCAGCCGCCGGCGATCATGGCCGGACATGTCGGCCTGGACAGCCTGCTCGACGAAGCCTATCTGGCACACCGCTTTGTCGAAGAGGTCAACGACCTGTACATCAAGCATTTCGGCCAGCCATTGATCCCCTTGGACATGACGGTCGCCAACCTGATTGCTCATCAATTGATCGGTGAGGAATTTGCCAACCAACTGGATGAAGCGGTGCATCACGCGATCGACGAGATGCTCAACGAAGAGAGTTTTGCTTTGGAGTCGGTCGAAGCCTATCGCGAAAAACTCAGCAGCCCGGACACTGGCGCGGCGTGGAAACGGTGGCCGTGCATGAGCCGCCGGTTGGGTGTGGGTCTGGAACTCGACCAGCCTGCTGCATAACCCTCAAACACCTCATTCCAATGTGGGAGCGAGCTTGCTCGCGAATGCAATGTGTCATTCAACATCACGGTTGACTGGTCCACCGCTTTCGCGAGCAAGCTCGCTCCCACAGGGTTTGTGCTCAGGCAGGAAGATCTAGCCAGCCGCACCAATCCCGGTATTGGTCCGAACCCGCCCCTCAAGCCGTCGCTTCAACCCACGCGATTCGATCAACAGCTTCGACCCCTTCGCCGCATTCGCCCGGCCCCATTCCTCAAGCAACTCGAGACACGAATGGTCGATGTAGCTCAGGTTGTTCAGCGGTACATGCACCGTCGTGCCGTGGGGAATGCTGCCCAGCACTTGAGTCAGCGCTGGTACTTTGAGGAACGTCGCCGCGCCGACCAGACGCAATTCCATTTCGCCGTCCTGCGGCAGGTCGATCAGGCTGATTTTCAGGCGCGAAGCCTTGAATGCCAGTTTCAACATGGTCAGGCCGAAACCGATCAGCACACCGGTGAGCAGGTCAGTAAAAATGATCGCCAGCGCCGTCGCGGCGTAGGTGAACATCGGCATCCGCCCGTACCGACCCAGACCACGGAAAGCTTTCAGGTCGACCAGTTTGAAACCGGTGTACACCAGCACCCCCGCCAGGCTCGCCACCGGAATGCTTTGCAGCACGCTCGACAGCAACAGCACGAACGCGAGCAGCCACAGGCCATGGAAGATCGTCGAGTAGCGTGTGGTCGCACCGGCCTGAACGTTGGCCGAACTGCGCACGATCACCCCGGTCATCGGCAGCGCGCCGACCAGACCGCAGAGCATGTTGCCGACACCTTGCGCCGACAGTTCACGGTCGAAGTCCGAACGCACGCCGCTGTGCATGCGATCCACCGCCGCAGCGGACAGCAGGGTTTCGGCACTGGCGATAAACGCCACGGCGAACGCGGCAATCAGCAGCGTCGGGTCGGCCAGGCTCATCAGGTCGGCCGGCTTGAGCCAATCGATCGCCTCGGCCAGATTCGCCGGTACCTCGACGCGCTTGACCTGCAACGCCAGCATCAGGCTCGCCACCGTCGCCAGACCCACACCGAGCAATGCGCCGGGAATGAAGCGCAGCGAATGCGGACGGAATTTTTCCCACAGCCACATCACCGCAATCGTCGACAAGCCGAGCAGACCCGCTTGCCAGCCGAACGATGGCAAGGCTTGCGCCACGGCCCCCGGGAACGCCGTGAGGTTGTCCAGACCTGACGGTTGCGGCTTGGCATCGAGCATCACGTGGATTTGTGAGAGCACAATCAACACGCCAATGCCCGCGAGCATTCCGTACACAACCGCTGGCGCCGTCACCCGGAACCAGCAGCCGAGCTTCAGGCGCCCGGCGACCAGTTGCAGAAAACCGGCGAGCAGCAGGATCGGCCCGAGCATCTCGACGCCATGCTGGCGGACCAGTTCGAAAACCAGCACCGCCAGACCCGCCGCCGGACCGCTGACCTGCAACGGCGAGCCCGCCAGCCAACCGACCACCAGACCGCCGATGATGCCGGTGATCAGACCCTTGGCCGGCGGCAGCCCTGAGGCAATCGCGATGCCCATGCACAGCGGCAGGGCGACCAGAAACACAACCACGGAGGCGAGCAGCTCCCGTGGCAACACAGCTTTCAATTGAGCCGCACGCATGGCGATTCTCCCGAAGTTTTCTTCAGGCGTGGCGAGGCCGGACCGCTGAATCAGCGGCCGGCGTCATACCACACAGATTGTTGGGAAGATTTAGAAGCGCGCTTTGGGCGTCGCCACAGGAATCGGATGGCTGCCGTCGAGAGGCAGGAAACGACCCTGGTCCGCGTCGTAAGCTTTGATTTCGCTGGTTTCGATGTTGTAGACCCAGCCATGGATGAACAGATGACCGTTCGCCATGCGCGAGGCTACCGAAGGATGGGTACGCAAGTGCTGCAGTTGGGCGATGACGTTTTCCTCGGTGAGGATCGGCATGCTGTCTTTTTCGTCGGTGCAGTTGCAGTTGTCGTGCACCATGGTTTTCGCGACTTCAGCATGGCGCAGCCAGGCTTTGACCGTCGGCATTTTTTCCAGGCTGTCGGGGTTGAGTACCGCGCGCATGGCGCCGCAATCGGAGTGGCCGCAAATGATGATGTGTTGCACGCCCAGCGCCAGTACCGCGTATTCGATCGCGGTGGAGACGCCGCCGTTCATCTGACCGTAGGGCGGCACTACGTTGCCGACGTTACGGGTAACGAACAGATCGCCCGGTGAGCTCTGGGTGATCAGCTCGGGAACGATGCGCGAGTCGGCGCAGGTGATGAACATCGCCTTGGGCGCCTGAGCGGTGGCGAGCTTCTTGAACAGTTCTTCCTGCTGCGGAAAAACGTCATGGTGAAAGCGTAAAAAGCCATCAACGATCTGTCGCAGTGCTGCATCGGCGGATTGTGCTTCAGGGCTTTGCGCCGAGGCAGCCAACGACTGTTTATCCTTGTCACTCATGATTCATCCTCTTGTGCGGATTCAGGGAGTCTTCCCCGGTATTCCGGTATGAAGCCAGTGGCTGTTTAAACCATCCGGGTCATCCCGACCCGTCAGTCACTCGATGAACAAGGTAGCCGCCGAAACTTAACTGAAACTGAATCAAACGCTCTAGAACGTGTGTTCCAGGTCACAAAAAACGTGACCGGCGTGTTTCGGCGGAAGGATTCCAACCCGTCAACCCAAAGCCAATTGTCGCTAAATCAACGACATCTGGCGACCCGGCGGACAGAAGGCCGCGCAGTCGAGGTTATAGCCCTCGCGTTTGTTCAGGCCAAGCTTTTTGATGGCCTTGGCAAATCTTTGTGCGAGCAGGTCGGCAAACGGTCCTTCGCCGCGCATCCGCGCACCGAAACGGCTGTCGTAGAGTTCGCCGCCGCGACTCTGGCGGATCAGGCTCAGCACATGGGCGGCACGTTGCGGATAGTGCGCCTGCAACCACTCCTCGAACAGCGGCGCGACTTCCAGCGGCAGGCGCAGCATCATGTAGGCAGCGCTTTGCGCACCGGCAGCGTGGGCCTCGGTCAGCAGGCTTTCGATTTCACTGTCATTGATCATCGGAATCATTGGCGAACACAGCACGCCGACCGGAATCCCTGCTTCACGCATCACCCGGATCGCACGCAGGCGTGCCTTGGGCGCAGCGGCGCGGGGTTCGAGGATGCGTTTGAGTTCATCATCCAGCGTGGTCAGGCTGATCATCACCGCCACCAGCCGTTGCTGCGCCAGCTCCGTGAGCAAATCGAGATCGCGCAGAATCAGCGAACCTTTGGTGACGATGGTCACCGGGTGGCGATAGCGCAGCAGCACTTCCAGGGTCTGACGGGTGATCTTGTGTTCGCGCTCGATGGGCTGATACGGGTCGGTATTGGAGCCGAGATTGATCGGCGCACATTGATAGCCGGGTTTGCTCAGCTGTTCCTCGAGGACCTGGGCGGCATTGGTCTTGGCAATCAGCCGGGTTTCGAAATCCAGGCCCGGCGACATGTCCCAATAGGCGTGGCTGGGCCGTGCGTAGCAATAGATACAGCCGTGTTCGCACCCGCGATAGGGATTTATCGAACGGTCGAAGGGCAGATCCGGCGAGGTGTTGCGGCTGACGATCGATTTGGCCTTCTCGATGATCACTTCGGTGTTTTGCGTCTCTGGCACTTCCTGATACCAGCCATCGTCCTCGGCCACCGAACGATTCGGCGCAAAGCGGTTGTGCGGGTTGGTTGCGGTGCCGCGACCGCGAGGTGGCAATGGAGTAGACATGAAAACGCCCCTGATACTGTATATGCGCACAGTATCGGGGCGATCCTCATCTGGCTAGTGCCGTCGGGCGAGTGGTCAGTTGTGTTGCGTCACTTGGCCCAGATCGTCGCCAGAGGTCTGCTTCATATCCTCCGTGCGCAACTCGGCAACATCGGCAGCCTTCACCGGTGCGCCCTTGTTGCCCCAGCTGCCACGAATGAAGCTCACCACATCCGCGACTTCCTGATCCGACAGGCGCCAGGCGAAACCGGGCATGGTGAAGGTCGATGGCGCGGTGTGTGTTGCCGGCAATGTCCCGCCCTTGAGCACGATGTGGATGAGCGAGGTCGGATCGTCGGTTTGCAGCACCGGATTGCCCGCCAGCGCCGGGAACACCCGGGTGTAGCCATGGCCATCGGTGCGGTGGCAGGCCGCGCAGTTGTCGATGTACACCGACGCGCCGCGTTGGCTGTCGTCACCGTTCCACAGCGCTTTGGCTACTTTCTCGTCGTACTGATGCGGCTGATCCGCCGGGTCATTGGCCGGCAGTGATTTGAGATAGCGGGCAATCGCGGTGAGGTCGGCGTCGCTCATGTACTGCATGCTGTGGGTGACCACATCGCTCATGCCGCCGAACACTGCGCTGCGATCACTGCGCCCGGTCTTGAGGAACTGCACCAGTTGTTCTTCGCTCCAGCTGCCGAGGCCATCCTTGTGATCGCCGCGCAGGCTCTTGGCGATCCAGCCTTCCAGCGGTGCACTGCCGGCGAGGAATTCGCTGCCGTCCGCCGCGCTCAGGGAGTTTTCCTGCATGGTCAGCGCGCGCGGGGTGTGACAGGCGCCGCAGTGGCCGAGGCCTTCGACCAGATATGCCCCGCGATCGATCACCGGATCGGCCGACGTGGCCTGGTAATCCTCGACCTTCGGTGCGAACAGCCAGCGCCAGCCCATCAGCGGCCAGCGCATGCTCAACGGCCACGGAATGTCGCTGGCCTTGTTCTCCTGCGCCACCGGTTCGACGCCGTGCATGAAATACGCATACAGCGCTTGCATGTCGGCCTGGTTGACCCGCGCGTAGGACGGATAAGGCATCGCCGGATACAACGTGCTGCCGTTTTTGGCCACGCCGTGGCGCACGGCCTGATCGAAGTCCTCGAAGCTGTAATCACCGAGGCCGGTTTTATCCGGGGTGATGTTGGTCGAGTAGATCGTGCCGATCGGCGTCTCCATCGGCAGGCCGCCGGCGAACGGCTTGCCGCCCTTGGCCGTGTGGCAGGCCACGCAGTCGCCGGCGCGGGCAAGGTATTCGCCTTTTTTGATCAAGGCTTGATCAACTTCAGCCGCATGGATAGGGGCGCTGCCAAGCAGCGCCAGGGTGGCGATAACGAAAGTTTTCATGGTCATCGCTCCTTAAGCCTGCACCAGCGGGCCGGGGTTTTTCAGGTATTGCTCACGGATAGCTTTTGCCGACCAGTAGGTCAGCGCCGCCACCAGCCCGGTCGGGTTGTAGCCCAGGCCCTGCGGGAACGCAGAGGCGCCCGGGACGAACACGTTGTGCACGTCCCAGCTCTGCAAATAGCGGTTCAGCGCGCTGGTCTTCGGATCGGTGCCCATGATTGCGCCACCGTTGAGGTGGGTGGTCTGGTACGAGGCGGTGTTGAAGTGGTCGCCGACCTGCTTGCCGATCACCGCAATCGCTTTCGGGCCCATGGCTTGGGCGATCTTGCCCATTTTCTCGACCATGAAGCGGTTCATCTTGATGTCGTTTTCCTGCCAGTCGAAAGTCATGCGCAGCAGCGGCAGGCCGTAGGCATCGCGGTACACCGGATCGAGATCGAGGTAGTTGCCACGGTAGGACTGATGCGCGCCGTGGGCGTCCATCGACACCTGGTGGGTGTAGTAATCGGCGGTGGCGCGTTTCCACGCACTGCCCCAGGCCGGCGTGCCCGGCGGGTTCGAGGTGCCGGCAATCGGGCGGCTGCCAGCCTGGTTGACCCACATCGGCGAACCGCCGACGAAGCCGTGCGGGCCGTGGTCGAAGTTGTCGGCGTTGAAATCGTCCACCGCCACGCCGTTACCGCCGGCGCCGATGAAGTTGTTGGTGTGGGTGTCTTTGTCGAAAAAGGCTTTGATGGTGGCCATGTTCTGGTAGGCGAAGTTACGCCCGACCACGCCTTCGCCGCTGATCGGATCGTAGGGTTTGCCGATCCCGGAGAGCAGCATCAGACGCACGTTGTGCAACTGGAACGCGCCGAGGATCACCAGATCCGCCGGCTGCTCGATCTCGCGGCCCTGGCCGTCGATGTAGGTGACGCCGGTGGCTTTGGACTTGCTGCTGTCGAGGTTGACCCGCAGCACATGGGAGTTGGGCCGCAGTTCGAAATTCGCCAGGGGCTTGAGCGCCGGCAGAATGTTCACGTTCGGCGAGGCCTTGGAATACATGTAGCAGACGTAGCCGCTGCAGAAACCGCAGAAATTGCACGGACCCATCTGTGCGCCGTAGGGATTGGTGTACGGCCCAGAGGTATTCGCCGAAGGCAGGTTGTAGGGTTTGTAACCGACTTCTGTAGCCGCTTTGCCGAACAGCTGTGCGGATACGGTGTTCTTCTGCGCTTCAAGCGGGAACGGGTTGGAGCGATCCGGCGCGTATGGGTTGCCGCCCTTGCCCTGGCCGACCAATTGGCCTTTCACGGTCCAGGCCTGGCCGGAGGTGCCGAAGACTTTTTCCGCGAAGTCGAAAAACGGTTCCAGCTCTTCATAGCTGACGCCGAAATCCTGAATGGTCATGTCTTTGGGGATGAAGCTTTTGCCGTAGCGTTCTTCGTAGTGGCTGCGCATGCGCAACTCGATCGGGTCGACACGAAAGTGCACGCCCGACCAGTGCAGCCCGGCGCCACCGACGCCATTACCCGGCAGGAACGCGCCCAACTGGCGGTTGGGCAGGGCGATGTCGTTGACGCTGTGGCGAATGGTCACCGTCTCTTTGGAGATGTCCTGAAAGAGTTTCTTGCGCACGCTGTAGGTGAGTTCGTCGATCACCTGCGGATAGTTGCCGTCGGGGTAAGTGTCCTGCATCGGCCCGCGCTCCAGCGCCAGCACGTTGAGGCCCGCCTCGGTGAGCTCCTTGGCCATGATCGCGCCAGTCCAGCCGAAACCGACGATGACTGCATCAACCTTCTTCATTACCGTTGCCATGCTTACGCCCTCTCGCCGCGAATCGATACTGCCGGGAAGGGGTATTGCTCGTTGCGTTCCACCCAATCCATGAAATCGGCGCGGGCGCCGGGAAAACCGATCATGGTCCAGCCGACCATGCCTTTATTGCCACCGTGGATCGGGTCGCAGAAGAAACCTTCCTTGGTGTTTTGCAGCAGCAAATTGAAGAAGATCTTCGCCGGCACCGCATCGAACTGCGGCTTGCCGGCTTCGAGTTGCTTGAGCAAATCGTCTCGGGTAGCGCTGTCTTGCTCGGCAAATGTTTTACCGCTGAGACCTTTTACCCACTGATCCGTGGCGGCGATGCCGAGGCGATAGATGTCTTTGGGCACCAGTTTGCTCTGCCAGCCCATCTCCGGCGCAGCGTCGGCATTGAATGGGCCTTGCATGTACCAAAGGGCACCGGCGGCGTACGGGGTGTTCATCTGCCGGTCGATGTATTCCGGCACGCCGGCTTCAAGCGCGCCCGGGCCTTGCGCGTCGTTGGGGATCAACTGGGCGACGGCGGCGTTGATGAACGCCCACTCTTCAGCGGTGAAAAAGTTCGGCTGATAATCACCGGCGTCAGCAGCGGCCGGTTTTGCTGCGGCAGGCGCCGGTGTGCTTTCAGGTGCGGCTTGCAGCACGCTGCTGCCCAGGCCGGTACCGGCAAGCGTGACCACCGGAATCAGGGTCAGGGATTTGCGCAAGAACTCACGCCGCGGGTTGTCTCGATCTTGATCAGACATGGGGGGCACCTCATCAGGCATAGAAGTCAGCCGCTTCTGCGAGCAGCTCGAGGAATTTTGCGTCGCGACGATCAGGGTCCGGTCGGGTAAAAGTCGTTCCCTCTGCAACATCATGTGACAAATGGTAGCAGGCTAAGCATCAAGAAAAACCGTTTTCCTGGAAAAAAGCCCGGCGAAGCGCCGATTCACGTTTCTTTGACGACCGGCTCACGGCGCGTTGACCGCTCGAAAGCGAAGCTGCAATTCCTTCAATGAAGATTGCCGAAACGGTCAGCCCAGCATGTCTCGAGTGCGCTTTTTCCCCGCGTTATGTTTTTCGCTTGTTGCACTGCTGCATGGCATCGCCGCCCGGGCGGCCGACGCCACGCCATCTCGCCCGGCCGAGTGGGCACAGCCGGTCGAGGCGCAGTTCAACCTGTTCCGCATGTCACCGACGCTGTATCGCAGCGCCTTGCCCAGCCCCGGTGCGGTGCCGCTGTTGAACGATCTGCATGTCGTCACCGTAATCAACTTCCTGCCTGACGCTGATAGCGACTGGCTCTCCGCACCGGGCATAAAGCAAGTGCAGCTGCCGTATCGCACCAACCACGTCGATGACAGCGATGTGCTCAAGGCTCTGCGCGCGATTCAGTCCGCCGAAGCCGACGGCCCGGTGCTCATGCATTGCAAGCACGGTTCTGACCGCACCGGTCTGATGGCGGCGATGTACCGCGTGGTGGTGCAGGGCTGGAGCAAAGAGCAGGCGCTCAAGGAAATGACCGAGGGCGGTTTTGGCGACAGTCAGCATTTCCACGATAGCGTGCGCTACGTGATGCAGGCCGATGTCGATCGGTTGCACGAAGCCTTGATCAATGGCGAATGCAGCACCAGTGCATTCGCCATGTGTTCGATGAAGAGCTGGTTCGACTCGGCGCACGTCCAGCGTTGATCAGCTCAATCGGCTGGCGCAGGAAATAGCGCACTGTCGATCGGTTTACCCAAGAATGCTTGCAGCGCGGCGGGGAGTGACTGCCTGTCACCCGAGAGCAGGTGTTCGCGCAGGTCCCGGCCCGTCTGTTCGTTGAACAGGCCTTCACGTTCGAAGCGTTTGAACGCCTCGCTCGCCAGCACACCCGACCATTTGTAGGCGTACAGCGAAGCCTCGTAACCGGTGACCAGATAATCGCAGCTGTTGGCGAAGCGGCAATAGGCTGGAATATGCAGGCCCGGGAATTCGCTTTGCACATCCTCCACCACTTGTTGAACAGTGCGACCGTCGCCGTTACAGCGGTGCAATTCAAAGTCGACCAGCGCGCTCAGCGATAGCATCGCCGTATCCCGGCTGCGCTGGACGTCGGTGGTGGAAAACGCGGCACTGGCCTGTGCTTCGGACAGGCGCTCACCAGTCTGGTGATGGGTGCCCAGCCAACGCAGAAATTGCCCGGATAACGCCCATTGTTCGAACAGTTGCCCGACAAGCTCGGCCGCGTCGCGGCTCAAGTGCGAGATACCGGACAGGTTGTAGTGCGGCGAACGCGTCAGCACGTGATGCAGGCAATGGCCGAATTCGTGCAGCAGCACGCGTAAATCGTCATGTCCAAGCAGGTCCGGATGCCCGGTCGCGGCGGCCGTGAAATTGCAATGCAACGTGGCAATCGGCAGCGCTGGTCGGCCTTCGGCATTGATCCGTCGATTGCGCAACACGCCGGTCCAGGCGAAGTCGGTGCCCGCCTCGTGATGGAAGGGATCGATGTAGATGAAGCCAATCGGCTGATCATGCTCGCTGATTTCCAACAGGCGAACGTTGTCGTGGAAGTGCTCCTGGCGGGAATTTTCGCTGATGCTGATGCCGAACATGTGCTCGCTGAAGCGACACAAACTGTGCAGAGTGGTGTCCAGCGGGAAAAACTGGCGCAGGTCCTGGTCCGCGCCGCCGGACTGCTTCAGGCGTAACTGCTCGGCGAGTAAATCGTGATCCCACGCTTGTATCTGTTCAACCCTGTGCTCGCGGGCCAAGGCTTGCAAATCATCGGTTTCGCCCGCCAGTGACAGGACGTTGAGGGCGATCTGCTGGCGTAGAAAACGGCCAACCTGATCGGTACCGGTAGCCATACGGTTGTGCAGCCGCAGATGGGCAAAGTTGTCAAAACCCAAGAGCCGGGCTTTGGCATGACGTGCGGCCAGCAGCGTCTGCAAAACCGGCCCGTTATCGAAGCGACCGGCGTGTGGCCCCTGATCCGAAGCGCGGGTGCACCAGGCTTTGAAATACTCCTCGCGTAGTGCGCGGTGTTGTGCCCTCTTCATGACCTGTTGGTAAGTGTTCTGATTCAGGGTCAGCCGCCACCCGGGCAGGCCGGCCTTGCGGGCATTGGCGGCCAGATGCGCCTGCGTTTCGGGCGGCAGTCCCGCCAATAGCGCGGCATCGTCGATGTCTTTGCTCCATGCAGCGTTGACCGATTTGAGATTGCTCATGAAGCGCTTTTCCAGCAGATCGATTTCGCCGTTCAATCGCGCCAGATCCTTGCGCTGCGCACTCGACAATTCACTGCCGGCCAAGTGAAACCTGCGCAGGACTTTCACCAGCGAGGCTTTGCGTGCAGCACTGAAGCTGGCGGCTATGGAGCTCTGTGCCAATCGTTGATAAACCTGCAGCAACTGTCGATTGCCGGCCTTCGCAGTCTTGTAGCGCTGCGCGGCGTGCGTACTCAGGGCTTCCTGCATCAACCACTGGGGCTCATCGGCATGACTGATCGAGAGGAACTCGATGATCGCCAGGGTTTCATCCAGGCGCGCATCGGCTTCATCGATGGCAATTACCACGTCGTCCCAGTTGGGATGATCGACCTGAGTGGCGATGACGTTTTCAATAACCAGCAGGTTGTCGGCAACGATGTGCTCGACTGCTGGCAGCAGATGTTCGGCGCGTATCGCCGACCAGGGCGGCAACTGCCAATGTTGTAAAAGTGGATTGGTGTGGGGCATGACGTCTTCCGTGAGAGAGGGCTGGATTGGTCAGCCTAATCAGGAAGCGCAGGGCGAGGTGGTAGACGATTACCGCCACCTGCCGACGATCATCGGCAGGTGGCGGTAGCTGTCATTGTTGTTCGTCAGGCTTTTTCTTCAACTTCGGATTGGGGAAGAATTGCACCGCCTGGACCTTCTTGTCGGCGGCAGGTTTCAGCGCGCTGGTATTGACCCGCGTGCCCAGCTCTTTGGGCACCGACAGGCCCTGCTCGTTGAGGGTGTCAGAGTAACCGCAAGCCACGCATTCGCGGTGCGGCACGCCGTCTTCGTTCCACATCATCAACTTGTCCGGCTCGCTGCACGCCGGGCAGACTGCCCCGGCGATAAAGCGCTTCTTGGTGATCACAGGGCCGTCGCTCATGCTGCCGCGTCCTCGCTCAGGCCGCTGTGGCGCAGCAGCGCGTCGATCGACGGCTCACGACCACGGAAGTCGACGAACAGCACCATCGGCGCCTGCGAGCCGCCGCGCGCCAGAATCGCCTCGCGGAACGCACGACCGGTGTCAGCGTTAAGCACGCCGTCCTCTTCAAATTTCGAGAAAGCATCGGCGGACAATACTTCGGCCCACTTGTAGCTGTAGTAACCCGCCGCGTAACCACCAGCGAAGATGTGCGCAAAGCTGTTAGGGAAGCGGTTGTAAGCCGGCGGACGCATCACCGACACCTCGTCACGCACGCCCTCGAGCACTTGCGCCACGCTGCGGCCATCGCCATGGGTGGCATGCAGTTCGAAGTCGAACAGCGAAAACTCCAGCTGACGCACCATCATCAGCCCGGACTGGAAGTTCTTCGCCGCGAGCATTTTTTCCAGCAGATCCTGCGGCAGTGGCTCGCCGGTCTCGTAGTGGCCGGAGATCAGCGCCAGGCCTTCCGGCTCCCAGCACCAGTTTTCCATGAACTGGCTCGGCAGCTCGACCGCGTCCCAGGCCACGCCATTGATGCCGGATACACCAGCGTGTTCGACGCGGGTCAGCAGGTGATGCAGGCCGTGGCCGAACTCGTGGAACAGGGTGGTCACTTCATCGTGGGTCAACAGCGCAGGCTTGCCGCTGTCGGCCGGGGTGAAGTTGCAGACCAGATTGGCGACCGGGCTTTGCAGCACACCGTCGACGGTGCGACGACGGTCGCGGGCGCCGTCCATCCAGGCGCCGCCACGCTTGTTGGCGCGGGCATACAGGTCGAAGAAGAAGCGGCCGACGTGCTGGCCGTTTTCCTTGATCTCGAACAGGCGGACGTCCGGATGCCAGGTGTCGAAGCCTTTCAGTTCGGCGATCTCGATGCCGTACAAACGCTGGACGATGGCGAACAGGCCGCTGAGGACTTTATCGATCGGGAAGTAGGCGCGCAGGGTTTCCTGAGCGACGCTGTAACGCTGCTCGCGGAGTTTTTCGCCGTAGAAACCACTGTCCCAGCTTTGCAGATCGGCGCAGCCCTGTTCGGCAGCGTAAGCGCGCAGCTGTTGCAGATCCTGCGCGGCGAACGGCTTGCTGCGCTGGGCCAGATCACGCAGGAAACTCAGCACCTGATCGCTGGATTCGGCCATTTTTGTCGCCAGACTCAGTTCGGCGAAACTGGCGAAGCCCAGCAGTCGGGCCAGTTCCTGACGCAGGTCGAGGATCTCTTCCATCACCGGGCCGTTGTCGTTCTGGCCAGCATTCGGGCCTTGGTCCGAGGCGCGGGTGCAGTAGGCGGCGTAGACTTCTTCACGCAGCGCGCGGTCTTGCGCGTAAGTCATCACCGCGTAATAGCTCGGGAATTCCAGAGTGATCAGCCAGCCTTCGAGGCCCTTGGCCTGGGCGGCGGCAGCCATTTGCGCCTTGGCCGAATCGGTCAGGCCGGCGAGGGCGGCTTCGTCGGTGATGTGCTTGGTCCACGCCTGAGTGGCGTCGAGCAATTGATTGGAGAAGCGGCTGCCGAGCTCGGACAGCTTGCTCTGCACTTCGGCGTAACGTTTCTGCTCGGCTTCCGGCAGATCGATACCCGACAGACGGAAATCGCGCAGGGCGTGTTCCAGAATGGTCTTTTGCGCGACGTCGAAACTGGCGGCTTCCGGACTGTTGGCCAATGCTTCATACGCCTGGAACAGTTCGCGGTTCTGGCCCATTTCGGTGGAGTAGGCGCTCAGGGCCGGCAGGCACGACTCGTAGGCTTCACGCAATTCGGCGCTGTTGCACACGGCGTTAAGATGGCTGACCGGGCTCCACGCCGCACCGAGGCGATCGTTGAGTTCGTCCATCGCCAGCACCAGACCGGCCCAGGTCGGGTTCTTGCCCTGGGTCTTGAGGATTTCGGCGATGGCGGCGCGGTTGTCCGCGAGGATGGTTTCGATGGCGGGCAGGACGTGTTCGGCACGGATCGTGGAGAACGGCGGCAGGTCGTAGGACTGCAAAAGAGGGTTGTTCACGCTCACGGTTGGCACCTTGGCTGGAAGAAACATGCGCCCATCTTAATTACAATCGACACTCACCGCAGCTATCGGCGACAGAGAGAGAACTAATCGTGTCCCTTCGCAAATACCAGAATCACACCCCTCGCCTGAGCAACGGCGCATTCGTCGACGGTTCGGCGGTGGTGATCGGCGACGTCGAAATTGGCGCAGACAGTTCGGTCTGGCCGCTGACGGTGATCCGTGGCGACATGCACCGCATCCGCATCGGTGCGCGCACCAGCGTGCAGGACGGCTGCGTGCTGCACATTACCCACGCCGGGCCGTTCAACCCGGACGGTTTTCCCTTGCTGATCGGCGATGACGTGACCATCGCCCACAAGGTCATGCTGCACGGGTGCACCGTTGGCAGCCGCGTGTTGATCGGCATGGGCAGCATCGTCATGGACGGCGCGGTGGTCGAGGACGATGTGATCATCGGCGCCGGCAGCCTGGTGCCGCCGGGCAAACGCCTGCAGAGCGGCTTCCTGTATGTCGGCAGCCCGGTCAAGCAAGTGCGCCCGCTGACCGATAAAGAAAACGCCTTCTTTACGTACAGCGCGGCGAACTACGTCAAGCTCAAGGACCTGCATCTGGCCGAAGGCTACGATCAGCTCTGAATCGCCCTACACCTGCTTGGGAATTTCCATGCATTACCAGACCGTACTGTTCGACCTCGATGGCACCCTGACCGACCCGCGTGAGGGCATCACCCGCTCAATTCAATTTGCCTTGGCCAATCTCGGCATCGACGAACCGGATCTGAGCAAACTGGAACACTTCATCGGCCCGCCGCTGCTGCAAGCGTTCATGCAGTTCTACGACTTCGACGAGGCCAAGGCCTGGGAAGCGGTGAATTTCTATCGCGAGCGCTTCAAGGTCACCGGCCTCTACGAAAACCGAGTATTCGACGGGGTCACGCCGCTGCTGGACACCTTGAGCGGGCAGGGGCGGCGGTTGTACATCGCCACCTCCAAGCCGTGGGTGTTCGCCCGAGAGATCGCCCGGCATTTTGATTTTGCCCGGCATTTCAAAGTGATCTACGGCAGCGAGCTGGACGGCACGCGGACCAACAAGGTTGAGCTGATTGCACACCTGCTCGAGGAAGAACGCCTGGACCCGGCGCAGACCCTGATGATCGGCGATCGCAAGCACGACCTGATCGGCGCGCGCAGCAATGGTCTCGATGCAGCGGCGGTGGGCTATGGGTTTGGCAGTTTTGAAGAGCTGAATGCCGAGGCGCCGGCTTATCACTTTGAAACCTTGGACGAGTTGCATCAGGCGTTTTTGCAGCGCTGATGAAATAGCCTTCGCGAGCAGGCTCGCTCCCACATTGGATCTCGCTGCCTCTGTGGGAGCGAGCCTGCTCGCGAAAGGGCCGTTATGCCTCCGAGTACCTTAGGACTGGGCCAGCGCTTCCAGCGCCGCCTTACGCTCATCAACCGGCAACCGTCCCAACCGCTCAACCTCGGCGTAAAACCTCATCCAATCCCCATCTACTTGCCTGAACACCGCCGCAAACGCCGGCACCCACTGGTCATACAGCCCGAACGGCAACAACCGCGCATTGTTCAGCGGCGCATTGACCCAGGCGTCATAGCGTTTGTCCCCGGCCCACTGACTGTCGCGCATTAGCCGATACTCCCGGCGCAAGCGCTCGAATTCCGCCGCTTTGCGCTCTCGCATCTGCTCGGCGGACAGCGGCTGCGCATAGAGCTTCTCCAGTCGTGAGCGCGTGTCGAGTACCAGACCGATGAACTGGTCACGCTGCTTGAGCCTGGCATCCGACTCCGCCGGCAGGCCGCGAGATGCGCGCCACTGCCGCGTGCCTTCCTGCTCGACGAAGGTGGCGAATGACTCGTTGAACTCGGTGTCGTCCTTCACATAGAACTTCTGGTGCGCCAGTTCATGAAAGATCAGCGTGGCCAGTCGTTCGTCGCCCCAGCCCATCATCGAATTGAGGATCGGGTCATTGAACCAGCCGAGCGTCGAGTACGCCTCGACCCCGCCGATCGACACGTCCATGCCCTGCAAGCGTTGAATCGCCGCCTCGCCACGGGCCGCGCTCTGGCTGTAGTAGCCGCGATAGGCCACGCAGCCGGCAATCGGGAAACAGTGATTCTGCGGGGTCAGGGAAAACTCTGCGGTGGCGAACACATTCCACACCACGAACGGGCGACCGATGTCGGCGTACAGGCGATAGCTCTGGTTGTCCGGCAAGTGCAGATGCTCGCTGGCGAACGTGCGGGCCTTTTGTGATTGAGCCAGATGCGCGCGCAGTTTGGCGTCGCGGCTGGGGTCGGCAATGACTTTTTCGACCGGCTCGCGTGCGCGCAGCAGTTGCAGTTGGCCGCTGGCCAACTGGCTGTAGTAGCTGACGCTGGCGCAACCGTTGAGCAACAAAAACAACACACCCGGAAACAAAATCGGAAAAACGCGATCAAGTAACCCAAGGCTGGAAAACGGCCTGATCAAAATAAGAAATTCCCCGGAAAGTCTGCCCCAAGACTATCCCGCCTCAAGGAGCACCGCTATGCGCATGTTGATGCTGACAGGAGGCCTGCTGACGCTGGCCGGTTGTGCCGGATTCGGAATGCCCGACCCCGACCCTTCGCAAGCCTGGATCGATCTTGACGCTCGCCAACACGACACGGCGCTGCAAGCCGTACAAGTCGACGCTACACAGGCTGTCGACAAACGTTATTTCGAAGTGGAGCCCGGCAGCCATGAGCTGAAGGTGCGCTATCAATTCCCGGTCGAAGCCACCAACATCGGCCCGAATGCCGAACCGCTGTGGCGCGATTGCCAGATGAGCGTGAAATTCAAGGATTTCAACGCCGGCCAGCGCTATCAGCTGCAGGCTGGCAGCATCGGCTTCCGGCCTTGGGCCAAGCTTTATGACGAACAGCGCAAGGTTGTCGGTCAGGGCACGCCGGCGGGCTGTCAGAGCAGTTGATCGGCGCTATGCTGGCTATTCGAATCTGCGGATATCCATCATGCGTACCTTGCTGCTGTTGCTCGTTGTCGGTCTAGTCGCCGGTTGCCAGACGCCGTTGCCTGCCATTGACCCGCACATGGCCTGGGTCGACTTCTCTACGCCAAGCCCCGGCGGCAAGTTGCTGATGGCCGAGCGTCTCGACAACCAGCGCTTGAACGACGGGCGCTTCTTCCAGGTGACGCCCGGCAGCCACGAGCTGCGGGTGCGTTTCGACTTCGAAGTGTTCGGCGGCGGTGGCAGTCTGCTCACCGGCCCGGTGGAGCGTTTGTGTTATCTGACGATCCGTTATGACCACTTCGAAGCAGGCCAGCGTTATCTCTTGGAAGGCCGCTCGCTGGCGTTTACGCCGAGCGCGCGTTTGTACAATGCCAAGCGCGAGATCGTTGCTGAAGACCGCGAGTTCCACTGCATCATCTAGCGCTTCAGCTGTCGTTTTTCTGGTAGATGATGCGCTTGGTACCGTTCTCGCAAGTGCCGACGATCATGGCCGAGTCATGCTGCTTCGCCTCTTCTGCCGTGATGATTTCCAGGGTGTAGGAGGGAATTGCCTTCGCCTGAATATTTCTTTCGATTTCCTTTCTGAGCTCTTCGCAGTCCTTCGGGGCTGCGAAAGCGGACGTGGCCAGTGCACTGCAAAGGATCGCCAAGCCAATACGTTTCATCGATGAAGCTCCTTGAGGCAGCGCGCACGGGTGTGCGCTGAAGCTGCTGTCGATTATTCGACCACATTTCTGCAGAGCGGGTTCTGACTTTGCTCACACCTTGTATTAATTGCCGGTCGCTGAGCAGGTTTCGAGACTGCCTTCGCGAGCAAGCTCGCACACACTGGATCTGCGACGTGCACAAATCCCCTGTGGGAGCGGGCCTGCTCGCGAAGGCGTCAGCCCGGCAAACGCCGAATCAGCTGACCAGCGAAGCCTCAAGGGTGATCTTCGCATTCAGCACCTTGGAAACCGGGCACCCTTCCTTGGCCTTGTTGCTCAGCTCTTCAAACTGTTGCTGAGTCGCGCCCGGGATCTTCGCCTTGAGAATCAGCTTCACCGCAGTGATCGCGAAGCCGCCGTCAACCTGATCGAGGGTGACTTCGGCGTTGGTGTCGATGCTGTCTGCCTTCAGGCCCGCATCACCGAGAATCATCGAAAACGCCATGGAGAAGCAGCCGGCGTGGGCCGCGCCGATCAGTTCTTCCGGGTTGGTGCCTTTGCCGCCTTCAAAGCGCGCCTTGAAGCCGTACGGCGCTTCGCGCAGTACGCCGGTTTCGGTGGAGATCGAGCCGAGACCGGTTTTCAGATCGCCTTCCCAATGCGCCGATGCCTTTTTCACGATAGCCATGTCTGCCTCCTCAAATATGGCGCGGAACGCCGCGCCGTCGCGGTTTTTACTAGCAAGGCTTCTGAGGATAGACGGCGGAACAAAGTTCAGCCTGGCTGAATCGTTGACTTTTTTAGTAGGAAATTTCGTCGCTGCTATTGAATCTCGGGTATATGCCCTCATTCCATAAAACACGCTTATGGATTTGGCAGGTTTTCGTTCGCAAGAAAAACCTGCCTCCCCACCCGGAGATGCAGGTTCATGAAAAAACTGTCCGACGTTAAATTTTCCACCCTCGACCTGGTGCCAGTTCGCGAAAACGGCAGCGCGGGGCAATCGCTGCGCAACTCGCTGGATCTGGCACAACATGCCGAAAAATTCGGCTACACGCGCTTCTGGGTTGCCGAACACCACAACATGGACGGCATCGCCAGTTCGGCCACTTCGGTGTTGCTCGGCTATCTGGCCGGAGGCACGTCGACGATCCGCGTCGGTTCTGGCGGGGTGATGCTGCCCAACCATGCGCCGCTGGTGATTGCCGAGCAGTTCGGCACCCTCGAGAGCCTGTACCCGGGACGCATCGACCTGGGTCTGGGCCGCGCCCCCGGCTCTGACCAGATGACCGCCCGCGCCTTGCGCCGTGAGCGCTCGGGCAGCGCTGACGACTTCCCTGAAGACGTTGCCGAACTGATGCGCTACCTCGGCCCGCGCACCCCGGAGCAACGGGTGATCGCCATGCCCGGCACCGGCACCAACGTGCCGATCTGGCTGCTCGGCTCAAGTCTGTTCAGTGCGCAATTGGCGGGTGAGCGCGGCTTGCCTTACGCCTTCGCCTCGCACTTCGCGCCGCGCTTCATGCACGAGGCGATTCGCATCTACCGCAACCACTTCAAACCGTCGGCGGTGCTCGACAAGCCGTACGTGATGCTCGGCGTGCCGTTGGTGGCAGCGGATACCGACGAGCAGGCCGATTACCTGGCGACGTCGGTGTACCAGCGCATTCTTGCGCTGATGCGTGGCCAGAGCCTGGTGCAGCGTCCGCCGGTGAAAACCATGGACGGTCTGTGGCTGCCCCATGAACGTGAGGCGGTGGGCGATTTCCTCGGCCTCGCCATGGTCGGCGGCCCGCAGAAGATCCGCGCCAAGCTTGAGGTGTTGATCGAGCAGACCCAGGCGGATGAGCTGATTTTCACCAGTGATCTGTACGAACACGCCGATCGCATCCATTCCTACGAACTGCTCGCACAAGTTATGAAAGGCTGAAGAGTCCCTCACCCTAACCCTCTCCCAGAGGGAGAGGGGACTGACCAAGGGGCTCTTGCGAATTACACCGACCTGAAATATCCAGTCGAACTCAAGATTGGAATCTTCCCGGATCTGCTCCCTTTCCCCCTCGCCCCCTTGGGGGGAGAGGGCTGGGGTGAGGGGGAAGCAATCTTAAACCGTCCCAAATTCCAAGTGCTGGACACAAAAAAGCCGACGCATCCACGTCGGCTTTTGTATTTCAGGCGCGATCAACCGCGCTTGTAGACGATTTCCTTGCTGCCGCCTTCGCAACTGCCGACAACGTCACCATCAGCCGCCGCACCTTTGTCGACAACATCCAGCGAATAGCCGGATACGCCTTTGGCATCGAGCTTCGCGGCGATTTCGCTTTTCAGCTCGTCACATGGCTTGCCGGCTGCAAACGCACCACCCGCAAGGCTCAACAAACCTACTGCCAACATGAACTTCTTCATCGGTCGCACTCCCTGGTCGGATTGAAAGAGGCGGGCATCGAGTCATCCACCCGATGCGCTCACCTTGTAGCGCTTTGCCATTCCCTATGGCACTCGGCCAGCGCGCAAGTTCAGAAGACTAGCTCAAACTCAGCTGGCGGCAATCTTGAAGCCGACTTTCAGCGTGACCTGAAAGTGCGCTACCTGGCCATTTTCGATGTGGCCACGGGTTTCGGTCACTTCAAACCATTCCAAATTGCGCAGGGTCTTGTTCGCCTCGGCCAGTGCATTGTTGATGGCGTCTTCGATGCTGGTAGTGGACGAGCCGACCAGCTCGACTTTCTTGTACGTATGATGGTCACTCATGGCGTTCTCCTTGGGTTGGAATGGCGTGTGAAATTGAGCCTAGCAGGCAATTGCACTGATGATTTCGGCGCCGCTGCGCTGCCGAAGTTCAGAATTTCTGCACTTTCTCGACATGCTGAAGTCCCAACCAACACACGCCACTCATCACCAATGCAGGAGAGCCACCATGGCCAACACCTCTTTACGTAAAGCCTCGTTGCAAAGCATGGAAGCCGAGATCGAGAGTCTGCTCAAATCGTTGGAAAGCTTGAAAGACGATGCTTCGGACGAGTCGCGCAAGACCCTCAAGGCGCTGAAAAGCAACGCCGAAAGTGCGCTGAAACATTCCCGTCATCTGCTCAGCGACGCGTACGAAGAAGTCAAAGTGAAAACCCGCGAGACCGGCATTGCCACTCGTGACTACGCACAAGAACACCCATGGACCACAGCCGGCGTGGCTGTCGGTGCAATCGGTCTGCTCGCCGCCTACTTTTTGTTCAAGCGCGGCGAGTGATCAGGCTGGCGCAGCTCGTTCTTGAGCCACTGCGCCAGTTGCCGGGCGCGCCCGTCCGCGGCGCGCTTGGGTAGCCACAACGCCAGTTGCGCCTGGGTTTCGCAAAAGCCCCACGGCGCAACCAGGCGACCCGCCTTCAGATCTTCGGTTACCAGCGGCTCCGGCGCGATTGCCACGCCGAGACCTGCAACAGCCGCCTCCAGCAAATAATACAAATGCTCAAACCCTTGCCCGAGCTTCAACGCCCTGGGATCGAGGTAGTTTTGCTGCGCCCAGCTGGGCCAGGCTTGTGGGCGAGAGGTGGTGTGCAGCAAGGGCTCATCAAAAAGATCTGCGGCCACAGCGGTGTGCAGCTTCTGATAACCGCTATACAGCGGGCTCATTACGGGGCCGATGCGTTCCACCGCCAGTTCATAGACCTGCATATCGGCGGGCCACGGTGGTTCGGCGAACAGCAACAGCGCATCAAGGCCCGGGCGCCGGGGATCGAGATCACCTTCACCGGCCGACAGGTGCAGACGCAGATCCGGCAAATCGGCGTTCAGCCGCCCCAGACGCGGAATAAACCAGCGCGCCAGCAGGCTCCCGGAACAACCCAGCACGAACGGCGCATCCGCTGTGCTTTGCGTAAGTTCGGCGCAAACACTGCGCAACCGATCGAACGCCTCAGCGCTGGCATCGCGCAGACGCGCTCCGGCATCTGTGAGTTTCAAGCCGCGTCCGTCCTTGACGAACAGGCTCACCCCTAGATGTTCTTCAAGCACCTTGAGCTGGCGGCTGACCGCGCCGTGGGTGACGTGCAGCTGTTCGGCAGCCTGACTCACACTGTTCAGACGGGCAGTGGCCTCGAAGGCGCGCAAGGCATTTAGCGGGGGAAGGTCGTGGCTCATGGTATCTGTGAGTTTTCCTGACAGGTTGTGGCGATCTTATCGGTTTTCAGCCTGGAAAGTCAGGGGTAGAGTGATCGTCATTGTCTTCTGACCGAATTCACCTGGAGCGACCCATGACCCAGACTTCGAACAACTCTGATCTGCGTAACGGCCCTGACGCCAACGGCCTGTTCGGTGCGTTCGGTGGCCGTTATGTAGCGGAAACCCTGATGCCGTTGATCCTCGACTTGGCTCGCGAATACGAAGCGGCCAAGGAAGATCCGGCATTCAAGGAAGAATTGGCCTACTTCCAGCGTGATTACGTCGGACGTCCGAGCCCGCTGTATTTCGCCGAACGCCTGACCGAGTTCTGCGGCGGCGCGAAGATCTACCTCAAGCGCGAAGAGCTGAACCACACCGGCGCGCACAAGATCAACAACTGCATCGGCCAGATTCTGCTGGCGCGGCGCATGGGCAAGAAGCGCATCATCGCCGAAACCGGCGCCGGCATGCACGGCGTGGCCACGGCCACCGTTGCTGCGCGGTTCGGTCTGGACTGCGTGATCTACATGGGCACCACCGATATCGAACGTCAGCAGGCCAACGTCTTCCGCATGAAGCTGCTCGGCGCTGAAGTCATTCCGGTCGTGGCTGGCACCGGCACCCTGAAAGACGCGATGAACGAAGCTCTGCGTGACTGGGTGACCAACGTCGACAACACCTTCTACCTGATCGGCACCGTGGCCGGCCCGCACCCTTATCCTGCAATGGTTCGCGACTTCCAGGCCGTCATCGGCAAGGAAACCCGCGATCAGCTGCAGGCTCAGGAAGGTCGTCTGCCGGACAGCCTGGTGGCGTGCATCGGTGGCGGTTCCAACGCCATGGGCCTGTTCCACCCGTTCCTCGATGACAAGAGCGTGGAGATCATCGGCGTCGAAGCCGCCGGTTACGGCATCGAAACCGGCAAGCACGCGGCCAGTCTGAACGGCGGGGTGCCGGGCGTGCTGCACGGTAACCGCACCTTCCTGCTGCAGGACGACGATGGCCAGATCATCGACGCCCACTCGATTTCCGCCGGCCTCGACTATCCGGGCATCGGCCCTGAACACGCCTGGTTGCACGACATCGGCCGCGTCCAGTACACCTCGGTAACCGACGACGAAGCGCTTGAAGCGTTCCACAAATGCTGCCGTCTGGAAGGGATCATTCCTGCCCTGGAAAGCGCCCACGCCCTGGCCGAAGTGTTCAAGCGCGCACCGAAACTGCCAAAGGATCACCTGATGGTGGTCAACCTCTCGGGCCGTGGCGACAAGGACATGCAAACCGTGATGCACCATATGCAACAGTCGCAGCAGGAGAAGCACTGATGAGCCGCCTGCAAACCCGCTTTGCCGACCTCAAGCAACAGAACCGCGCCGCGCTGGTGACCTTCGTCACCGCTGGTGATCCTGACTACGACACTTCGCTGGCAATCCTCAAAGGCCTGCCGGCGGCGGGTGCCGACGTGATCGAACTGGGCATGCCGTTCACCGATCCGATGGCCGATGGCCCGGCGATCCAGTTGGCCAACATCCGCGCGCTGGCGGCCAAACAGAATCTGGCGAAGACCCTGCAGATGGTTCGCGAGTTCCGTGAAGGCAACAGCGACACGCCGCTGGTGTTGATGGGTTACTTCAACCCGATCCACAAATTCGGCGTCGAGCGTTTTATCGCCGAAGCCAAAGAGGCTGGCGTCGATGGCCTGATCGTGGTCGACATGCCGCCAGAGCACAACGAAGAGCTGTGTGACCCGGCGCAGGCTGCCGGGCTGGATTTCATTCGCCTGACCACACCGACCACCGACGACGCGCGTTTGCCTCGCGTGCTCAATGGCAGCTCCGGTTTTGTCTATTACGTGTCGGTGGCCGGGGTGACCGGTGCCGGTGCGGCAACGCTGGAACATGTGGAAGAGGCGGTTACACGTCTTCGTCGGCATACCGACCTGCCGATCAGCATCGGTTTCGGTATCCGGACACCGGAGCAGGCCGCAGCGATCGCGCGTCTGGCTGATGGTGTGGTGGTGGGCTCGGCGTTGATCGATCACATTGCCAGTGCCGATACGCCTGAGCAGGCCATCGATGGCGTATTGAGTTTGTGTTCGGCGCTGTCCCAAGGCGTGCGCACTGCTCGCGTCTAAGGTCGCAGGGGAAAACAAAAAGGCTTCAGAACAGGCGTTCTGAAGCCTTTTTTTGTGCTCAGGGTAATTGCAGTCCGCCCGAGGCCTTGTGCAGTTTGCGCAAATGTTCGCCAATCTGCTTGACGTTGGCCTCGCTGGCGGCAATCTCGGCGGCACGCTTGGGTTCAAGCAGCTTGCGCACTTCAGTATCGAGGTCGCCGGACAGCGCCAGCAGCTTCTTCTGCCGCTGGCTGCTTTCCGCTTCCAGTCGGCCAAACTCGCTCGGCTGCGGTAGTCCGTAACCCTTGGAGTCGAGCAGTTCCGCCGGGCGGCTGAGGAAGCCACTGTTGGCGAGGATCTCCTGCAAGGTCGCATTGGCTTTGTCCATGCCGCCGTTTTCCAGCTCGCGGGCACCGAGGTAACGTTGCTTGACCTCATCCTGCGCCAGTAACAACTGCCGGCGGAAACTAGCCTGCTCAAGCAGCAACAGCGCCGCGCTGGTGCGCAGGTCGGCGCGGTCGAACCATTCGCGGCGTTGTTCAGCGCTGAGTGACAGCCAGTCTTCGACAGTGGTCTGCTTGATCGGCAGCTGCTTCTTCAACACATCGAACATCGCCTGATAACGATCGCGGAACGAGTCGAAGCGGTAACCCAGGCGCAGCGCTTCTTTCGGATCGTCGAGCACACTGGTGTCGGCCAGACCACGGCCCTTGAGCACTTCGAGCAAGCCGTTGGGCATGATGCTGTCGAGGCCGACCAGTTGGCTGTTATTGCTGCCGCTGCGCAACAGTTTCAAACCTTCTACCGCGCAGTTGTTGGACAGGAAGAAATAGTTGCCGTCGTAGCTCCAGTGCATCTCGGCAGCGTGTTCGACCACGCCTTCGATTTCCTCGCGAGACAGGTTCAGCGGCACCGAAGCGAGGCTGCGCAGCTCGGTCTTGGTGTATTCGTCGATCACTTGCGCCAGCGGCAACACGAACAGCCGCGACGGGTACTTGCCGACCAGTCCGTCCCAGCTCGACAGCTGCACATCGCCAACGAAGGCGCGATAGGACAGCACCAGGTGCTGATCGAGGTCGAGGCGGCAATCCGGGCCACGCGGGCGACCTGGGGCGCAGATCACCAGGCGCAGCATGCTGTGGCCCCAGCGGCTGACCCAGTTCTGATTGGCCTCGGCCAGCAGGTAATCGACCGCGTAGACCCGTTTCGGATCGACTTGCCCCAGAGGCTGCTTGGCGAAGTCATTGCCCGCATTGAGAAAGGCGAAGCTCTTGCTGCAGGTGTCCTGCGCTGGCGGCGCCCAGCCGAAATGTTCCTTGTAGTAGCGATACAGCGCCGGGCGGCGGCAGGCGTAGCTCGGGTCGAGGAGGAAGTACTCCATGTTGACCGCGACGAATTCCTTGGGACTGGAAATCTCGTAGAGGTCCGGACTGCGGGCGATCTGGCGGTTGTGTTGTTCACGCTCGCCACGGCGGCCGACGTACTGTTGCCACCCGGCCAGATCGAGCAGGCGCGGGTCGTCGCTGATGGTGAAGCGGCGACCGTTCTGCCCGCGACACTCATCGGGAATGCCGATCAGCCCGGCGCTGTTGAAGCGTCGGGTGCAGCGCTGGATCAACGTGCGCTCGGCGCCCGGCCATAAACGCGCACGATCATAAATGTGGGTAATTTCGTGCAGCACCGTGGCCAGCAGTTCCTGGCGCACAGTGCCGTGGGGGCGATTGGTTTTCTCTTTCGCCGCGCTGCCATCGGTGAGGCTGGCGAGCA
Source organism: Pseudomonas triticicola (assembly GCF_019145375.1). Classification (NCBI taxonomy): domain Bacteria; kingdom Pseudomonadati; phylum Pseudomonadota; class Gammaproteobacteria; order Pseudomonadales; family Pseudomonadaceae; genus Pseudomonas; species Pseudomonas triticicola. The sequence continues at coordinate 4,489,366 of NZ_JAHSTX010000001.1, read as the reverse complement.
GCTTGCGGTTCAGATCGAGTTCGGCAACCAGCGTCGCCTGCCCGTAAGCGTTGGCTGGCATGTCGTCGGTCCAGCCGACGTCGATGCGCCGATCCAGCCGCTCGATGAAGCTCGGCGGCAGTTTCGCCATCGCCTCATCGATCAGCGCCTGACTGGCCTGTTGTTGAGCCGGGCTCAGACCCTCGGTCTTGAGCCGCAATTGCAGGCCGGCGTGGGCGCTGTTGCCAAGCAGCAACAACGCCCCGGCCAGCAGCCAGGCGCCAACGGACCTCACAGTGCGAGGATGGCTTCGGCGAGTACCTGATCACTGGCGTCGCGCGCTTCCGGCACGCGAGTGCGCAAGGTGTTGAGCGCGGCTTCGAGGTGCGCGCCACGGATGTCGCCGTTGCTGGCGACGAAACTGGCGGCGTCGTCGTGGGCTTCGCGGATGATTTTCGAATCGCGAATCGACGTGGTGGTGTCGGAAGTGAAATCGATAGTGCGCTGGGAGGCACGAACGATGATGTTACTGGTGGCTACCAGGGTGTGCGCCTGGGCCACATCGGCCAACACAAACAGGCCAAGGACGGCAGCAATCAGCGGGCTACGCATGGAACGACTCCGGAAGGACAAGGATAACTATTGGACGAGAATTGCCTCTGCCAGTTCAAGGTCGCTGGCATGAAGTTTTGGCCGGGTTTTGCGCAGGTAATGCAGCGCGGATTCCAGCCGTGCGCCTCGCCATTCACCGTCACTGGCAACAAAGGCGGCCGCATCATCATGGGCGGCGAGCAGCAGTTTACGGTCGAACGGCGCAGAAGACACCATGCTGGTCGCGTAACCGCTGACAACCGTGCCTTGGGTCGACGCATTGAATGCATCGAAGGCGTTGGCGGACATCGCCCAGCAGGCGCTGAACAAGGCAGAAGAGATGAGCAGGTTTGGAAGAAAGCGCATGGGACTCGACAACTGTTAACGAGTCTGAAGGCTAGCGCAAATGCCCGGGCCAGAGCCAGCGTTGAAACATCGGGACACGGCTGGCGTGTCCCGCAATACGCAAACGATCAGAGGGTCAGAATGGCCTGAGCCAATTGGGCATCGGTGGCATTGAGTTGTGGCGCCTGATGGCGGATGTGATCGAGCGCACTTTCCAGTTTCACCCCGCGGATATCGCCTTCGCTGGCCACGAAGCTGGCGGCATCGTCGCGGGCGGCGAGGACGATCTTGTCGTCACGGAACGAGGAGGTCACATCGGAAGTGGCGTCGGAAGTGGCTTTCAGCGCGCCGACGATCGAGTCGGTGGTGACGATGAAGCTGGTAGCGCTGGCGTTGGCAGCCACGGCCAGCAGGGCGGCGGCACTGAGCAGACGAAGACGGGTCATGATGGAACTCCTTTGGATAAACCGTAGTGAGAGGTGGCTCGGTATCTGAGGAGTCAGACGCCTGTTGCGCAACGTTCGCCACGTTCTGCATGGATATTAGGCTGCCAGATGCGGTTCGCCCAGTGGTGGCCAGTGATACTCAAAGGTCCTGGATAACTGTACCGGTATTATTTTAGTGTTTCGTAAATTGTACCTGTGCTCGTTCAGGGTGTGTTTAAGAGCATTCAAGGCCCTGAAACGACAAAACCCGTCGTGGTTGCCCACGACGGGTTCTGCTTGTGCAATTCGGGTTGCTGGCGGTGGGTCTGACGACCAGAGCCAGCGACGCTGCTTAGCGCCAGAACGGCTTGCTCAGCTCTTCGTAGCGTTGTGCTTCGCTGATACCGGCATCAGCCAGCAGACGCGAATCCAGACGGGCCAATTGGTGGCGGCTGGAGATGCGGCGCTGCCACAACATCAGGTTGGCAATAACGCGCAGAGGCAGGGAAGCCTGGGTGTTTACAGCTTTGTCTTCGAAGAACAGTTCGGAACTGAGTGTACGTTCCATGGTTGACATCCTTCCGCTTGTGGCGGGATCAGGTAGTGGTTTGACTGGTGCCCATGATCCTCTCGTTTGGATAGTCTCTGTAGATACAGTTCATTTGTATTGTGAGTGAGCAGTTAACTGTTTATGAATGGTGTACGGGTCGAAATTGGGCAAACTGTACCTGTCCGCACTTGATTGGTGCATTTCGGCTTGTATCGAGGGTATGAGTAGGACTTTGCTGTAGGAAAAGACCGGTACAGCAGTACAGTTTTTTGCGATCCTGCTTCTCGCGAGCATCCACCGAGGCAAAACTGTGTTTGCCTCGGTGATTATCTGTGTGAATCACACCGCCAGCATGCGCCCGGTTTCTTCCAGGTTCATATGCCAGCTCAGTGCTTCGCGCAGGATGTGCGGGGTATGACCGCCGATTGCACAGGCAGCGCTGAAGTAATCATTCAGTGCCTGGCGAAAGTCCGGATGCACGCAGTTGTCGATGATCACTCGTGCGCGCTCCCGTGGCGCCAGGCCACGCAGGTCGGCGAGGCCGACCTCGGTCACCAGAATGTCGACGTCATGCTCGGTATGGTCGACGTGGCTGACCATCGGCACCACGCTGGAAATCGCGCCACCCTTGGCGATCGACTTGGTCACGAATACCGCCAGATGCGCATTGCGCGCGAAGTCGCCGGAGCCGCCGATGCCGTTCATCATCCGCGTGCCGCAGACATGGGTGGAGTTGACGTTGCCGTAGATGTCGAACTCCAGCGCGGTGTTGATGCCGATGATGCCCAGACGCCGCACCACCTCCGGGTGATTGGAGATCTCCTGCGGCCGCAGAATCAGTTTGTCCTTGTACTTCTCCAGGTTGCCGAACACGTCGCTGTTGCGCCGCTCGGACAGGGTGATCGAGCTGCCCGAGGCGAAGCTCAGCTTGCCGGCATCGATCAGGTCGAAAGTCGAATCCTGGAGCACTTCCGAGTACATGGTCAGGTCTTCGAACGGCGAGTCGATCAAGCCGCACATCACCGCGTTGGCGATGTTGCCAATTCCGGCTTGCAGCGGGCCGAGCTTGTTCGTCATACGCCCGGCCGCAACTTCCTGCTTGAAGAAGGTGATCAGGTGTTCAGCGATAGCGTTGGTATCAACGTCCGGTACCGACACTGTGGACGGCGAGTCCGACTGCTGAGTGATGACAATCGCAACGATCTTCTCCGGCGGAATCGGGATCGCCGTGCTGCCGATGCGATCGTCGACTTTTACCAGCGGGATTGGCGTGCGCGTCGGGCGGTACGTCGGGATATAGATGTCGTGCAGGCCTTCGAGGTTGGCGTTGTGGGCCAGGTTGATCTCGACGATCACTTGTTTGGCGAAGATCGCGAAGCTGGCCGAGTTGCCCACCGAAGTGGTCGGCACGATATGGCCTTGTTCAGTGATGGCGACTGCCTCGATGACGGCGATGTCCGGCAGCTTCAACTGTTGGTTGCGCAGTTGCTCTACGGTTTCCGAGAGATGCTGGTCAATGAACATCACTTCGCCGGCGTTGATCGCCTTGCGCAACGTGCTGTCGACCTGAAACGGCATACGCCGCGACAGCACGCCAGCCTCGGTCAGTTGCTTGTCGAGGTCGTTACCCAGGCTGGCGCCGGTCATCAGGCTGATCTTCAGCGGCGTGACCTTGGCGCGCTCGGCCAGTGCGTGGGGAACGGCCTTGGCTTCGCCGGCGCGGGTGAAACCGCTCATGCCGACGGTCATGCCGTCCTCAATCAGAGCAGCGGCGTCGGCAGCGCTCATCACTTTATCCAACAACGAAGGCAGGCGAATACGGTCACGGTACATGGATTATTATCTCGGGCAACGAGTAGCAGGATGCGCAGTCTAGTGAATTTGGCCGGCGCCTGTCCCGCTACCAAGGTCGCAAACGAGGTCTCTATTTCGCGGGTTTGCAGTAAAACACCGTTACCGGATCTGCAACAACGCGGCAAATTGTCCAGCGTCTGGCGCAAACAAAAACGCCCCGACAAGTCGGGGCGTTCGCTATTGCAACGGGTGATTACTCAACCGCTTTGACCATGTCTTCGATGACTTTCTTCGCGTCGCCGAAAACCATCATGGTCTTGTCCAGATAGAACAGTTCGTTGTCCAGGCCGGCGTAGCCGCTGGCCATCGAGCGCTTGTTGACGATGATGGTCTTGGCCTTGAACGCTTCGAGAATCGGCATACCGGCAATCGGCGACTTCGGATCGTTCTTCGCGGCCGGGTTGACCACGTCGTTCGCACCGAGCACCAGCACAACGTCGGCCTGACCGAACTCGGAGTTGATGTCTTCCATCTCGAACACCTGATCGTAAGGCACTTCGGCCTCGGCGAGCAGGACGTTCATATGCCCAGGCATGCGACCGGCCACCGGGTGAATCGCGTACTTCACGGTCACGCCGCGATGGGTCAGCTTCTCGGTCAGTTCCTTCAGTGCGTGTTGTGCACGGGCCACTGCCAGACCGTAGCCCGGGACGATGATCACGGTGTCGGCGTTGGTCAGCAGGAAGGTTGCGTCATCAGCCGAGCCGGATTTCACCGGACGGGCTTCCTGCGCACCGGCAGGGCCTGCATCTGCCGTATTGCCGAAACCGCCGAGCAGTACATTAAAGAAGGAGCGATTCATCGCCTTGCACATGATGTACGAGAGAATCGCACCGCTCGAACCCACCAGCGAGCCGGCAATGATCAGCATCGAGTTGTTCAGCGAGAAACCGATGCCCGCCGCCGCCCAGCCGGAATAGCTGTTGAGCATCGACACCACTACCGGCATGTCGGCGCCGCCGATCGGGATGATGATCAGCACGCCCATCACGAACGCCAGTGCCAGCATCAGCGCGAACGCCATGAGGTTGCCGGTGAACATGAAGGTCAGGCCGAGAACCAGCGTAGCCAGACCCAGAACCGCATTGAGCTTGTGCTGACCGGCGAACTGTACCGGTGCGCCCTGGAACAGACGGAACTTGTATTTGCCTGAGAGCTTGCCGAAGGCGATCACCGAACCCGAGAAGGTGATAGCACCGATCGCAGCACCGAGGAACAGCTCCAGACGGTTGCCCGCCGGAATCGCATCGCCCAGTTGTTTAACGATACCCAGCGATTGCGGCTCGACCACCGCCGCGATGGCAATAAACACCGCCGCGAGGCCGATCATGCTGTGCATGAACGCTACCAGTTCCGGCATCTTGGTCATTTCAACGCGCTTGGCCATGATCGAGCCGGCGGTACCGCCGATCAGCAGGCCCACGATCACGTAACCGATACCGGCAGTGGCCAGCTCGGCGCCCAACTTATAGATTAGGCCGACGGTGGTGAGGATAGCCAGCGCCATGCCAAGCATGCCGAACAGGTTGCCGCGCCGCGAAGTGGTCGGGTGCGACAGGCCTTTGAGGGCCTGGATAAAGCAGATCGACGCGATCAGGTAGAGCGTCGTGACGAGATTCATGCTCATTACTTCGGCGCCTCTTCTTTTGCTTTCGGGGCTTTCTTCTTGAACATCTCAAGCATGCGGCGGGTGACCAGGAAGCCACCGAACACATTGACCGCCGCCAGTGCCACAGCCAGCGTGCCCATGGTCTTGCCCAGCGGCGTAACGGTCAGCGCAGCGGCGAGCATGGCGCCGACGATCACGATCGCCGAGATCGCGTTGGTGACTGCCATCAACGGCGTGTGCAGCGCAGGTGTAACGTTCCAGACCACGTGGTAACCGACATAAATCGCCAGCACGAAGATGATCAGGTTGTAGATACCGGGGGAGATAAGCTCTTCCATCGTCTGAATCCCTGCTTAGGCGTTTTTGCGGATGACTTGGCCGTCGCGGCACATCAGGCACGCGGCGACGATGTCGTCTTCGAGGTTGACGTCGAACTGGCCTTCCTTGGTGAACACCAGCTTGAGGAAGTCCAGCAGGTTGCGTGCGTACAGCGCCGAAGCATCGGCAGGGACTTCACCGGCGAGGTTGGTCGGGCCGACGATGGTCACACCGTTTTCCACAGCGACCTGATCGGCGACGGTCAGTGGGCAGTTGCCACCCTGGGCGGCGGCGAGGTCGATGACCACCGAGCCCGGTTTCATCTGTGCCACGGTCTCGGCGCTGAGCAGCGTCGGCGCCTTGCGGCCCGGAATCAGCGCGGTGGTGATGACGATATCGGCCTGCTTGGCGCGCTCGTGCACAGCCTGGGCCTGACGCTGCATCCAGCTCGCCGGCATCGGCCGCGCGTAACCGCCGACACCGACGGCGCATTCGCGCTCTTCATCGGTCTCGTAAGGCACGTCGACGAACTTCGCGCCGAGGGATTCGATCTGTTCCTTCACCGCAGGGCGCACGTCGGAGGCTTCGATCACCGCACCCAGACGTTTCGCCGTGGCAATCGCCTGCAAACCGGCCACGCCTGCGCCAAGAATCAGCACGCGCGCCGCTTTCACGGTGCCCGCAGCAGTCATCAGCATCGGCATGAAGCGTGGGTAATAGTGAGCGGCGAGCAACACTGCTTTGTAGCCGGCGATGTTCGCCTGCGACGACAACACATCAAGACTCTGCGCCCGCGAGGTGCGCGGTGCCGCCTCGAGGGCGAACGCGGTAATGCCGCATTCGGCCATCTTCGCGATGGTCTCGTTGTTGAATGGGTTGAGCATGCCCACCAGCACCGCACCGCGCTTGATCAGCGTCAGTTCGGCATCGCTTGGCGCGACCACTTTGAGTATCAGCTCGGCGCCGAACGCGTCATTGGCGCTGCCAATGCTTGCGCCGGCCGCTTCATAGGCACTGTCGACGACACTGGCTTTGACGCCAGCGCCGCTTTGCACAGTGACCTTATGGCCTTGGCTGATCAGCTTCTTGATGGTTTCCGGGGTTGCAGCAACCCGTGTTTCACCGGTCTGGGTTTCGAGAGGAACACCAATGTGCACGTCAAATCTCCTGCGTGATCTTATTGAGTAAACCCATGCACTACGGATGGTGCGACTGGGGCGGCCGATCAGCACGATCCCGCCGAATCAGGGCGGGGCGCGGCATTTTGCAGGCGAACTTTATGCCCTTCAAGGGATTATGACGGGTGACGGAAAATTAACTACAAGTCATGCCGTGACCGAATGTCGCAGATGGCCAGTTGAATCCCTTGCAGGCCGTGCCCTGCAAGGATTCTGGCTTAATTTAAAAAAAATTCGCATCGGTGGCGTGAATAGGCAGTAATGAGTCGCCATTAGAGGCTGAAAGCCACGTGTTTTGCAGCTTGTGGGACGTCTGTACGACTTTCGGATACAGTCTGCGCAAAAGCGACAAATAATTATATCTGTAGGGCTTTGGCTTTTCTGACTACGGGGTTAAGTATTGCGCAAAGCCTTTATTCTTCTAGGCTGTAGCTCTGCGCTTGATTTACCAGCCAGTCGCGAAATGCCTTCAGCGATGCCGATTCGACCTTTCGCTCCGGAATCATCAGGTAATAGGCCTTGATGCTGGAGAGCGCTTGAGGGTTGGCAACCACCAGACGTTTCTCTGCCAGCTCGCGCTGGATCAGAAACGGCGGAATCAGCGCGACGCCCATGTCGTGCATGGCTGCCTGGGCAAGCATGGAGAATAGCTCGTAGCGTGGACCTGTCATGTCGCGCGGAATATTCAGCTGTTGCGAGTTGAACCATTGGCGCCAGGCGTAAGGTCGGGTCGTCTGCTGCAGCAGCGGTAGCTCGGCGATGGCTTGCGCTGTCAGTTGCTTGCGATCGCCGAGTAGGGCGGGGCTGCACACCGGCATCGGATTTTCGCCCATCAACCTGTGGGATTCGGTACCCGACCAGTCGGCGTCGCCGAAGTAAATCGCGGCATCGAATTCGGTGTCGGCAAACAGGAATGGCCGGGTGCGGTTGGTCAGGTTGACGGTCACTTCCGGGTGCTTGAGCTGGAAATCCTTGAGCCGTGGCAGCAGCCATTGCGTGCCGAAGGTCGGGACGACTGCGAGCTCGATGACGTTGGTGCCCTGCTGGCCCATCACCGAGAGGGTGTCGCGCTCCACTGCATCGAGCTGAGTCGCCACCCGGCGACTGTAGGAAAGTCCCGCTTCCGTCAGCTTCACCCCACGTCGCGAGCGCCGGAACAGTTGCACGCTGAGGAACTCTTCGAGGCTGGCGATCTGTCGGCAAATGGCGCCTTGGGTGAGCGACAGCTCTTCAGCGGCCCGGGTAAAGCTCTCATGGCGGGCGGCAGCTTCGAAGCTGATCAGTGCGGCGGTGCTGGGGATCTTCCTGCGCATGTACGTCAACCTCACTAATGCGCCGCATAAAAGGCAATTCGCGACGGTTCGGAGTGAGAAATTAGCACAACAGGATGCGAAATCCTCGTTTGCCGCGATGGCGAACCGCGCCTAGGATCAATGCCACGTTAATTCACCCGATTGCGAGGGCACACTCATGGGCGGTAAAGCTAGTTTCAATTGGATCGATCCCCTGCTGCTGGATCAACAGCTCACCGAAGAAGAGCGGATGATCCGCGATACCGCCGCGCAGTTCGCTCAACAGAGTCTGGCGCCGCGTGTGCTCGAAGCTTTCCGGCATGAAAAGACCGATCCGGCAATCTTCCGCGAGATGGGTGAAGTCGGCCTGCTCGGCGCCACCATTCCAGAGCAATACGGTGGCAGCGGTCTGAATTACGTCAGTTATGGCTTGATCGCACGTGAGGTCGAGCGCGTCGACTCCGGTTATCGCTCGATGATGAGTGTGCAGTCCTCGCTGGTGATGGTGCCGATCAACGAATTCGGTACCGAAGCACAGAAACAGAAGTATCTGCCGAAGCTGGCTTCCGGCGAATGGATCGGTTGCTTTGGTCTGACCGAGCCGAACCACGGTTCCGATCCGGGCGCGATGATTAGCCGGGCGCGTAAGGTTGATGGCGGCTACAGCCTGACCGGTGCGAAAATGTGGATCACCAACAGCCCGATCGCTGACGTCTTCGTGGTCTGGGCCAAGGACGATGCCGGCGATATCCGTGGCTTCGTTCTGGAGAAAGGCTGGAAAGGTCTGAGCGCTCCGGCGATTCACGGCAAGGTCGGCCTGCGCGCTTCGATCACCGGTGAGATCGTCATGGACAACGTGTTCGTGCCGGAAGAGAACATTTTCCCGGATGTCCGTGGCCTGAAAGGTCCTTTCACCTGCCTCAATTCCGCACGCTATGGCATTTCCTGGGGCGCGCTGGGCGCTGCCGAATTCTGCTGGCACACTGCGCGCCAATACACTCTGGATCGTCAGCAGTTCGGTCGTCCGCTGGCCGCAACTCAGCTGGTACAGAAGAAACTCGCCGACATGCAGACCGAAATCACTCTGGCACTGCAAGGCTGCCTGCGCTTGGGTCGGATGAAGGATGAAGGCACTGCCGCCGTTGAAATCACTTCGATCATGAAGCGCAACTCCTGCGGCAAGTCGCTGGATATCGCGCGGATGGCGCGCGACATGCTCGGTGGTAACGGCATCTCCGATGAGTTCGGTGTGGCCCGTCACCTGGTCAACCTGGAAGTGGTGAATACCTATGAAGGTACCCATGACGTTCACGCGCTGATCCTCGGGCGTGCGCAAACCGGTCTGCAGGCGTTCTATTAATAGGAGAGCAGACCATGGGCGCGCTGTCGCATCTGCGGGTACTGGATTTATCGCGAGTGCTGGCCGGGCCTTGGGCTGGGCAAATCCTCGCCGACCTTGGCGCCGAAGTGATCAAGGTCGAGCGGCCAGGCAATGGTGACGATACTCGCGCGTGGGGTCCGCCCTTTCTCAAAGACGCTTACGGCGAGAACACGTCGGAAGCGGCTTATTACCTGTCGGCCAACCGCAACAAGCAATCGGTGACCATCGACTTCACCCGTCCTGAAGGGCAGAAGCTGGTGCGCGACCTGGCGGCGAAGTCGGACATCCTCATCGAGAATTTCAAGGTGGGCGGTCTGGCGGCCTATGGCCTGGACTATGAGTCGCTGAAGGCGCTCAACCCGAATCTGATCTATTGCTCTATCACCGGCTTCGGTCAGACCGGTCCTTACGCCAAGCGTGCAGGGTATGACTTCATGATCCAGGGCCTCGGCGGCTTGATGAGTCTGACTGGTCGACCTGAAGGAGATGAAGGTGCTGGCCCGGTGAAAGTGGGCGTAGCGCTGACGGATATTCTCACCGGGCTGTATTCAACGGTGGCGATTCTCGCGGCGTTGGCTCATCGCGATCACGACGGTGGTGGCCAGCACATCGATATGGCGTTGCTGGATGTGCAGGTCGCGTGTCTGGCTAACCAGGCGATGAACTACCTGACCACCGGCAATGCGCCAAAGCGTCTGGGCAATGCCCATCCCAATATCGTGCCTTATCAGGACTTTCCTACGGCGGATGGCGACTTCATCCTCACCGTGGGCAATGACGGGCAGTTCCGCAAGTTCGCCGAAGTCGCCGGGCAGCCGCACTGGGCGGATGATCCGCGCTTCGCGACCAACAAGCTGCGAGTGGCGAACCGCGCGGTGTTGATTCCACTGATCCGCCAGGCGACGGTTTTCAAGACGACAGCCGAGTGGGTTGCTCAATTGGAGCATGCGGGTGTGCCTTGTGGGCCGATCAATGATCTGTCGCAGGTGTTTGAAGATCCACAAGTGAAGGCGCGCGGTCTGGCGATCGAACTGCCTCATGCATTGGCGGGGATGGTGCCCCAGGTGGCCAGCCCGATTCGATTGTCGGAGACGCCCGTTGAATATCGTCATGCGCCTCCTTTATTAGGTGAGCACACGTTAGAGGTTCTGCAGCGGGTGCTGGGCCTGGGGGCAGGTGCGGTGGCTATGTTGAAGGAGGAAGGCGTCCTTTAAGTCTTCTTCTATATAGAAGGAGCTCTTTTCTCATCTGATTGGATGTTTTTTAACCAATACGCAAGTTATTGAAAGAAAAGCGAAATTAACGGTTGACGGCAGATTCCAGAGGTCTATAATTCGCCCCACTTCCGGCGCAGTCGAAACGGAAAACTCCTTGAGATTCAAAGAGTTACGCAGTTTTCGACCGCGGCTTGCTTCAGATCATCGAAGCCTGGAAGGAGTTGAAAGGGCAGTGATGTGTAGCTCTTTTAACGGTTCGATCTTCTCGGTCGAAAGCGGAGAAAAAGAGGTGTTGACAGCAGCGATTAACGCTGTAGAATTCGCCTCCCGCTAACGAGAGATCGGAAGCGCAAGTGGTTGAAGTTGTTGAAGAATTCTTCGAAAACTTCTGAAAATAATCACTTGACAGCAAATGAGGCTGCTGTAGAATGCGCGCCTCGGTTGAGACGAAAGATCTTAACCAACCGCTCTTTAACAACTGAATCAAGCAATTCGTGTGGGTGCTTGTGCAGTCAGACTGATAGTCAACAAGATTATCAGCATCACAAGTTACTCCGCGAGAAATCAAAGATGTAACCAACGATTGCTGAGCCAAGTTTAGGGTTTCTTAAAAACCCAAAGATGTTTGAACTGAAGAGTTTGATCATGGCTCAGATTGAACGCTGGCGGCAGGCCTAACACATGCAAGTCGAGCGGATGAAAGGAGCTTGCTCCTGGATTCAGCGGCGGACGGGTGAGTAATGCCTAGGAATCTGCCTGGTAGTGGGGGACAACGTTTCGAAAGGAACGCTAATACCGCATACGTCCTACGGGAGAAAGCAGGGGACCTTCGGGCCTTGCGCTATCAGATGAGCCTAGGTCGGATTAGCTAGTTGGTGAGGTAATGGCTCACCAAGGCGACGATCCGTAACTGGTCTGAGAGGATGATCAGTCACACTGGAACTGAGACACGGTCCAGACTCCTACGGGAGGCAGCAGTGGGGAATATTGGACAATGGGCGAAAGCCTGATCCAGCCATGCCGCGTGTGTGAAGAAGGTCTTCGGATTGTAAAGCACTTTAAGTTGGGAGGAAGGGCAGTAAATTAATACTTTGCTGTTTTGACGTTACCGACAGAATAAGCACCGGCTAACTCTGTGCCAGCAGCCGCGGTAATACAGAGGGTGCAAGCGTTAATCGGAATTACTGGGCGTAAAGCGCGCGTAGGTGGTTTGTTAAGTTGGATGTGAAATCCCCGGGCTCAACCTGGGAACTGCATCCAAAACTGGCAAGCTAGAGTATGGTAGAGGGTGGTGGAATTTCCTGTGTAGCGGTGAAATGCGTAGATATAGGAAGGAACACCAGTGGCGAAGGCGACCACCTGGACTGATACTGACACTGAGGTGCGAAAGCGTGGGGAGCAAACAGGATTAGATACCCTGGTAGTCCACGCCGTAAACGATGTCAACTAGCCGTTGGGAGCCTTGAGCTCTTAGTGGCGCAGCTAACGCATTAAGTTGACCGCCTGGGGAGTACGGCCGCAAGGTTAAAACTCAAATGAATTGACGGGGGCCCGCACAAGCGGTGGAGCATGTGGTTTAATTCGAAGCAACGCGAAGAACCTTACCAGGCCTTGACATCCAATGAACTTTCCAGAGATGGATTGGTGCCTTCGGGAACATTGAGACAGGTGCTGCATGGCTGTCGTCAGCTCGTGTCGTGAGATGTTGGGTTAAGTCCCGTAACGAGCGCAACCCTTGTCCTTAGTTACCAGCACGTAATGGTGGGCACTCTAAGGAGACTGCCGGTGACAAACCGGAGGAAGGTGGGGATGACGTCAAGTCATCATGGCCCTTACGGCCTGGGCTACACACGTGCTACAATGGTCGGTACAAAGGGTTGCCAAGCCGCGAGGTGGAGCTAATCCCATAAAACCGATCGTAGTCCGGATCGCAGTCTGCAACTCGACTGCGTGAAGTCGGAATCGCTAGTAATCGCGAATCAGAATGTCGCGGTGAATACGTTCCCGGGCCTTGTACACACCGCCCGTCACACCATGGGAGTGGGTTGCACCAGAAGTAGCTAGTCTAACCTTCGGGAGGACGGTTACCACGGTGTGATTCATGACTGGGGTGAAGTCGTAACAAGGTAGCCGTAGGGGAACCTGCGGCTGGATCACCTCCTTAATCGACGACATCAGCTGCTGCATGAGCTCCCACACGAATTGCTTGATTCATTGAAGAAGACGATAGAAGCAGCTTTAAGCTCCAAGCTGATAGCTCTGAGCTAACAGTTACAAGCTCGAAATTGGGTCTGTAGCTCAGTTGGTTAGAGCGCACCCCTGATAAGGGTGAGGTCGGCAGTTCGAATCTGCCCAGACCCACCAATTTTGTTATGGGGCCATAGCTCAGCTGGGAGAGCGCCTGCCTTGCACGCAGGAGGTCAGCGGTTCGATCCCGCTTGGCTCCACCATAAACTGCTTCGAAGTTTGAGAGTTTAGAAATGAATATTCGCACTGAATATTGATTTCTAGTCTTTTGATTAGATCGTTCTTTAAAAATTTGGGTATGTGATAGAAAGATAGACTGAACGTTACTTTCACTGGTAACGGATCAGGCTAAGGTAAAATTTGTGAGTTCTCTTAGTTGAGAAATTCGAATTTTCGGCGAATGTCGTCTTCACAGTATAACCAGATTGCTTGGGGTTATATGGTCAAGTGAAGAAGCGCATACGGTGGATGCCTTGGCAGTCAGAGGCGATGAAAGACGTGGTAGCCTGCGAAAAGCTTCGGGGAGTCGGCAAACAGACTTTGATCCGGAGATGTCTGAATGGGGGAACCCAGCCATCATAAGATGGTTATCTTGTACTGAATACATAGGTGCAAGAGGCGAACCAGGGGAACTGAAACATCTAAGTACCCTGAGGAAAAGAAATCAACCGAGATTCCCTTAGTAGTGGCGAGCGAACGGGGACTAGCCCTTAAGTGGCTTTGAGATTAGCGGAACGCTCTGGAAAGTGCGGCCATAGTGGGTGATAGCCCTGTACGCGAAAATCTCTTAGTCATGAAATCGAGTAGGACGGAGCACGAGAAACTTTGTCTGAATATGGGGGGACCATCCTCCAAGGCTAAATACTACTGACTGACCGATAGTGAACTAGTACCGTGAGGGAAAGGCGAAAAGAACCCCGGAGAGGGGAGTGAAATAGATCCTGAAACCGTATGCGTACAAGCAGTGGGAGCAGACTTTGTTCTGTGACTGCGTACCTTTTGTATAATGGGTCAGCGACTTATTTTCAGTGGCGAGCTTAACCGAATAGGGGAGGCGTAGCGAAAGCGAGTCTTAATAGGGCGTCTAGTCGCTGGGAATAGACCCGAAACCGGGCGATCTATCCATGGGCAGGTTGAAGGTTAGGTAACACTGACTGGAGGACCGAACCGACTACCGTTGAAAAGTTAGCGGATGACCTGTGGATCGGAGTGAAAGGCTAATCAAGCTCGGAGATAGCTGGTTCTCCTCGAAAGCTATTTAGGTAGCGCCTCATGTATCACTGTAGGGGGTAGAGCACTGTTTCGGCTAGGGGGTCATCCCGACTTACCAAACCGATGCAAACTCCGAATACCTACAAGTGCCGAGCATGGGAGACACACGGCGGGTGCTAACGTCCGTCGTGAAAAGGGAAACAACCCAGACCGTCAGCTAAGGTCCCAAAGTTATGGTTAAGTGGGAAACGATGTGGGAAGGCTTAGACAGCTAGGAGGTTGGCTTAGAAGCAGCCACCCTTTAAAGAAAGCGTAATAGCTCACTAGTCGAGTCGGCCTGCGCGGAAGATGTAACGGGGCTCAAACCATACACCGAAGCTACGGGTATCACCTTCGGGTGATGCGGTAGAGGAGCGTTCTGTAAGCCTGTGAAGGTGAGTTGAGAAGCTTGCTGGAGGTATCAGAAGTGCGAATGCTGACATGAGTAACGACAATGGGTGTGAAAAACACCCACGCCGAAAGACCAAGGTTTCCTGCGCAACGTTAATCGACGCAGGGTTAGTCGGTCCCTAAGGCGAGGCTGAAAAGCGTAGTCGATGGAAAACAGGTTAATATTCCTGTACTTCTGGTTATTGCGATGGAGGGACGGAGAAGGCTAGGCCAGCTTGGCGTTGGTTGTCCAAGTTTAAGGTGGTAGGCTGAGATCTTAGGTAAATCCGGGATCTTAAGGCCGAGAGCTGATGACGAGTTACCCTTTGGGTGACGAAGTGGTTGATGCCATGCTTCCAAGAAAAGCTTCTAAGCTTCAGGTAACCAGGAACCGTACCCCAAACCGACACAGGTGGTTGGGTAGAGAATACCAAGGCGCTTGAGAGAACTCGGGTGAAGGAACTAGGCAAAATGGCACCGTAACTTCGGGAGAAGGTGCGCCGGTGAGGGTGAAGGACTTGCTCCGTAAGCTCATGCCGGTCGAAGATACCAGGCCGCTGCGACTGTTTATTAAAAACACAGCACTCTGCAAACACGAAAGTGGACGTATAGGGTGTGACGCCTGCCCGGTGCCGGAAGGTTAATTGATGGGGTTAGCTAACGCGAAGCTCTTGATCGAAGCCCCGGTAAACGGCGGCCGTAACTATAACGGTCCTAAGGTAGCGAAATTCCTTGTCGGGTAAGTTCCGACCTGCACGAATGGCGTAACGATGGCGGCGCTGTCTCCACCCGAGACTCAGTGAAATTGAAATCGCTGTGAAGATGCAGTGTATCCGCGGCTAGACGGAAAGACCCCGTGAACCTTTACTATAGCTTTGCACTGGACTTTGAATTTGCTTGTGTAGGATAGGTGGGAGGCTTTGAAGCGTGGACGCCAGTTCGCGTGGAGCCATCCTTGAAATACCACCCTGGCAACTTTGAGGTTCTAACTCAGGTCCGTTATCCGGATCGAGGACAGTGTATGGTGGGTAGTTTGACTGGGGCGGTCTCCTCCTAAAGAGTAACGGAGGAGTACGAAGGTGCGCTCAGACCGGTCGGAAATCGGTCGTAGAGTATAAAGGCAAAAGCGCGCTTGACTGCGAGACAGACACGTCGAGCAGGTACGAAAGTAGGTCTTAGTGATCCGGTGGTTCTGTATGGAAGGGCCATCGCTCAACGGATAAAAGGTACTCCGGGGATAACAGGCTGATACCGCCCAAGAGTTCATATCGACGGCGGTGTTTGGCACCTCGATGTCGGCTCATCACATCCTGGGGCTGAAGCCGGTCCCAAGGGTATGGCTGTTCGCCATTTAAAGTGGTACGCGAGCTGGGTTTAGAACGTCGTGAGACAGTTCGGTCCCTATCTGCCGTGGACGTTTGAGATTTGAGAGGGGCTGCTCCTAGTACGAGAGGACCGGAGTGGACGAACCTCTGGTGTTCCGGTTGTCACGCCAGTGGCATTGCCGGGTAGCTATGTTCGGGAAAGATAACCGCTGAAAGCATCTAAGCGGGAAACTTGCCTCAAGATGAGATCTCACTGGAACCTTGAGTTCCCTGAAGGGCCGTCGAAGACTACGACGTTGATAGGTTGGGTGTGTAAGCGCTGTGAGGCGTTGAGCTAACCAATACTAATTGCCCGTGAGGCTTGACCATATAACACCCAAGCAATTTGCGCTTAAAAGCCAGATTGCGGTGTGTGAAGACGAAACGAACCGAAAGTTCGAAGCGCACAAACACCGAAAGCTATCACATACCCAATTTGCTGAAGCGAGGCCATCCGGTCACGAGTCAGTACCCGAATTTCTTGACGACCATAGAGCGTTGGAACCACCTGATCCCATCCCGAACTCAGCAGTGAAACGATGCATCGCCGATGGTAGTGTGGGGTTTCCCCATGTGAGAGTAGGTCATCGTCAAGATTAAATTCCGAAACCCCAATTGCGAAAGCAGTTGGGGTTTTGTTTTAGTAGAAGTTCCTGTTTTTGCTGGCTTGTTACCGTGTTGACGGGCCAGATAAAGAATTTCTTGACGACCATAGAACATTGGAACCACCTGATCCCATCCCGAACTCAGAAGTGAAACGATGTATCGCCGATGGTAGTGTGGGGTTTCCCCATGTGAGAGTAGGTCATCGTCAAGATTGAATTCCGAAACCCCTGTCTGCTAACGCAGACAGGGGTTTTGTCATTTAAGCGTGTACGAAAGATCAGGCCGTTCTGCGACTCTTGCTGCTGCGTCTTGCCTGCCACTTGCACCACCAGATATAAACTCCCGTCCCTGATAACCCCGCAATCAACACACCCAGTACCGCGATCATTACCTGCCCTGTCACCCCGATGATCCGTCCCCCATGTATCGGCAACTGGAGTCGATAGAACTGCTCTCCAAGCGTGCCCTGTCCTGCGATCTCCTGTCCCAAAAATCGGCCATCGGTACCGTGAAAGAACAACCAGGATTTTCCATGTGCGTCCGTATCGTGCTGTCCAAATCCTGCGCCGTAGAAGTTGTACTCAAAGCTGTAATACAACTCGCCGATTGCCGCCGTCAGTCCTAATCGTTTCCCTTCCTGCAATGCCCTTTCGTACGCCTGTTGATAACTTAGCTGTGTCGTCCCCAGTTGATTGGCGGGCATTCGTCCTCTGGCTTCATAAACGCTCGGCTCGATGGGCGAAAACAACGAAACTGCAGGCTTGAACACCTGGCTCGGCAAGTTCATCGCCACGCTGCTGACGGCGATCGGTAACAGCAGCAGCCACAACCACAATCCTCCGGCGCGATGCAGATCGAAGTTCAAGCGGTAGGCATGCCCGCCTTTGACCTTCCACGCAGTCGCCCACTTCTTCCAGAATGGCTTGCCGCGCGGCAAGGTCAGCCACAATGCGACAAAACAGTCGATCACCCAAGCGATCGCCACCCCACCCATCAACAGCAATCCCCAGTTACCGGGCAATGTCAGGTTGTAATGAAACTCCAGAATGAACGGGATGAAGTTCTCTCGCTGAAAACAGCATTCACCCCAGTAGCGCGCGCCTTTTTGCTCCGCGCTGACCGGGTCCAGATAGAACACCTGATTGCGCTCATCAAACGGCTGGCCCGTCGCCGGATCCTTACGCGGAACGGCCGCCAGTAGCGCCGTATGCCCCGTCTCATGGGGATACTCCATGTACCAGACTTGCAGTTTCGGATGTGCAGTCTGCACTGCATCTACCAACGCGCCCGGCGACAAGCGCTCACCCATTGACGTCGCCTCGTAGAACTGCGGATTCAGCCACTCATCCAATTCGTGATTAAACGCCAGCACACTGCCGGTCAGGCCGGCCAACAATAAAAACACCGCAGTAACCAAGCCAATATATCGATGCAACAAAACCAGAAACGCACGCATGGTAGACACCCCGAAGAAATGACAAAGCCAGCCCCTGATATCAGGGGCTGGCTTTTTTATGCACAGGACAAAGTTTTAGAACTGGTAGCTGACGGTCGCCGCTACGTTACGTTCTTCGCCCATGTAGCAGAAATTCAGACTGGCGCAGGACGCGACATAGGATTCGTTAGTCAGGTTGTTCGCGTTGAGCCGTACATCCACACCTTTCAAGCCGACCTTGCCCAAGTCATAACCAATCGAGGCGTCGAACAGCGTGTAAGACGGCACCTTCATCGTGTTCTCCGCATCGGCCCAGCTGTAGCCGACATAGCGCACCCCACCACCCAGGCGCAGCCCATCAAGTGCGGCGCTGTCGAACTTGTAGTCAGCCCACAGCGAGGCCATGTGTCGCGGCGCCTGAGTCGGTGAGTTGCCCTTGTTCTCGATGGCATCGGTCGGCGTGCTCAAGGTGCTGATCATCGATTTGGAATATTCGATATCAGTGAAGGTGTAACTGCCGAGCACTTTCAAGTTATCGGTCAGTTGCATATGCGCTTCCAGCTCCAGACCTTGCGAGCGCACGGCGCCGACCGCGCGATAGAAGTTTTCCTGCGGCAGTTTGGTCGCGAGGTTTTCCTGGTCGATGCGGAACAGCGAGGCGGTGAACAGGTTATCGGTGCCCGGCGGCTGATACTTCAAACCGACTTCCCACTGTGTGCCATCGGTAGGGGCGAGTGGATTACCGGCGCTGTCGGCATAAGAGTTCGGGTTAAACGACTCGGAGTAGCTGATGTATGGCGCCAGACCGTTATCAAACAGGTATAAAGCGCCGGCACGCCCAGTGAGTTTCGTGCGCCGATCATTGATCTCTGTACCCACCGGGCGCCCCGCTTCGGCGATACGGTTTTCATCGGATGTCTCGACCCAGTCCTGACGCAGGCCCAGCGAGAAGCGCCACTTGTCCATCTCGATCAGGTCTTGCAGGTACACACCGGTCTGTTCGAGGCGACGCAGATAGCTGGTCTCGCCGTACATCTCGATCGCCGAGTTGCCGTATACCGGATTGAACGCATTGATTGGCGCGAGGCCACCGCTGGTCCAGTCGACCACGGTTTTGCGCCGTTGATAATCCGCGCCCATCAGGACTGTGTGCTTGGTCGCGCCGGTGAAGAATTCGGCCTGCAGCATGTTGTCGACGATGAACGCATGCAGGCGCTCATCACCGCCGGTGTAATAGCGGTTCAGTTCATTGCTGGTCGGGGTGGTCCAGCCATAGGCGTAGACCTGATCCATGTTCACTTTGGAATCGAGATAGCGGAAGTTCTGCCGGGCGGTGAAGACATCGTTGAAACGATGTTCGAACTGATAGCCGAACGACTGCTGGTCACGAGAGTAGCCGTCGATCCCCGGCTCGCCCTCGAAGAAGCGCGGCGAGATGCGCTCGCCATTGCGCTGATGGATCGTGCCGTCCGCCGGAACGCCGCCGTGGTAACCACCGTCCGGATCGTGTTGCAGATAGGCCTGCAGGGTCAGCGAGGTGTCTTCGCTGAAATCGATGCTCAACGTCGGCGCGAGGGCGAAGCGTTTTTCCTTGTTGTGATCGAATTGCGTGTCGGACTGATCGCTCAATCCGGTCAGACGATAGGCAATGCGCTTGTCGTCATCGACCGGACCGCTGAAGTCAAAACCAATCCCGCGCTGGCCTTGCGTCCCCACTGTCGCCTGCACCTGATGGTAGGCCTCATACAACGGCTTTTTGCTGGTCAGCGCGACCAGACCGCCGGGCGAGCTACGGCCGTACAGCACCGATGACGGGCCTTTGAGAATATCCACGCGTTCAAGGAAATACGGATCGACCTGCATGGTGCTGTAGGTGCCGCTGTCGCCCATCGACTTGAGGCCGTCGAGGTAGATGTTGTCCACCGAGCCGTCGTTGAAACCGCGCATCGCCACGTAGTCGTAACGATGGGTGGCGCCATACGGGTTGGTCAGCACACCCGGGGTGTAGCGCATCGCTTGCGAGACGGTTTGCGAGCCTTGGTCATCCATTTGCTCACGCGTCACCACCGATACGCTTTGCGAGGTCTCCAGCAGGGCGGTACTGGTCTTGGTGGCGATCTGGCTGTGCGTGGCGTTGTAGCCGGCCATGCTGCCCAGCGCGTTGCCGAGGGCGAAGCCTTTGATGTCGGTGGTCGGCAAGGCCAGCGCTTCGCTTTCAGCCAGCGGGCGCAGAATGTAGCTGCTGCCGTCCTGGCTGACGGCTTCCAGCCCTGAGCCACCGAGCAAATGGCTCAAGGCCTGGTCGGTCGAATATTCACCCTGCACGCCGGGAGATTGCTGACCTTGGGTCTGTTGCGGCGTCATCGCCAGGGTGATACCGGCCTGCCGGGCAAACTGATTCAACGCCTCGCCCAATGGCCCGGCAGCAATGTTGTAGCGGTGGCTGATCTCGGTGCCGGTGTTGGCGGCCAGACTCAGGCTCGGTAATACGCTGACGCCCAGCGCGGTGGTCAGCAGTGCCGCCCGAACCGCATGGCGCAGTAGTGTCGATTCTGCAGTGAAATTCAGAGGGTTCTTACAAGTGGCGCGGACAGTCATTGTGGATTTCCGTAGGCAGTCGCGAGGGCTGATTTGAAGTGCTTACTGACTAAGCCGGACTGCCTGGAAAAACCCGCCAAAAATAATCACACCGCACGTTCCAGGGTCACCCACCAGCGGGTGCGATAACGCAATTGCACCGGCAGCGTCTGCGGCAGGACCGCCAGCAGCCTGTCGGTGTCCTCCAGACGGAACACCCCAGAAAGGCGCAGGTCTGCGATATCCGCCGAACAATGGAGATAACCCGGGCGATAACGGCCGACTTCAGCGAGGAAGTCACCCAGCCGCATATTGCGCGTGACAATCAAACCGTCGAGCCAGGCGCCCGCATCCATATCCGGCGTCGGCGCTGCGCGCAAACCGCTTTGATCGACCAGAAAACTCTGCCCGGCGAGTGCTTCGAGGGAATGACTGCCAGCGCGAACCAACACCCGGCCACGGGTAACGCTGAGCCGCGTGCACTGTTCTTCCTGACGCAAAATGAAACGCGCATCGAACGGCGCATAAGTGCCGTGGCGATTCTGTATGCGCAGCGGTCGATCGGCCGCCGCGTCTTCGTCAGCGCCGCCGCAGGTAACGATGATCTCGCCACGGGTCAGTTTGATCAGGCGCTGCTGCGCGGTGTAATCCAGGTCTACGGCGCTGGCGGTGTTTAGTTCGATGCGCGTGCCGTCGGGCAACTGGAAACCGCGCCGTTCGCCAGTCGCTGTCGCGTAGTCGGCGCTCCATTGCTGCCAGGCGGCGCTGTCCTTGGCCAGCCACGCGGCAGATCCCATCAGCAGCGCGCCGGACAACAACTTCAAGGCCTGGCGACGGCCCAGTCCTTGCGCACTGTTTTCCAAGGTGTTGAAAGCGACCTGCGCACCCGGCACGGCGCGCAGACTGGAACTCAATTCGGCTTGCAGCGACTGCACCCGCTGCCAGGCGATTTCATGTTCGTAATGCTCGGCGCGCCACTGCTCGCATTGGCGAGTCAGCCGCGAATTGCCGTGGTTGTTGCGCAGCCGCAGCAGCCAGTGAATTGCTTGCTTGACCACCTGTTGGCGCGGTTCGACGCGGCGAGCGAGTGAGAGGTTATCCACAGGCATCAGCTTTCATACCGCAACACATAGCAGTGATACAGCGCATCGGCGACGTAGCGTTCCACTGAACGTACCGACACGCCCAACTGCTCGGCGATCTGTTTGTGAGTCAAACCTTCGCACTGCGCCAGGAGAAACGCCTGACGCACTTTCGGCTTCAGTCCTTCGAGCATGCGCGCAATGCTTTCCAGCAGTTCCAGCACCAACGCGCGCGATTCGGCATCAGGTACTTCGCCTTCAGGCAAGTGAGCAATGGTCTCCAGATACGCCCGCTCGATTTCCTCGCGGCGCCAATGATCGATCACCAGACCGCGCGCGATGGTTCGCAAGAAAGCTCGGGGCGCTTTCAGTTCGAGGCGTTCGGTACGTTGCAGCAGGCGCAGGAAAGTGTCCTGAGCCAGATCCGCCGCATCCGCTGCGTTGCCCAGCCGCGCGCGCAGCCAAGCGTTGAGCCAGCCGTGATGACTACCGTAAAGCGCCTGTACGACCAACTCAGGTGAAGACATGACCACGCCAGCCCGAACGTCACAAATGATAATTAGTCGCATTGTCATCAAGGGTTACAGATTTTGCAACTGCTGCCCCCATGTCGATGCGAAAAATTCCCTCGCAGCCGCTCTGGCACGCCGTTCGGCGGGAATCCTGTTCAAAACCCGCCCATTTCTCACGCGCCCCTAAGATTTCTCCGCCGCTGGCCGACAGACTGGTGAGAAATGCGTGCACCAAAGTAGAGCGGCCAGAAGAACGCTGCCTGCGCCGTACATGGAATGTTGCATCCGGAAACGCATCCCCACTTTTGGCATAAGAAGTCCCATGAAATGAATCTCAAGTTCAGCCATAAAATCCTCCTGGCCGCTTCGGGCGTCGTGGTCCTGGCGTTCGCCTTGTTCACGCTCTACAACGATTATCTGCAGCGAAACACCATTCGCCAGAACCTGCAGTCCTCCGTGCAACAGGCCGGTGACCTCACCGCCAGCAGCGTGCAGAACTGGATGAGCGGGCGCATTCTGGTGCTGGAAAACCTCGCGCAGAACGTAGCCCATCAAGGCAGGAATGCCGACTTGCCGGGCCTTGTCGATCAGCCGGCCTTCACGTCGAACTTCCAGTTCACTTACGTCGGGCAGGCCAACGGTGTCTTCACCCAGCGCCCCGATGCGAAGATGCCGGACGGTTACGATCCGCGTCAGCGGCCTTGGTACAAGCAGGCCGTGGCCGCCGACAAAACCATGCTGACCCCGCCATATATGGCGGCAGTCGGCGGTTTGGTGGTGACCATCGCCATGCCGGTGAAAAAGGACGGTGAATTGCTCGGTGTGGTCGGTGGTGACCTGAGCCTGGAAACCCTGGTGAAGATCATCAACTCGGTGGACTTCGGTGGCCTCGGCCATGCGTTTCTGGTCAGTGCCGACGGTCAGGTGATCGTCAGCCCGGACAAAGATCAGGTAATGAAAAACCTCAAGGACATCTACCCGAACACCAGCGTGCGCATCGAGAAGGGCAACCAGAACGTGGTGCTCAACGGCCAGGAACGCATTCTTTCGTTCACCCCGGTCAGCGATCTGCCGAACGCGCAGTGGTACATCGGTCTGTCGATCGATCGCGCCAAGGCCTACGCTGCACTCAGCCAATTCCGCACCTCGGCGTTGATCGCCATGTTTGTCGCAGTCGCGGCGATTGCGTTGCTGTTGAGCCTGTTGATCAATGTGTTGATGCGTCCGCTGACCACTATGGGCCGCGCGATGAAAGACATCGCCCAGGGCGAGGGCGATCTGACCCGGCGTCTGGTGGTCGAGAGCAAAGACGAGTTCGGTGAACTGGGCAGCGCGTTCAACCAGTTCGTTGAACGGATTCACGCATCGATTTCCGAAGTGTCGTCGGCGACCCGTCAAGTACATGACCTGTCGCAACGGGTGATGGCGTCGTCCAACGCTTCGATCGTCGGTTCCGACGAGCAAAGTGCGCGCACCAACAGCGTCGCGGCGGCGATCAATCAGCTGGGCGCCGCTACTCAGGAGATCGCGCGCAACGCGGCGGATGCTTCGCAGCACGCCAGTGGCGCTTCCGAGCAGGCCGATGATGGTCGTCAGGTGGTCGAGCAGACCATTCAGGCGATGACCGAGCTGTCGCAGAAGATCAGCCTGTCGTGCACGCAGATCGAAACCCTGAACGCGAGCACCGACAACATTGGCCACATTCTCGATGTAATCAAAGGCATCTCGCAGCAGACCAACCTGCTGGCGCTCAACGCTGCCATCGAGGCCGCGCGTGCCGGTGAAGCCGGGCGCGGTTTTGCCGTGGTCGCCGATGAGGTGCGCAACCTTGCGCATCGCACCCAGGAATCGGCGGAAGAGATCCACAAGATGATCACCTCGCTGCAGGTCGGCTCGCGTGAGGCGGTGAGCACGATGAACGCCAGTCAGGCGTCCAGCGAGCAAAGCGTGGAAGTGGCGAATCAGGCCGGTCTGCGTCTGGTCAGCGTGACCCAGCGCATCGGCGAAATCGACGGCATGAACCAATCGGTTGCAGCGGCGACTGAAGAGCAGACGGCGGTGGTGGAAACGCTGAACGTCGACGTCAACCAGATCAACCTGTTGAACCAGCAGAGCGTGGCCAACCTCAACGAAACGTTGAAGGATTGTGATGCGTTGTCGCAGCAGGCGAACCGGTTGAAGCAGTTGGTCGACAGTTTCAAGATCTGATTCACAGATCGCAGACCGCGTTATCGTTCTTCGCGAGCAGGCTCG
Organism: Pseudomonas triticicola; assembly: GCF_019145375.1. NCBI lineage: Bacteria > Pseudomonadati > Pseudomonadota > Gammaproteobacteria > Pseudomonadales > Pseudomonadaceae > Pseudomonas > Pseudomonas triticicola. Next base: position 4,464,910 of record NZ_JAHSTX010000001.1, on the reverse strand, counting down.
CTCCCACAGGGAAATGCAATCAAAATGCGGGAGCGAGCCTGCTCGCGAAAGCGGCGGTTCAATCACCGCCAAACCGATGCCTTAAACAAACAGCTTCAGCACATTGCCCATCGCATCATCGGCAAACCCCTGCACAAAATCCCTGAACCCCGGCAATGCTTCATCCCCACCCGCAGCCGGTTCGGCAATGATCGTCCAGGTCGCTCGCGACTTCCCTGCGCTCAGCGACTCCACTTGCATCGCCGCCCACAGATTCGCCACCCCCAACGTGTTGTAAATCGTCGTCCAGGTCATGCGCCGCGCCTGTTCATCGCGCGAGTTGAGTTGTTCGACCACGACGTTGCCGTCCTTGAAGATTTTCTTGCGCAGCGATGACACGCCCTCACCGGTCATTTCGGTGTGCGACAGCGCCGGAATGAATCGTTCGAAGCCTGCGAAATCGCCAACGATCGCCCAGATTTTTGCCGCGTCCGCCGACACTTCCACCGACGACACAACGTGGCAGCCTTGCGGGTTTTTGATCAGGGTGTCGGGTTGCAGATTGCTCATGGTGTTGCTCCTTGTTGATGAGTCAGATGAAGTTGATTTCTTTCAGGTAGTCGCAGCCGCGACGCAGCAGCGCCGGGGATTTCTGTGGGTAGTGCGCGCCCATCTGCCGCACGCCGGCCTCGGCGTTGGCGTGACCGATAAGGGAGATGTCGCCGATGTCTTCTTCGAAGCCGTTGAGGTAGAAACCGAGCACGCCGAACAGCGCGTTGTCGGCGTCGACCCGACTCAATTGCTGCTGCCAGTCGGCGACGCTGACCAGCGCAAACTCGCTGCCGGTTTCGCTGAACGAAGCGACGTAGGCATCCCAGCTCAGCGGCTCGGGGTTGTGCAGATTGAACACCGCGCGATCCGCTGAATAACGGCTGGCATGGAAGGCGATGAAGCGGGCGAGAAAGTCCACCGGCATCAGGTCGAAATTCAGCGCAAAGGCCGGTACCTGACCGAGCTGGATCGAGCCTTTGAGCATCAGCATCAAGCGGTTCTTGTGCGGCTGGCAAACGCCGCTCAGGCTGTTGAAGCTTATGTTGCCGGGGCGATACAGATTGACCCGCACACCACACTCGCGCGCACGTTCGAGGATGCGTTCGCCGACCCACTTCGACAGGTTGTAGCCGTTGCGAATATAGATCGGCGGCGTCGCTGCGGCGGGCAGTTCCAGCACTCGGCCGGCGTCATCCACGGTGCTGGATGCCGACAGGGTCGAGACGAAGTTGAAGACCTTTTTGCGCTGCCCTTCGCACAGCTTCAGCAGGGCGAAAATCGGCTCGACGTTGTCCGCTGCCAGGGACTCGTAATCGAGCACGTGGTTGACGTTGGCGGCGTTGTGCACCAGCGCGCCGAACTCGCGGTCCAGACGCTGATAATCCTCATCGCCCAGGCCAAGTTGCGGACGGCTGATATCAGCTGCGTAAACCCGCACACGGCTCAGGTCGAGGTGCTCCAGACGGTTCTCGCGCAGTGCCTGAGCGAAGCGTTGCGCCGCCGTTTGCCCAACGCCGTCGCGCACCAGACAGGCCACTTCGCTGGCGCCCCAACCGAGCAGCGCTTCGACGATGTGCACGCCGACAAAACTGTTGGCACCGGTGACGATGACCTTGTGCACATTGCCCATGCGGCTGATCGGCAACGGTTCGATATCCAGCGCGCGCTCGGCGTCGGCCATGGCTTGGGCGCTGAGCACGGCGCTGTCATCGGTGCCGCGCACCAGCGTCGCCAGTTTGCTGATCGTGGGCAGTTCGATGAAGCGATTGATCGAAATGCTCCGGCCGAATTCCTCGCGCAAGCGCAGCAACATCCGCGACAGCAGAATCGAATGTCCGCCGAGATTGAAGAAGCTTTCGTCAGTGGAAATGTCGCTGATCGGCAGTTCCAGCAGTTCGGCCCAGACCTCAAGAAGCAGCGCTTCGTCAGCATTGGCCGGCAGGCATTTCGCAGCGCTGTCCTGCACCGTCACCGGCAATGCGAGCAGCGCCTTGCGATCGACTTTGCCGTTACTGGCAAACGGCATCTGCGCCAGTTCGGTCCACGCTCCCGGTTGCATGTAGTCCGGCAGAAACTGCCGGGCGTGAGCCTTCAATGCGTCGCGGGCAGTCTCGGTCTGTGGCTGGGCGAAGAACGCCAGAATGCGCCGCTGATTGTCGATGACCACGGCGATTTGCCGATACATGCGGCTCTCGCGCAGGCAGCGCTCGATCTCTTCCGGCTCGACGCGGAAGCCACGGATTTTCACCTGATTGTCGCGCCGCCCGCACAGCTCGATACCGTGCTCGCCCCACTTGGCCATGTCGCCGCTACGGTAGGCGCGCAGGGTTTCGCCGCCGGGCAGTGACAGGCTCAGATAACGCTCGGCGGTCTGCTGCGGATTGTTCAGGTAACCGAGGCAGACACCGGGGCCGACGATGAATAGTTCACCGACGGTTTGATCGGGCGCCGGTTGCAGATCGTCGTCGAGAATCAGCACCCGACTGTTAGCGATCGGCCCTCCCAGCGTGCGGTTGCTGTCGCCCGGTTTGAGCTGGCGCGCGGTGATCAGCACGGTGGCTTCGGTCGGGCCATACAGGTTGTGCAGGGTGCCTTGGCGGGTCAGTTGCTCGATGACGTACGGCTCGCAGACATCACCGCCGGTCATCACCTGCACGCCCTCCAGTTGCTCCAGCGGCAGGATGCTCAACAGCGCCGGCGGCAAGAAGGCGTGGGTCAGTTGCCGCCGGCGAATCAGCGCAATCAGCTGCAAAGGATCGCGGCGCTGGGTGTCGTCGGGCACGACCAGTTCCGCCCCTGCGAGCAGGCTGGGAAAGATGTCGATCAGTGACGAATCGAAGCTCAGCGAAGAGAACTGCAACACCCGGCTCTCGGCGTGCAACTGCACGTAGTCGGCGTACCACGCGGTGAAGTGGGCGAGATTGGCCTGGCTGAGCAGCACGCCTTTCGGATGCCCGGTGGTACCCGAGGTGTAGAGCGCCATGCACGGCGCTTCGAGCTCGGGCCAGCGCTGCATCAGCGGCTGGCCGAGATCGGCGTCCGTCGCCCCGATGTCACTGACATCCAGCCCCGCTATCGACTCGCTGAGCGCCTGTTGTCCATCGTGAAGCAACAGCACCGCGCCGGCGTTTTCCAGGATGTATTGCTGACGCGGCAATGGATGGCTCGGCTCCAGTGGCAAGTACACCGCGCCGCTGCCGAGAATCGCCAGAATCGAGGCAAACAGCGCCGGGCTTTTGCCTTGGCAGACACCGACCACCCACGGCTGCGGATGTTGCTCAAGCAAGGGCAGCAACCGCTGCTGGATCGCCCGGCTGTGGGCGTGCAATTGGCGGTAGCTGATGGACTGTCCGCCGAGGTGCAGCGCCGGTCGATCGGCATGCTCGATCAGGCTTTGCTGCAGACGCTCGATCAGCGGGATCTGCGCTTGTTGCAGCAGCGCCGGGTTTGCCGTGTCGTTGAGACGGTGGACATACGCTAGCTTGTCGAGAAACAGCAAGTCTTCCAGGCGTTCGAAATCCGGTGCCTTGAGGGCTGGGGCGTGGCGCAAATAATCGGCATCGCGGGAAAAGCGGCTGACCAGCAACGACACCTCATCGACCACATGGGCGAGCGCTCGTTGGCGTAGCGACTGACCGTTGCCGGACGGCTCATCGCCGATCGGCACACGGCTGATCAGCGACGAGCCGAGGAAGCACAGCAAGTCGAGGGTCGGCAGGCCGCCATGCTCTTGCGCGGCGACACCCAGGCGCAGGTGCAGATGCGGGATGGCGCAGAAGTCGCCGGCAGCGATAAAGCCATCGTCGATGATCAGATTCACCGCCGCTTGAGCCACGCCGCTGCGGGTCACAGCATGGCCATGCTGTTCGAGCTCCCGGGCCAGATCGGTCATGGCCTGGCCGGCGCCGGTGAGCAAAATGTCGAGACGTTTCATGTCAGCCTCCTCAAACCAGATAGTCGCGCAGGGCGTGCTGCACGCACGGTGTGGCGAGCAGCGAGCTGTTGTGGAAAAACCTGACGATGTTGCCTACCAGCGGGTGGTGGCGATTGATCGGGAAGGCCAGGCCGGCGATTTCTTCACGCAGTGAATGCCGCGTGGTTTCGCTGACCGGCAGCGCGTCGATCAGGCGCAAGTCGAAGGACTTCTGGATGTCGTTGGTCAGGTAATGGCCGATGAACACCGGCAGAATCTGCGCGATGGTTTCGCGGTCCGCGTCGCTGGCGGTGTGCCAATAGATGCGCACCATGTGCGCCCAGAAACTCGAGTGGCGACCCTCGTCGAGCAAGTGGTCGGCCATCAGGCCCTTGATCGACGGCTTGACCGAATCGTCGCGGGCGAACGCGGCGACATCGCCGGTCACGGTGTTTTCGGCGATCGCCACGCAGATCAATTCCACCGCGCTGCGCAGGTGGTCCGGCGCCAGCGCAACAGCGGCGGGAATCGCCCGGCTCAGCTCGATTTCATCGGGCAATTGAATCGGCTCGATACCTGTCAGCGCGACCGTCTGCTGCATGAAGTCCATGGCCACCAGCGCGTGGTAATCCTCATCGACCACCACGGTCATCGCGTCGTAGCGACAGGCGAACGGGAACGCCACGGCAAAGCGATTCTTGGCAATGCTGCGGGCGGTCTTGTCGACGATTTCCGTCTCGAAAATCACAACGTCGTTGATGAATTTGTACAACGTCTGCACCAAGGCGAAATCACGTTGTTGCGGGCATTCACGCAAGAAGGTTTCGCTGAGTACCAGCGGCTGGCGGCTGAGCGGGTAGATCAGGCGCTGATCGTCTTCCAGCAGCCGCCGGGGACGGGTGCGAATGGTCGCGCGGCTTTCCCAGGCGTCGGCGAAGGATTGATAGTCGGTTGCGTTCATTGGGCCACCTCGGCTACTTCTGCGCCCATGCTCAGGCGCAACCCGTTCCACAGGGTGATGCGGCTTTCCACGGCGGCGATGGCACTGGCATAAACCTCGGCTTCGCGCTGCGGATCGCCGTCGACCAGACGCTCCAGCAACTGCTCGGCGGCGGGGCCGTGATCTTCGGAATCGACTTCGATATGCCGTTGCAGGTAGTAACGGAAAGTTGGTGCCTGTTCGATGCCGATGCCCCAGTCATCGAGAATGCGCTGGAACATCGTCGGAATGACGCTCTCGCGACCGTGCAGGAACGCAGCAGCGACGCTGTGTCCGGGTGCTTCCAGAGCCGTGCGCAAAGTATCGCGGACAAACTGCGCCGCCGCCGGGTCGACGTCGACGCTCTGCAACGCGACGTCATAACTCACGCCTTCCTGCTGCAGGGCGACAAAGCGCTCTACCGCCGTGGTGCTCGCGCCGATCTCGCGCATCGCATCCAGGTACAACTCGAAGTGGCTGTAATGGCCGGCATCGAGGCGATCGTCCGATTCCTCTCCCAGCACAATCTCGTTGATCAACCGCGCCGCGTGGGGATCGCGCGGCGGCAACCAGGGTAAACGCGTGCAGGTCAGTTCCTGTTGCAGGCGCTTTGTCAGCGACATGAAGTCCCATACGGCAAATACATGGGTTTCCATGAAACGGCGTAATACCGATAACGAAGTAATCTCGGAAAAGATCGGGTGAATACTCAGTTCGGCTTTCTTCTGGGCGAGTTGCTGCTTAGTGGGCATCATGATGTCCTTTATCATTGATATGAAATGCACAGTTCTTTCAGTTGCTGTAAGCGGTTGAGCGAGTTGGATAGCAAGTTAGTCGGGCAAATATTGATTGCGCTGTGGCGCCGTTGCGGCGCCATGGGTGCTGCGGTTGCTGCGTGAGATATGCCGCGCTGAACGGCGACGTTCAAACCTGGCGAGAGAAAAACTAATACAGGGCAAATGTATTTAACAAGTTTATTTTAAATTATTTTAAGTTGGCTGTTTTTTGAATATGAGAGTGGCCGATAAAACTTTCAGGCCAAGTTTTATTAGGGCGTAGTTACTCCTTTCGGCTAATAACGGCCAAAATCGATAACAAGAGTGAATGCCTCACTCGAAGCAACTTTTAAACAAGGGGATTGATTGAATTTAAAGGGGGCGAAAGTTGGCCGGGACCGGCGCCATGACTTCCTGTTTCCCGTGACAAGGCTCCTTCCGTAGGTTCCTGTTGCGGGGACTGTGCCGTCAGGGCGGCGCGTCCCCGTTCTGTAGGGGTGGCGCTGGAAGAGTGCGGGTAAATTGCCGTCAGGGCTATTACCGATTGGTCATCGGCGGGCAGCAGAAATGCGTCGGCAGGGCCGGGGCGGGCACCAGTGGGCACGCCGCTCCGCTGCCAGAGCCGGCAGCAGAGCGGTCGCGAAGATTTGTAAGGGGATTATTCGACGTACGAGATATCAGCGTGCGGTGTGACGCTTCTGTGCGGCGGGAGTCGCTAGGTAGCGGGTGATGACCTCAACGCCCCGATTGAGGTGCTGCTCCAGCATTTCGAGCGAGCGCGGTATGTCCCGCTGGATCACGGCCCGAAGCATGGCGCGGTGGTCATCCTGGGACAGCTTGCCCAGGCCCATCGCTTCCAGATTGAACCGCAGAAAACGTTCTTCTTCGTTCAGGCCGTCCTCCACCAGGCGCAGCAGTCGCTGGTTGGGCGCCTTGCTGTACAAGGCCATGTGAAAGAGACGGTTGAGGCGGCCGATTTCGTTGTAGTCGTGCTGCGCTTCCAGTTCGTCGATGTAGCCAGCGGCGAGTTGATGCTCGGCCTCAGTCAGCAGCGGAATGGACTGCCGCAATGCCTCGGATTCGAGCAGAATGCGCAACTCGTAGGTTTCAGCGGCATCGCCCTGGATCAGCGGGGCGACCACGGCGCCTTTGTGCGTGGTGACGCTGAGCAGCTCCTGCGCTTCGAGCTGGCGCAAGGCTTCGCGCACCGGCATGCGGCTGACCCCGAACAGATCGGCCAGATCCTGTTGGCGCAACGCAGTGCCACAGGGCAGGCGTCCATCGAGGATGGCCGAGCGCAGGGTTTCTTCAATCACCGACCGGGCCAGATGCGCAGGAATCGGTCCTTCGACTTTGATGCTGTGCAGCGGTTTGGGCTTCTGAGTCACGACAACACACCCTGTAGGTCGTAATATTTGGATCCAAATGACACTAGTGATTGCTCTACAGGTTGTCAAACCTTGTAAAACAAAGCGCTGCAATCTGAAGTCTAGCGCGTCTTCGATGATCTCACGGTGCCATTGTTTTTTGCGGGGCTAAGCTTCACCATCAAACGCTTCCTTTCTGTCCTTCTGGAAACCTGCAGTGGCGGTACGTTTCGCGATCCCTCGGACCTTGCGCTGGCTTGGCTGCGCATTGCTGCTGGCCGGCGTCATGCTGGGCGGTCTGCACGCCGATTGGGATTTTTCCGCGATCAGCCGCAAGGCCACGGCTCTCTATGGGCCACTGGGCGCGGGGCAGCAGCGCATCGACGCCTGGCAGAATCTGCTGGCGACGCAGAAGCAGGCCAGTGAGATGGACAAGCTCAAAGTGGTGAACCTGTTTTTCAACAAGCAGGTGCGTTACGTCGAAGACATCGATCTGTGGCGCGAAGTGGATTATTGGGAAACCCCTATCGAAGCGCTGTGGAAGGGCGCCGGCGACTGCGAAGACTACGCCATTGCCAAGTACTTCAGCCTGCGCCATCTCGGCGTTTCCAGTGACAAGCTGCGCATCACCTACGTCAAGGCGCTGCGCCAGAACCGCGCGCACATGGTGTTGACGTACTATGCGACCCCCGATGCCATGCCGCTGGTGCTTGACAGCCTGATCGATCCGATCCAGCCGGCGTCGCAGCGGACCGATTTGCTGCCGGTCTACTCTTTCAATGCCGAAGGTCTGTATCTGCCCGGCGCCAAGGGCAATAAAAAGGTCGGCGACACCAAACGCCTGTCGCGCTGGCAGGATGTGCTGAAAAAAATGCAGGCCGAAGGTTTTCCGGTCGAGACGACTAACTAGGAGCACGCGCTCAGATGTCTTTGTTCAAACAGCTGTTGATCGCTATCTGTCTGTTCCTGGTCGTGGCCTTCACCGGCAGCTTCATGGTCAGCCTGGAGAGCTCGCGCACCCAGTACGTCAATCAGTTGCGCTCCCACGCACAGGACGCGGCGACGGCGCTGGCATTGTCGCTGACGCCGAATATCGACGACCCGGCGATGGTCGAGCTGCTGGTCAGTTCGATTTTCGACAGCGGCTATTACGCGAGCATCCGCGTGGTCGACGTGAAGACCGAGCAGACCATTGTCGAGCGCAGCGGTGCCCCGGCGGTGAGCAATGTGCCGGACTGGTTCGTCAGACTGATCGGCCTCGAACCAGCGGGTGGCGATGCGCTGGTCAGCCGTGGCTGGGAGCAGGCGGCGCGGGTCGAGGTGGTCAGCCATCCGATGTTCGCCGTGGCCAAGCTATGGCAGAGCGCACTGGGCAGCCTTGGCTGGTTGCTGATCTGCGGCGTATTGAGTGCGGTGCTCGGCGCGCTGTTGCTGCGTCGGCAGTTGAAGCCCCTCGATTACATGGTCCAGCAGTCCCATGCGATTGCCCGCCGCGAGTTTCTCAGCCTGCCGGATCTGCCGCGCACGCCTGAATTGCGTCGCGTGGTGCAGGCAATGAATCAGATGGTCGAGAAGCTCAAGACGCTGTTCCAGGAGCAGGCCGAGCGCAGTGAAAAACTGCGTACCGAGTCCTATCAGGACAACCTCACCGGCCTGGCCAATCGCCGCTATTTCGAGATGCAATTGAACAACCGCGTGAGCAACCCGGAGCAGGCCAGTTCCGGTTATCTGCTGCTGTTGCGGGTCAAGGACCTGGCCGGTCTCAACCAGCGTCTCGGCGGCCAGCGTACTGACCAATTGCTCAAGGCCGTCGGTGAGCAACTGACCCGCGAGTGCGCCAGATATCCACAAACCCAGGACTTGGTCACGCGTATTCGCGGCGGTGAATTCGCCGTGCTGGCGCCGGGGCTGGTGCGCGAGGAAGCGTTGCAGCTGGCGCAGAATCTCGACAATGCCTTGAGCAGCCTGCATGCCACCGGCGCGACCGATGTGCCGGCGGTGGCTTCGATCGGGCTGGCGCCCTTCGCTCACGGCGACTCCCCGCAAGCGGTGCTGACACTGGGCGATCAGGCACTCGCGCAGGCCGAAGGGCAGGGCGAGCAGAATTGGGCGTGCATCGATCAGAGTCTGGTGGCGGAGGTCGGCGATGATCACCACGCCTGGCATCGACTGCTGGATCAGGCCTTGAGTCAGCAGCGTTTCGAGTTGTATTTCCAACCGGTGGTCGCTGCGCAGGACACGCAACTGGTGCTGCATTACAAGGTCCTGTCGCGCTTGCTCGACGAGCAGGGCCAGACCATTCCCGCCGGGCGCTTTCTGCCGTGGCTGGAGCGCTTCGGCTGGACCGCGCGGCTCGATCGGCTGATGCTCGAACGCGTGCTCGAGCAGATGAAGGGGCACGAGGATTCGCTGGCGCTGAACCTGTCCTCGGCAACGCTGGCCGACCCGCAGGCGCTGAACAAAGTCTTTGAAATTCTGCGGGCGCATTCCAGTCTCGGCGCGCGTCTGACTCTGGAAATCGGCGAGGAGCAATTGCCTGAACAGGCCGTGCTGGAGCAGTTGACCCGACGCCTGCGCGAGCTTGGCTTCTCGCTGAGCCTGCAGCGCTTCGGCGGGCGCTTCAGCATGATCGGCAACTTGGCGCGGTTGGGTCTGGCGTATTTGAAGATCGACGGCAGCTACATTCGGGCGATTGATCAGGAGAGCGACAAGCGCCTGTTCATCGAAGCGATCCAGCGCGCGGCGCACAGCATCGATTTGCCGCTGATTGCCGAACGGGTCGAGACTGAAGGGGAGCTGTCAGTGATTCGCGAGATGGGCTTGTATGGCGTGCAGGGGCAGTTGCTCGGTGAGCCGAAGCCTTGGGGGTGAGCCAAGAAGCGCCCTCACCCTAACCCTCTCCCAAAGGGAGAGGGGACTGGCCTGATCTGGTCAAACGATACTGGACACGGTTATAGGGTTTAGGTCATTTCTCATGCTGCCAAGGCTTCCATTGCTACCGGAGTCCGATATCCGTTGTGACTGTGCAGCCTGATCCGATTGTAATAATGGGTCAGGTAGCGCAACACATCGGTACTAGCCTCATCTTCGTTTCGGTAGCCAGCCTTGGGTATCCATTCAGATTTCAAACTGCCAAAGAAACGCTCCATCGGGGCGTTATCCCAGCAGTTTCCTCGTCGACTCATGCTTTGTTTTATGCGCATGTCCGCCAGCATTTGACGAAATACTTTACTGCTGTAATGACAGCCCTGATCCGAATGGAACATTAGGTTTTCAGGGCGTCCTCGCGACTCGAAAGCCATCTTTAACGCTCGACAGGTCAGAGCTGAATCCGGACTTCTGGACATCGCCCAGCCGACGATGCGCCGGGCATGCAGATCAAGTACAGCAGCCAGATAAACCCATTAAGTACCGGCCCAAATGTAAGTCACGTCGCCACACCACACTCGATTGGGGGCCTCGACATTGAATTTACGCTCCAAATGATTGGGGGCGTATTGCGCCTCCGCACCGCTGGGTTTGTAACGATGCCTGCGCCGTTGCTGGCTCTTCAACCCGAGCTCGCGCATCAGGCTACGAGCCATGTAACGACCCACCGACTCTTTTTCGTTACACAACGCCTTTGCCAAGCTGCGCGCGCCCATTGATCCACGACTTTGCTCATGTAATTCAGCAGCCTTGATCTTAAGGCGATCGCGCTCGACATCCACGTTTGTCCGCTGTTTCAGACGCTCGTAATAACTGCTGCGGTTGATTCCAAATACAACGCACAACTCGGATCTTGAATATTGCTCGCTTAACTCCTCGACCAGCCTTACCGATCGAGGGAATCCGACATCAAGAGAGCTGTAGCCTTTTTTAAAATTTCCTTCTCACGCTCAATCCGTCGAATTGTTGCTTCCAGTTCCTGGATGCGTTGTTGGTCAACGGTCATGGCTTTGGACTTCTCAGGCGTCTTGCCGCTGCGCTCCGCGCGCAACTGCTCAACCCAGCGGCGTAGAGCTGTAGGGCCCACACCCATTGCTTCGCAGGCTTCACTCACCGAATAGTCTTTATCCAAAACCAGGCAAGCCGCATCCCGTTTGAAATCTGTCGAAAAATATCGTCTGGTCATATCACACCTCGTAGCTGGGCGTAGATTACCGCCCTTTAGAGGTGTCCAGAATCATTAAGCCAGATCAGCCGTGGGATATTTCCGAGATACGCCGACGTGCAAGAGCTCCACTGAATCCAAAATCGACTCGGTCTCTCAGGTCGATGGATAGCGCAAGACACCTCGATCGGCCGCCTCTCCCAAAGGGAGAGGGGACTGGCCGTGGGATATTTACGAGATACGCCGACGTGCAAGAGCTCCACTGAATCCAAAATCGACTCGATCTCTCGGGTCGATGGATAACGCCAGACACCTCAATCGGCTCCCTCTCCCTCCGGGAGAGGGGACTGACCGTGGGATATTTACGAGATACGCCGACTTGCAAGAGCTCCACTGAATCCAAAATCGACTCGATCTCTCAGGTCGATGGATAGCGCAAGACACCTCGATCGGCCCCCTCTCCCTCCGGGAGAGGGCTGGGGTGAGGGTAAGCTTTGGATCTTGGGAGGATCAGATCAACCCGCCCTCATCCTCATCGATCAACTGGCTCAACCCGCCCAGTGCTTCACGCGCCTGGGTGCGGTCCATCAGTTTGGCCTGGGCCGCCGCCGGCAGGTCAGTGACGCGGATCACGCCTTTCTGGGTCAGCACCTGAATCAGGTCGTCGAGTACCCGAATCATTTCAAAGTCGCTCTGCTTGAGCTGTCTGAGGCTGTTTTCCACGGCTTCGTTGGCGTACCACGCCTGGATCTCATGGTTATCGGCGGGCAGCGTTTCCGTGGCCTCGGCATAGGCCGCAGCTTCCACGCGAATCAACTGGCCTTGCGCATCGCGTTGCACGTAAAACATTGAGCATCCCTCACAAATGAACAGCGTCATGCTGTCAGCAGCATAGCCAACTGCGCGCCAGTATGCGGGGCGACGATGAAATCGTCACCGCTGCATTGCCCGCAAACGCGACGGCCGCCTCATCAGAGGCGGCCGTTTCTGTTTCAGCGTCAGCTGTTGTTGTGATCGACCTTGATGGTCGGATCGCTGCCGGCAATCAGGTTGTGCAGGTTGGCGCTCGCCCAGTTGTTGCCTTCCAGTTTGATCGTCACATCCGGCGTCGCCGCAGCGGCATCGCCCGAGTTGAATTTGCCCGCCGAGCTGACTTGCAGCGACGACGTGCCATCGACCGTGGTGATCTTCAGGAAGTTGTCGATCGTGCTGCCGGTTTCGCCCTGCAACAGGTCGCGCAGGTCGATGCGGTCGCCTTCGCTGGCTTTGAAATCCTTGATCACGTCGTTACCGGTGTCGCCCGATTTCCAGACGAAGGTGTCGCCACCGGAACCGCCGATGAGGATGTCGTTGCCCTGACCGCCGATCAGCGTGTCGTTGCCGGTGCCGCCGAGCAGGATGTCATTGCCTTTGCCGCCGTCGAGCAGGTCGGTGCCGCCCGAGCCGAACAGGATGTCATTGCCTGCGCCACCGAGCAGCGTGTCGTTGCCATCGTGCGCGCCGGACACATCGAACGCCTGATAGTGCTCGGTGATGTACTGGTGCACATTGCTGGTGGTGACTTTGCTGACATCAACGCCGGTTTCCTTGGCGACGAACGCCTGCATCGCCTGGTAACCCTCGCCGGCAATGCCGTTGAAGCTGACCAGATCGCCGAACAGGATGTCGTTGCCTTCGCCACCGTTGACGGTGTCGTTACCCGGCATCGTCGCTTCGGTATGGCCGATGATCGAGTTGGCCAGGTCCTTCGGATCGATGTTGGTTTGCGGCGTTTTGTCCGAGTCGTACGGCTTGAGGTCGTTGAGGCTGACGTCGTTGTTCAGACCAATGGCTTCGACGCTCGACAACCCGCTCAACAAGGCAAAGCCGCTGGTCGAGTTGCTGGTCGTCGACGAGTTGGTGCTGTTGCCGGTACCCGCGAGGTTCGACAATTCATAAGTGCCGTCGCCCTGCGCGTGAATCGTGCCCAAGGTTTCGCTGCTCCAGCCCCACCACGAGTTGTAGGTTTGCAGCACAACGCTGCCGGCACTGTTGATGGTCAGGTAGTGCGTGTTGTCGATGTAGGTGCTGAACGTGTCGCCCTGCTTGTAGTTGCTGGTGTTCACCACGCTGTCGAGTTTCACGTTGCCATACAGCGTCGGGTTGGTCTGCTCGCCGGTCTGGTAGTAAGTCGGCTGGCCGTCGGTGATGAAATACGTGAGGTTCTTCGCCCCGGTGTTGGCCACTGCGTCGGCACTCTGGAACCAGTTGGCCGTGGTCTTGAACACGTCCTCGTAGTTGGTACCGCCACCGGATGCCATCGAGTTCAGCACTGCTTTGAGCAAGGTCAGCGCATTCGGGTCGTTGAGATTCACCGACACCGACTTGTTGACCTGGGTATCGAAGTCCACCAGGAAGATGTTCACCGTACCCGAGTTGCTGCCGCCCAGGCTTTGCTTGAGGCTGTTGAACACCGAGGTCAGCGAGTCTTTTGCGGCGTTCAGCGACGAGGTGCTCATGCTGCCCGAGCTGTCGACCATGAACGCAATGTTGTAGTTGGTACCCGGGACCACGGTCAGACCGCCGATGTCAGCGACGATGATGTCGTTGGCGTCGGTGCCGGTGACGTTGTCATCACCCGAGGTGGCGGTGACCGCGTTGTACACCGCAGGCACCACGGTGACCGGAATGGTCGCGGTGCTGCTTGCCGAGCCGCCGACCTGTTCGGTGGACGTCGAGGTCACGGTCAGGTTGAACTGGCCGTTGTAGTAGGTCGGCGGAGTCACGGTCAGAGAGCCGAGGTTCCAGCCGGTGACGTTGGCTTCGCCATTGCTCGCGGTAACGGTGAAGGTATGACCGGCGCCATCGCTGAGCACCGAACCGACCGGCGCACCGCTGATCTTTACGCTCAGGGTTTCCGAGCCATCGGTGTCGGTCAGCGCGGTGCTGATCGCCGACAGTTTCACCGTGGTGCCTTCGGCGCCGGTGTTGAGCTTGTAGCCGTCGTAATAACCTTCGCCGTTGGTGCCGTGCAGATCGGAGACGGTCACGCCCGAGTTGATCAGATCCTGCACACCGGTGTAGATCGGCACGCCGGTGTTGCTGAGGTCAATCGGCGTGCTGCCGTTGACCGACAGGTTGACATCGTAGCTGCCCGGGCCGCTCTGGTTGTGGTGGTAGATGTCGAGGGTGTAGTAACCGCTTGTAGTCGGGGTAAACGAACCATTGATCGCACCGCCCGCGCCCCAGGTACCGGAAGCCACACTCTTGCCGCCGATGGTGATCAGCAGGCTGTCATCGGCCACGCCGCTGAAGCTGTAGGTCTTGCCGGCTTCCAGGTAGATCAGGCCAGAGGTCTTCGACGCCGTACCGGCGGCGACACTGCCGTCAGACTGCACGTTGGTGACGTTGCCGCTGGAGTTCGGTTTGCCGGCCGCGTCGATGACGTTTTTCAGGGTGGTCGAGTTCGCTCCGCTGCCGTCAGTGCCCAGACCCGGCAGACCGGTCCAGACTTCCTTGATCAGACCAGTGGATTTAACGCTGTTGTCAGCCACGGCTACGGTCGGCGCATCCGCCACTGGCGTGATGTCGATCTTCACTGTGCCGGTGCTGCCCAGCGCCTGGCCATCGGTAGGCTGGAACTTGATCTGCGCGTAGTCCGCCTGATTGTTGCCCAGACCGGTGCCGCCGTAACCGTTGGTGCCCGACTCGTTGGCATCCGGCAGGAAGCGCAGCTTGCCGGCGTCGATGTCGGCCTTGCTGAAGGTCTGGTTGTTGGCAACATCCTTCCAGGTCGAGCCGTCCAGATACTGCAGTTTGCCCTCGCCCGGCAGCTGCGTGATCTTGATACCGAGGCTGCTCGCCGGGCTGTCGACATCGCTGACGCCGAAGGTCGACCAGCCGAGTACCAGCGGCGTGTCTTCGGTGCCGGTGACATTGCTCGGCGCGGCGACCGGTGCATCGTTGACTGCCACCACGTTGACCGTGGTGGTCGCAGTGTTCGAGTAGTTGCCGCCATCGGTCACCGTCACGGTGATGATGCGCGGCACGGTGCTCGGGTTTTCGCTGCTGTTGGTGAAGCTGATGTTCTTGATGGCCTGCATGTAGTCGGCCAGGGTCGCGTTACCCGAGAGGGTCAGGGTCACCGTGCCGTTGGTGCTGTTGGCATTGATGGTGATGCCGTTGACGCTGTTGCCCAGATTCAGCGCATCACCATCCTGACGGTTGGTCAGCACCACGGTGGCACCGGTCAGCATCGTGCTGTCCGGGTCGGTGATGCTGATGTCGGTGTCAGCGATCGACACGCCGGCGCCCGGGGTGTTCTCGGTGAACGTCACCTTGTAATCGGCACCGGTCGCACCGCTGGAGTTGTTGGCGTCCAGATCGAGCACCGGTGGCGCATCGTTGTCGATGATTGAGGTGCTGACGCTGCCATTGGTGCCGCTGACCGCGAGGTTCTCGAAGTTGCCGCCGGTAGCCGAATCGATCTTGACCACGAAGTTCTCGGTGCCTTCGGTGATCTTGTCATCGAGGGTGGCGACGTTGAACTGCGCGCTGCTGGCGCCCGCCGGGATCTTCACGGTGTACACGCCAGTGAAGTCCGAACCGTCGGCGGCGGTGCCGCTGTAGACGATTTTCAGGGTCACTTCGGTCTGCGCCGGGTGATTGAGGCTGACGGTATAGCTGGCGGTCTGGCCTTCGGTCACCGAGCTGCTGCCAGTGATGCTGACGGTAGTGGTGTCGACGGTGTCGGTGACGCTGGTCACTGCTGGCGTGGTGCTCGGTACCAGTTTTTCGAAGCTGCCTCCGGTGGCGCTGCTGATGGTCGCCTGCACGGTGCCGGCGTCTTTGTAGACGTCGTCAGCTGGCGCTGGAACGTTCACCGTGCCGGTGGTTTCGCCAGCCTTGATGGTGATCACGGCGCCGTTCGACAAGGTTACGGTCACTGGCGAGCCAGCGGCGTTGGTCAGGGTCGCGGTGTAAGTGATCTGGCCACCTTCAGCCACCGAGTTTGTTGCCGACAGCGACAGGCTGGTGGTGTCGACGGTGTCGGTCACGGTGGTGCTGACCGGCGTTTTGTCGGCGACGAGGTTTTCGAAGTTGCCGCCGCTGACGTTGGTGATCGAGTTGGTCAACGGAGCGTTGCCGGTCAGCGCATCGTTCGGTGCGACGGCGGTTACGGTGCCGGTGGTCTGGCCGACGGCGATGGTGATGTTTTGACCGTTAGCCAACGTCACGACAACTGGCGAACCGGTGACGGGCGCGCCGACGGTTGCGGTGTAGACGACATTGCCGCCTTCGGCTGCTGTGGCGGTTGCGCTCAGTTTTACGGTGGTGGTGTCGATGGTGTCGGTGACGCTCGTAACGGCAGGTGTACTGCTGGTCACCAGGTTTTCGAAGTTGCCACCGGTCGCGGTTTTGATCGTGGCTTGCACGGAACCGGCATCTTTGTAGACGTCGTCGGACGGTGCCGCAACGGTTGCAGTGCCGGTTGTTTCGCCAGCCTTGATGGTGATCACGGCGCCGTTCGACAGGGTGACGGTCACAGGCGAGCCAGCGGCGTTGGTCAGTGTCGCGGTGTAGGTGATCTGGCCACCTTCGGCCACGGAGCCGGTTGCGCTCAGTGACAGATTGGTGGTGTCGACGGTGTCGGTCACGGTGGTGCTGACCGGGGTCTTGTCGGCAACGAGGTTTTCGAAGTTGCCGCCGGTTACGTTAGTGATCGAGTTGGTGATCGGAGCGTGGCCGGTCAGTGCATCGTTCGAAGCAACAGCGGTTGCAGTGCCGGTAGTCTGACCGACGCCGATGGTGATGGTCTGGCCGTTGGCCAGAGTTACCACAACTGGCGAGCCGGTGACCGGAGCGCCGACGGTGGCGGTGTAGGTCACGGTGCCGCCTTCGGCTACCGAAGTGTCAGCGGTCAGTTTGACCGTCGAAGTGTCGATGGTGTCAGTGACTGTCGTCACGGCCGGAGCAGCGCTTGGTACCAGGTTTTCGAAGTTGCCGCCGGTAGCGCTGGTGATCGTCGCCTGCACAGAACCGGCATCTTTGTAGACGTCATCGGACGGTGCAGGAATGGTTGCGGTGCCGGTGGTTTCGCCAGCCTTGATGGTGATAACGGCACCGTTCGACAAGGTGACGGTCACAGGCGAGCCAGCGGCGTTGGTCAGTGTAGCGGTGTAAACGATCGAGCCACCTTCGGCCACGGAACCGGTCGCACTCAGAGACAGGTTGGTGGTGTCGGCAACGTCGGTGACAGTGGTCGAGACCGGAGTTTTATCCGCCACCAGATTTTCGAAATTGCCACCGCTGACGTTGGTGATCGAGTTGGTGATCGGAGCGTTGCCAGTCAGCGCATCGTTCGGAGCAACAGCGGTTGCGGTGCCAGTGGTCTGGCCGACGCCGATGGTGATGGTCTGGCCGTTGGCCAGAGTCACGACCACAGGCGAGCCAGTCACTGGTGCACCAACGGTGGCGGTGTAAGTCACGGTGCCGCCTTCCGCGACCGAAGTGTCGGCGGTCAATTTGACGGTCGACGTGTCGATGGTGTCGGTGACAGTCGTCACGGCTGGAGCAGTGCTCGGTACCAAGTTCTCGAAGTTGCCGCCGGTGGCTTTGGTGATCGTCGCCTGCACCGAGCCGGCATCTTTGTAGACGTCATCGGACGGTGCCGCAACGGTTGCAATGCCGGTGGTTTCGCCAGCCTTGATGGTGATGACCGCGCCGTTCGACAGAGTGACGGTCACAGGCGAGCCAGCGGCGTTGGTCAGTGTCGCGGTGTAGGTGATCTGGCCACCTTCGGCCACGGAGCCGGTTGCGCTCAGTGACAGATTGGTGGTGTCGACGGTGTCGGTCACGGTGGTGCTGACCGGGGTCTTGTCGGCAACGAGGTTTTCGAAGTTACCGCCGGTTACGTTAGTGATCGAGTTGGTGATCGGAGCGTGGCCGGTCAGTGCATCGTTCGAAGCAACAGCAGTTGCAGTGCCGGTAGTCTGACCGACGCCGATGGTGATGGTCTGACCGTTGGCCAGAGTTACCACAACTGGTGAGCCGGTAATCGGAGCACTAACGGTGGCGGTGTAAGTCACGGTGCCGCCTTCAGCCACCGAAGTATCAGCAGTCAGTTTGACGGTCGAAGTGTCGATGGTGTCGGTGACTGTCGTCACGGCCGGAGCAGTGCTTGGTACCAGGTTCTCGAAGTTGCCACCGGTAGCGCTGGTGATCGTCGCCTGGACGGAACCGGCGTCTTTGTAGACGTCGTCGGACGGTGCAGGAACGGTTGCGGTGCCGCTGGTTTCGCCTGCTTTGATGGTGATCACGGCGCCGTTCGACAAGGTCACGGTCACTGGCGAGCCAGCGGCGTTGGTCAGGGTCGCGGTGTACGTGATCTGGCCACCTTCGGCTACCGAACCGGTCGCACTCAGCGACAGATTGGTGGTGTCGGTAACGTCCGCGACAGAAGTCGAAACTGGAGTTTTGTCCGCCACCAGATTTTCGAAGTTGCCGCCGGTTACGCCAGTGATCGAGTTGGTGATCGGCGCATTACCGGCCAACGCATCGTTCGCAGCAACAGCAGTTGCAGTGCCAGTGGTCTGGCCGACGCCGATGGTGATGGTCTGGCCGTTGGCCAGAGTTACCACAACTGGCGAGCCGGTGACCGGAGCGCCGACGGTGGCGGTGTAGGTCACGGTGCCGCCTTCGGCTACCGAAGTGTCGGCGGTCAGTTTGACTGTCGACGTGTCGATGGTGTCGGTGACTGTCGTCACGGCTGGAGCTGTGCTCGGCACCAGGTTCTCGAAGTTACCGCCGGTAGCGCTGGTGATCGTCGCCTGCACGGAACCAGCATCTTTGTAAACGTCATCGGACGGTGCCGGAACGGTCACATTACCGCTGGTTTCGCCAGCCTTGATGGTGATCACGGCGCCATTCGACAGGGTCACGGTTACTGGTGAGCCAGCAGCATTGGTCAATGTCGCGGTGTAAGTGATCTGGCCACCTTCCGCCACCGAATTGCTGGCGCTCAAGGACAGATTTGTAGTGTCGGTAACGTCGGTGACAGAAGTCGAGACCGGAGTCTTGTCCGCAACCAGATTTTCGAAATTGCCGCCACTGACGTTGGTGATCGAGTTGGTGATCGGAGCATTACCGGCCAACGCATCGTTCGCAGCAACAGCAGTTGCAGTGCCAGTAGTCTGGCCGACGCCGATGGTGATGGTCTGACCGTTGGCCAGAGTCACGACGACAGGGGAGCCAGTCACTGGTGCACCGACGGTGGCGGTGTAAGTCACGGTGCCGCCTTCAGCCACCGAAGTATCAGCCGTCAGTTTGACGGTCGAAGTATCGATGGTGTCAGTGACCTGAGTGATCGCTGGAGTGGTGCTCGGCACGAGATTTTCGAAGTTGCCACCGGTGGCACTGGTGATCGTCGCCTGGACGGAACCGGCGTCTTTGTAGACGTCATCGGACGGTGCCGCAACGGTTGCGGTGCCGGTGGTTTCACCAGCCTTGATGGTGATCACAGCGCCGTTCGACAAGGTCACGGTCACTGGCGAGCCAGCGGCGTTGGTCAGTGTCGCGGTGTAAGTGATCTGGCCGCCTTCCGCCACCGAATTGCTTGCGCTCAAGGACAGATTTGTCGTGTCGGTAACGTCGGTGACAGAAGTCGTAACTGGAGTTTTGTCCGCAACCAGATCTTCGAAATTGCCACCGGTTACGCCAGTGATCGAGTTGGTGATCGGCGCATTACCGGCCAACGCATCGTTCGGTGCGGTGAAGGTTGCGGTGCCGGAAATTTGGCCGACAGCGATAGTGATGTTCTGACCATTAGCCAGAGTCACGACAACAGGCGAGCCGGTAACCGGAGCGCCAACGGTGGCGGTGTAAGTCACGGTGCCGCCTTCTGCCACCGACGTATCGGCGGTCAGTTTGACCGTCGAAGTGTCAATGGTGTCGGTGACAGTCGTCACGGCCGGAGCTGTGCTCGGTACCAGGTTCTCGAAATTGCCACCGGTAGCGCTGGTGATCGTCGCCTGCACGGAACCTGCGTCTTTGTAGACGTCATCGGACGGTGCAGGAACGGTTGCGGTGCCGGTGGTTTCGCCAGCCTTGATGGTGATCACAGCGCCGTTCGACAAGGTCACGGTCACTGGTGAGCCAGCGGCGTTGGTCAGTGTAGCGGTGTAAGTGATCTGGCCACCTTCAGCCACCGAGTTACTGGCGCTGAGCGACAGATTGGTAGTGTCGGCAACGTCGGTGACAGAAGTCGAAACCGGAGTTTTGTCTGCAACCAGATCTTCGAAATTGCCGCCGCTCACGCCAGTGATCGAGTTGGTGATCGGAGCATTACCGGTCAGAGCATCGTTCGCAGCAACAGCAGTTGCAGTGCCAGTAGTCTGACCGACGCCGATGGTGATGGTCTGGCCGTTGGCCAGAGTTACCACAACTGGCGAGCCGGTGACCGGAGCTCCGACGGTGGCGGTGTAAGTCACGGTGCCGCCTTCGGCTACCGAAGTGTCGGCCGTCAGTTTGACGGTCGAAGTATCGATGGTGTCGGTGACTTGGGTGATCGCTGGCGTGGTGCTCGGCACGAGATTTTCGAAGTTACCACCGGTGGTGCTGGTGATCGTGGCCTGAACAGAGCCGGCGTCTTTGTAGACGTCGTCAGCTGGCGCTGGAACATTCACGGTGCCGGTGGTCTTGCCGGCGTCGATGGTGATCACAGCGCCGTTCGACAGGGTCACGGTCACTGGCGAGCCAGCGGCGTTGGTCAATGTCGCGGTGTAAGTGATCTGGCCACCTTCAGCCACCGAGTTGCTGGCGCTGAGCGACAGATTGGTGGTGTCGGTAACATCCGTAACAGAAGTCGAAACCGGTGTTTTGTCCGCCACCAGATCTTCGAAGTTGCCGCCGCTCACGCCAGTGATCGAATTGGTGATCGGAGCATTACCGGCCAACGCATCGTTCGAAGCAACAGCGGTTGCAGTGCCAGTAGTCTGACCGACGCCGATGGTGATGGTCTGGCCGTTGGCCAGGGTCACGACCACAGGCGAGCCAGTCACTGGTGCACCAACGGTGGCGGTGTAAGTCACGGTGCCGCCTTCAGCCACCGAAGTATCGGCGGTCAGTTTGACCGTCGAAGTGTCGATGGTATCGGTGACATTCGTCACCGCTGGAACCATGCTTGGCACCAGGTTCTCGAAGTTGCCGCCGGTCGCACCCTCGATGGTCACTTCGACTTTACCGGCATCTTTATAGACGTCGTCTTTCGGTGCATCGACTGTCACGGTGCCGGTGGTTTTGCCCGCGTCGATAGTGATCGTGGCGCCGTTCGACAGGGTCACGGTCACCGGTGTGCCGGCCGGGTTGGTCAGGGTTGCGGTGTAGGTGATCTGGCCGCCTTCGGCGACCGAATCGCTGGCGGTCAGGTTCAGGTTGGTGGTGTCGGTGGTGTCGGAAACCACGGTGTCGGCGGACTTGCCGTCGACCACCAGTTTTTCGTAGTTGCCACCGGTGGCGCCATCAATGGTCACGCTCAGCGAGCTGCCGCCCGCCAATGGGCTGTTCGGCGCGACGTAGTTGACGCTGCCGGTGGTTTCGCCAACGGCGATGGTGATGGTCTGACCGTTGGACAGGCTCACGATCACCGGCGAACCGGTCACTGGCGCGCCCACGGTGGCGGTGTAAACCACGGTTTCGCCTTCGGCGACGTTCGCAGTGGCGCTCAGCGACACGGAGGTGGTGTCGATGGTGTCGTTGACCGTGGTCACCACCGGCTCTTTGCTGGCGACGAGGTTTTCGAAGTTGCCGCCGGTTGCGCTCTGGATGGTCGCTTCAACGCTGCCGGCGTCTTTATAGACGTCGTCTTTCGGTGCATCGACGGTCACGCTGCCGGTGGTCTTGCCGGCCTCGATGAGGATAGTCGCACCGTTCGACAGGGTCACGGTGACCGGTGTGCCAGCGGCGTTGCTCAAAGTCGCGGTGTAGGTAATCTGGCCGCCTTCGTTCACCGCGCCGGTCGCGCTCAGCGACAGGTTGGTGGTGTCGACGGTGTCGGTCACGGTGGTGCTGACCGGGGTCTGGTCGGCGACAAGATTTTCGAAATTACCGCCGCTGACGTTGGTGATCGAGTTGGTCAGCGGCGCGTGGCCGGCGAGGACGTCGTTCGGCGCGGTGGTGCTCACGCTGCCGCTGGTCTTGCCGACTTCGATAGTGATGTTCTGACCGTTGGCCAGGGTGACGACCACAGGCGAACCGGTGACCGGCGCGCCGACGGTGGCGGTGTAGGTGACGGTGCCGCCTTCGGCTGCGGTTTCGGTGGCGGTCAGTTTGACCGTCGAGGTGTCGACGGTGTCGGTGACATCGGTAACCGCTGGCGTGGTGCTTGGCACCAGGTTTTCGAAGTTGCCGCCGATGGCGTCCTTGATCGTGACTTCGACTTTGCCGGCGTCTTTGTAGACGTCATCGGCAGGTGCCGGAACGGTGACGGTGCCGCTGGTTTTGCCGGCCTCGATGGTGATCACCGCGCCGTTGCTCAGGCTCACGGTCACTGGCGTGCCGGCCGGGTTGCTCAGGGTTGCGGTGTAGACAATCGAACCGCCCTCGGCCACAGAGCCGGTCGCGGACAGCGACAGGTTGGTGGTGTCGGCGACGTCGGTTACCGAGGTCACCGCCGGGGTCTGGTCTGCGACGAGATTTTCGTAATTGCCACCACTGGCGCCGTCGATTTTCACGCTCAGGGTGTTGCCGCCGGCCTGTGCATCGTTCGGCGCGGTGAAGTTGACGCTGGCGCTGCTGGCGCCGACCGGAATGGTGATGGTCTGGCCGTTGGACAGGGTCACCACCACTGGCGAACCGGTGACCGGTGCGGTCACGGACGCGGTGTAGACAACCACGCCGCCTTCTACCGCACTGGCGCTGGCGGTCAGCGCAACAGTGCTGTTGTCGATGGTGTCGGTGACATCAGTTACCGCAGGAGTCTTGTCGATCACCAGATTTTCAAAGTTGCCACCGCTGGTCTTGGTGATGCTCGCATCGACCTTGCCGGCGTCCTTGTACACGTCATCGCCAGGCGCGGCGACGGTCGCAGTGCCAGTGCTCGCACCCTTGGCGATGTTGATCACCGCGCCGTTGCTCAGGGTCACGCTCATGGCGGTGCCGGCCGGATTGCTCAGGGTCGCCGTGTAGACGATCGAGCCGCCCTCGGCAACGCTGCCGGTGGCGCTCAGGCTGATGTTGGTGGTGTCGACGGCGTCGGTGACTTTGGTCACCACAGCCGAACGATCGGCCTCGACGCGCTCGAAATTCCCGCCGCTGTGGCTGGCGATCGCCGTCCGCACGTTGCTGCCATCGATGTACGGCGTATTGGCGGGCGCCGGGAAATTCACCGAACCGCTGGTAGCACCGGCCGCGATGTTGATCACCGCGCCGTTGGCCAGGGTCACGGTCATCGCAGTGCCGGCCGGGTTGCTCAGGGTCGCGGTGTAGGTGATCTGGCCACCTTCGCTGACGGTATCGCTGGCGGTCAGGGTCAGTGCGGTTGTGTCGACGGTGTCGTTGACCGTGGTGCTGACCGGAGTCTTGCTGACGTCGAGTTTCTCGAAGTTGCCGCCGCTGGCATCGGTCATGGTTACGGTGAGCTTGCTGACGTCCTTGTAGACGTCATCGCTCGGTGCGGCAATCGTCACCGAACCGCTGGTCTTGCCGGCTTCGATGGTGATGGTCTGGCCGTTGCTCAGGTTGACCGTTACCGGCGTTTGCGCGGCGTTGGTCAACGTTGCGGTGTAAGTAATCGAAGAGCCTTCGAGCACATAGCTTTCTGCGCTGAGGGTCAGGTGCGTGGTGTTGACCGTGTCGGCGACGTTGGTCACCGCAGGCGTAGTGCTCGGCACCAGGTTTTCGAAGTTGCCGCCGGTGGCGTCCTTGATAGTGACTTCGACTTTGCCGGCGTCTTTGTAGACGTCATCGGCAGGTGCCGGAACGGTCACGGTGCCGGTGGTCTTGCCGGCTTCAATGGTGATGACCGAACCGTTGCTCAGGTTGACGGTGACCGGCGTACCGGCCGGGTTGCTCAGCGTCGCGGTGTAGGTGATCTGCCCGCCTTCATTGACATTGCCGGTGGCAGTCAGCGCGACGCTGGTGGTGTCGACGGTGTCGGTCACGGTGGTGCTGACCGGGGCCTTGTCGGCGACCAGATTTTCGAAGTTGCCGCCGCTGACGTTGGTGATCGAGTTGGTCAGTGGTGCGTGACCGATCTGCACGTCATTCGATACCGGGGCGGTGACGCTGCCGGTGGTCTGGCCGACGGCGATGGTGATGCTCTGGCCGTTGGCCAGGGTCGCGACAACAGGCGTGCCGGTGACGGGCGCGCCGACAGTGGCGGTGTAGGTGACGGTTCCGCCTTCGGCTACCGAAGTGTCGGCGGTCAATTTGACCGTCGAGGTATCGATGGTGTCGGTGACTTGAGTGACCGCTGGCGTGGTGCTCGGAACGAGGTTCTCGAAGTTGCCGCCGGTGGCGCTGGTGATTGTGGCCTGCACGGAACCGGCGTCTTTGTAGACGTCGTCGGACGGAGCCGGGAAGGTCACATTACCGCTGGTTTCGCCTGCATTGATGGTGATGACGGCGCCGTTCGACAAGGTCACGGTTACTGGCGAGCCAGCTGCATTGGTCAAGGTCGCGGTGTAAGTGATCTGGCCGCCTTCAGCCACGGAAGCGGTCGCGCTCAGCGACAGATTGGTGGTGTCGGCCACGTCGGTGACGGTGGTCGAAACTGGGGTTTTGTCCGCCACCAGATTTTCGAAGTTGCCACCGGTTACGCCAGTGATCGAGTTGGTCAGCGGAGCGTTGCCGGTCAAGGCATCGTTCGGTGCGGTGTAAGTGACGGAGCCGGTGGTCTGGCCGACGGCGATGGTGATGTTCTGACCGTTGGCCAACGTCACTACCACAGGCGAGCCGGTGACTGGCGCGCCGACGGTGGCGGTGTAAGTTACGGTGCCGCCTTCGGCAACCGAGGTGTCTGCGCTCAGCTTCACCGTCGAGGTATCGACGGTGTCAGTGATTTCGGTCACTGCTGGCGTAGTGTTCGGCACCAGATTTTCGAAGTTGCCGCCGGTGGCGTCCTTGATGCTGACTTCGACCTGGCCGGCGTCTTTGTAGACGTCATCGGCCGGCGCTGGAACGGTAATGGTGCCGGTGGTTTTGCCGGCATCAATGGTGATCACCGAGCCGTTGCTCAGGGTCACGGTTACCGGGGTGCCGGCCGGATTCGTCAGCGTGGCGGTGTAGGTGATCTGGCCACCCTCGGCCACGGAACCGGTGGCGCTAAGGCTCAGGCCAGTGTCATCCACCGAGTCGGTGATGGTGGTCACCGCTGGCGTGTTGCTTGGCACCAGATTTTCGAAGTTGCCGCCGGTAGCGCCGGTGATGGTGGTGCTGACGGTGCTGCCATTGCTGTACACGTCGTTGGCCGCAGTCGGCACGTTGACGGTACCAACGGTTTCGCCAGCCGCAATGGTGATGGTCGAACCGTTGGACAGGGTGACGGTTACCGGGGTCTGCGCCGGGTTGGTCAGTGTCGCGGTGTAAGTGATCTGACCGCCTTCAACAATGTTGTTGGTCGCGGTCAGGGTCAGGCCAGTGTCATCGACCGAGTCGGTGATGGTGGTGACCGCAGGCGTGTTGCTTGGCACTAGGTTTTCGAAATTGCCACCGGTAGCGCCAGTGATGGTGGTGCTGACGGTGCCGCCATTGTTGTAGACGTCGTTGGTCGCAGTCGGCACGTTGACGGTGCCCACGGTTTCGCCAGCAGCAATGGTGATGGTCGAACCGTTGGACAGGGTGACGGTTACCGGGGTCTGCGCCGGGTTGGTCAGTGTCGCGGTGTAAGTGATCTGACCGCCTTCAACGATGTTATTGGTCGCAGTCAGGGTCAGGCCAGTGTCATCGACCGAGTCGGTGATGGTGGTCACCGCTGGCGTGTTGCTTGGCACCAGGTTTTCGAAGTTGCCACCGGTTGCACTGGTGATGGTGGTGCTGACGGTGCTGCCATTGTTGTACACGTCGTTGGCCGCAGTCGGCACGTTGACGGTGCCGACGGTTTCGCCGGCCGCAATGGTGATGGTCGAGCCGTTCGACAGGGTGACGGTCACCGGGGTTTGCGCCGGATTAGTCAGTGTCGCGGTGTAGGTGATCTGACCGCCTTCAACGATGTTGTTGGTCGCGGTCAACGTCAGACCGGTGTTATCAACCGAATCAGTGATCGTGGTAACGGCTGGCGTGGTGTTTGGCACCAGGTTTTCGAAATTGCCACCGGTTGCGCCAGTGATCGTGGTGCTGACGGTGCTGCCGTTGTTGTACACGTCATTGTCCGCTGTCGGCACGTTGACGGTGCCCACGGTCTCGCCGGCCGCGATGGTGATGGTCGAGCCGTTGGAAAGAGTGACAGTTACCGGCGTCTGCGCCGGGTTGGTCAGGGTCGCGGTGTAAGTGATCTGACCGCCTTCAACGATGTTATTGGTCGCGGTCAGAGTCAAACCGGTGTTGTCGACCGAATCGGTGATGGTGGTAACGGCTGGCGTGGTGTTCGGCACCAGGTTTTCGAAATTGCCGCCAGTTGCGCCGGTGATGGTGGTGCTGACGGTGCTGCCATTGTTGTACACGTCATTGGCCGCAGTCGGCACGTTGACGGTGCCGACGGTTTCGCCAGCGGCGATGGTGATAGTCGAACCGTTCGACAGGGTGACGGTAACCGGCGTCTGCGCCGGGTTGGTCAGTGTCGCGGTGTAAGTGATCTGGCCGCCTTCAACGATGTTGTTGGTCGCGGTCAGGGTCAGGCCGGTGTTGTCGACCGAATCGGTGATCGTGGTAACGGCTGGCGTGGTGTTCGGCACCAGGTTTTCGAAATTGCCGCCAGTTGCGCCAGTGATCGTGGTGCTGACGGTGCTGCCATTGTTGTACACGTCGTTGGCCGCAGTCGGCACGTTGACGGTACCAACGGTTTCGCCAGCCGCAATGGTGATGGTCGAGCCGTTCGACAGAGTGACGGTCACCGGGGTTTGCGCCGGGTTGGTCAACGTCGCGGTGTAGGTGATCTGACCGCCTTCAACGATGTTGTTGGTCGCGGTCAACGTCAGACCGGTGTTATCAACCGAATCAGTGATCGTGGTAACGGCTGGCGTGGTGTTTGGCACCAGGTTTTCAAAGTTGCCGCCGGTAGCCCCGGTGATCGTCGTCGTAACGGTGCTGCCGTTGTTATAGACGTCATTCGCTGGCGTCGGCACGTTAACAGTGCCGGTAGTCTGGCCAGCGCCAATGGTAATGGTCGAGCCGTTCGACAGAGTGACGGTTACCGGAGTTTGCGCCGGGTTGGTCAAAGTCGCCGTATAGGTAATCTGGCCGCCTTCGGTCACGCTCGAACCAGCCGTCAACGTGACGGTAGTGGTGTCGACGGTGTCGGTGACTTGCGTGGTCGCCGGGATAGTCGGCGGGGTCACGGTGATGCCGTTGCCGCCGCTGGTGCCGGTGACGGTCACGTCGATCTGGGTCGGGTCGTTGTAGACCGTGTCGTTCGGTGCCAGCGGCACGTTGACGGTGCCGGTGGTGGCGCCGGCCGGGATGACGATCACTGCGCCATTGGACAGGGTGATGGTCAGGTCGGTCAGCGGCGCCTGGGTCAGGGTCGCGGTGTACACCAGCACGCCGCCGGCTTCGGTGATGGTCGGCGTGGCGCTGAGGCTCAGGGTCGAGTCACGCAGCGCGTTGGTGGTGGTGTCGGTGGTCAGGCCGCCGGTGGTGTCCTGCGCGACTTGGCCGGCAGAATTGATGCCCGCCGTCGGAAAGCCAATGGTCGGATCGACGCGGCCAGCGGTGGCGTCGAGCATGACAAAGCTGTGACCACCACCGGCGGCGCCACCGGTACCTGCGGCGGTCGGGCCGGCCGCGGTGGATTCGAGTGCGGTGGTTGGGTCGACACCGGCGGCGATGGCTTGCTGCAGTTCTTCTACAGAAGGCGCGGCCTGCGCGGTGGCTTCGGCCAGGTCAGTGCTGGAGTCAGGCGAGCTGGCGCTCCACTGGGTGTTGCGACCCAGATCGAGCATGCGGCCATCGGCCAGTTCCAGCGACACTGCGCCGGACAGGCCGGTATCGATCTGGTCGCCGACATACAGGCGATCGCCTTCAACGAGTACGCGACGCACGCCCTCTGGGGACACCACGAAAACCTGACCGACAATGCTTTTGACGACGGCAACAACACTGCTCATTGAAGACTCTCCGGGGTGTCACATTCAGTTGACTTCCATGGACCTGACGGGCGTCGGCGCCACTTCAGTCTGGACGTACTTTCTATAAATGGATAACTTATTGACGCTGTATTTCCGTCAATAATCTGGCTATAAATTATCGCGATTAACTTTATGCCAAACTATTGACCTTCTGGGAGCCATCCTAAACAATCGCCCCACTAATGTCACATTGATATTTCCGCGGCGACCTGTCCTTCAGCGTGTCATCCAGTTCCTGTTTTGAACTTTCCGACATACGGTCTTTCGGGTTGCCATCATCCGACGCAGCACCACGTTTCTGCTGTGATTCAAGACAAGAAGTTCCGGGAAAATTCCAACCATGCGTTCGCTTTTGCTCCTTGCCGCTCCCTTCGCTTTAGCCGCCTCTTTTGTACAAGCACAATCCTTACCAGAAGCCATGCAACAGGCGCTGGATGTCCATCCGGAGATTCAAGCGGGGGTCAACAGTCGATTGGCGGCGGATTATCAGTTAAAGGCTGCGAAAGGGGGATACCTGCCCAAGGTCGATCTGCTCGGCGGTTACGGCCGTGAGGGCACCGACAGTGTGACCACTCGAGCGAACGGTGGAAGCAATCACTGGGAGACGTTGAACCGCAGCGAGTCAAGTTTACGTCTCTCGCAAATGGTTTTTGACGGTTTCGCGACGTCCAACGAAGTTGCGCGTCAACAAGCCAACGTCAGTTCCCGTGCTTACTCGTTGCTGGGCACTTCCGAGCGCACTGCGCTGACCGTCGCCCAGGTGTATCTGGACGTGCTGACCCGTCGCGAATTCGTCCGTCTGGCCGAGGAAAACCTCAAGAGCCACCAGCGCATCTACGATCAGATCCAATTGCGCACCCAGCGCGGCGTCGGCAGCGGTGCCGACCTTGATCAGGCCGAAGCCCGTATGGCCCAGGCGCGCAATAATCTGATCACCGAGCAGACCAACCTCGCCGACGCGGAAACCAACTTCCTCAGCGCCGTCGGCCAGATGCCCGACCAGCTCGAGCGCCCGGCGCCGTTCATGGCGATGATGCCGGCCAACCTCAATGAGGCCCGCGCGCAGATGCTGGAAAACAGCCCTATCCTGCGCTCCGCCGAATCCGACATCGCCGCTGCCGAAAAGCAGTTCGCCACCGCCAAATCGACCTTCTACCCGCGCTTCGACGCCGAACTGGGCCGCACCGCCGACAACGATCTCGACGGCCAGAACGGTCACAACAATGAGTGGCAGGCCATGCTGCGCATGCGCTTCAACCTGTATTCCGGTGGCAGCAACAAGGCCGATCTGGAATCCAAGTCGTACCTGGCCAACCAGGCGCTGGACATCCGCAACAACGCCCTGCGTCAGTTGAACGAAGAGCTCGGCCTGGCCTGGAACGCGCTGAACAATGCTAACGCCCAAGTGCCGATTGCCCAGCAATACGTCGATCACAGCACTTCAGTGCGCACCGCCTATCAGCGTCAATTCAGCCTCGGCGAACGCACCCTGCTGGACTTGCTCGACAGCGAAAACGAGCTGTTCACCGCCTCGCGGCGTCTGGCGGAAATCAAGAACATTCAGTTATTTACTCAGTACCGAATCAAGGCGACCATGGGCCAATTGCTCAAAAGCCAGGGAGTGGTCGCGCCGTTGGCATCCGTTGTGCAGAACGACGTGAAGCCCAAGGTCCAGCTGCCTGGGATGAACTGAGTTATCCCTTTCAACTGTTAAAGAGTGTCGAGCGTGGAATCAGAAGTCAGTCGAGTTCAACTCAGCCATGATCCACGCGCGTTGCATGACGATCCGTTGCTGGATGGTCTGCTCGCCCTGTGCATGCTGCACCAGAAGCCTGCCAGCGCGGCGATGCTGACCACCGGCCTGCCGTTGCCCAAACAACGTTTGAGTATCGAGTTGCTGCCGCGCGCAGCAGCTCGTGCCGGCCTGCAGGGGCGGGTGTTGCAGCGCAAGCTCGAAGAAATTCCGGCGATCGCCATGCCCGCGCTGTTGCTGCTCAAGGATGGCCGCAGTGCCGTCCTGCTCGGCTGGCAGGGCGACAACGAAGCACGCGTACTGCTCAGCGAAAGCGACGGCGGCGAGTCGGTGGTCAGCCGCGAACTGCTGAGCGACGATTACACCGGCAAAGTGTTCTTCGCCCAGCCGCAGCACAAATTCGACGTCAACCACGGCACGCTGATCCCGCGCGCACGCTCGTGGTTCCGTGACACCCTCAAGCGTTCGCGCTGGCTGTACGCCGATGCGATCGCCGCCAGTTTTCTGATCAACATCATCGCCATGGCCGCGCCGCTGTTCGTGATGAACGTCTACGACCGCGTGGTACCGAACCAGGCCGAAGCAACCCTGTGGGTGCTGGCGCTGGGCATCACCGGCGCTTACATCTTCGACTTGATCCTCAAGAGCCTGCGCAGCCTGTGTCTGGATCTGGCCGGGAAGAAAACCGACCTGATCATCTCCGCCACACTGTTCGAGCGCATTGTCGGCATGGCGATGAAATACCGCCCGGCGCGGGTCGGCAGTTTTGCCCAGAACATCCATGAGTTTCAAAGCCTGCGCGACTTTCTCGCCTCGCTGACCCTGACCAGCCTGATCGACCTGCCGTTTACCATTCTGATTTTCATCGTCATCGCCATTCTCGGCGGGCATCTGGTGTGGATTCCGGTGCTGGCGTTCCCGATTGCCCTGCTGATCGGCTACGCCTTGCAGAAGCCACTGATCGCGACCATGGAGCGCACCATGGCGCTGGGCGCCGAGCGCCAGTCGAGCCTGATCGAAACCCTCGCCGGGCTGGACGCGGTCAAGGTCAACAACGCCGAAAGCGAGCGCCAGTATCAGTGGGAGCAGACCATCGGCACCCTCAGCCGTCTTGAGCTGCGAGTGAAAATGCTTTCTGGCTTGGCGATGAACATCACCTTGCTGATCCAGCAACTGGCCGGGGTGATCATGATCGTCTTCGGCGTGTACCAGATCATCGCCGGCAACCTGAGCATGGGCGGGCTGATCGCCTGCTACATGCTCAGTGGCCGCGCCCTCAGCCCGCTGGCGTCGCTGTCCGGCCTGCTCACGCGCTATCAACAGGCGCGGGTGACCATGACCTCGGTCGACCAGATGATGGAGCTGCCCCAGGAACGCAACTTCGAGGAGCGCCCGCTGAGCCGCAAGGTGCTGCAGGGTGCGATCGAATGCCGTCAGCTCAGCTTCACCTACCCGGACCAGCAGAACCCGGCGCTGAAGAACATCAACCTGGTGATCCGTCCCGGCGAGAAGATCGGCATCATCGGCCGCAGCGGTTCGGGCAAGAGTTCGCTGGCGAAACTGCTGGTGGGCCTGTACCAACCGGACGACGGTGCCTTGCTGGTCGACGGCGTGGACATCCGCCAGATCGATGTCAGCGAACTGCGCTACAACATCGGCTACGTGCCGCAGGACATTCAGCTGCTGTCCGGCACCCTGCGTGACAACCTGGTGTCCGGCGCGCGTTACGTCGAAGACGAGCTGGTGCTGCAAGCCGCCGAACTGGCCGGCGTCCACGAATTCGCCCGTCTGCACCCGCAAGGCTACGAGCTGCAAGTCGGCGAGCGTGGGCAGAACCTTTCCGGCGGCCAGCGGCAGAACGTCGCCCTGGCCCGGTCGCTGTTGCTCAATCCGCCGATTCTGCTGATGGATGAGCCAACCAGTGCGATGGACAACACCGGCGAAGAACGCCTCAAGCAACGCCTCGCAGCAGTGATTGAAAACAAGACCGTGGTGCTGGTGACGCACCGGGCATCGCTGTTGTCGCTGGTCGATCGCCTGCTGGTGATCGATCGCGGGCAGATTCTCGCCGACGGCCCGAAAGCCGCCGTGATGGAAGCGTTGAAGAAGGGGCAGATCAGTGTTGCTTAAATCCGGTGTCAAGGAGTCGATCCGTCGCTACTTCAAGGGCTCTGCCTCGCTGCAGGGCCAGCCGCTGCCAGAGGTCAACAAGGCGCTGATCGAAGACGCCCCGCGCGTCGTGCGCCTGACCATCTGGGCGATCATCGGCTTCTTCGTGTTCCTCATGCTCTGGGCCAACTTTGCCGTAATCGACGAAGTGACCAAGGGCGACGGCAAGGCGATTCCGTCTTCCAAGATCCAGAAAATCCAGAACCTGGAGGGCGGTATCGTCTCCGAGCTGTTCGTCAAGGAAGGCCAGATCGTCGAGGCCGGCGCGCCGCTGATTCGTCTCGACGACACACGTTTTGCCTCCAACGTCGGCGAAACCGAGGCTGATCGCCTGTCGATGCTGCTGCGGGTCGAGCGTCTGAGCGCGGAAGTCGATGATCGTCCGCTGAATTTCCCCGAGGACGTGCTCAAAGCCGTGCCGGGCCAGGCGAAAAGCGAAGAGTCGCTGTACATCAGCCGCCGTCAGCAGTTGCACGATGAAATCGGCGGCTTGCAGGAGCAGTTGATCCAGCGCCAGCAAGAGCTGCGTGAGTTCAGCTCCAAGCAGGCGCAGTACCGTCAGCAACTCGGCTTGCAGCGTCAGGAAATCAACATGTCCGAGCCGCTGGTGGCGCAGGGCGCGGTCTCGCCGGTGGAAGTGTTGCGTCTCAAGCGTGCTGAAGTGGAAACCCGTGGTCAGCTCGACGCGACCACGCTGGCCATCCCGCGCGCGGAATCGGCGATAAAGGAAGTGCAGCGCAAGATCGACGAAACCCGCGGCAAATTCCGCAGCGAAGCGCTGACCCAACTCAACGAAGCGCGCACCGATCTGAACAAGGCCCAGGCCACCGGCAAGGCGCTGGAAGACCGCGTCAGCCGTACGCTGGTTACCTCACCCGTGCGGGGTATCGTCAACAAGTTGCTGGTCAACACTATCGGCGGTGTGATCCAGCCGGGCAGCGATATGGTCGAAATCGTGCCGCTGGACGACACCCTGCTGGTCGAAGCCAAGATCCGCCCGCAGGACATTGCGTTCCTGCATCCGGGACAGGAAGCGATCGTCAAATTCACCGCCTATGACTACACCATTTACGGCGGTCTGAAGGCGCAGCTGGAGCAGATCGGTGCGGATACCATCACCGACGAAGACAAGAAAACCACTTACTACGTGATCAAAGTGCGCACCGAGCGCAGCCATCTGGGCACGGATGAAAAGCCACTGCTGATCATCCCGGGGATGGTCGCTTCGGTGGATATCATCACTGGCAAGAAGTCGGTGTTGAGCTATTTGCTCAAGCCGATTATCCGGGCGCGGGCTGAGGCGTTGCACGAGCGCTAGGTCTTCAGCGCTGTTGACGGCCCATTCGCGAGCAGGCTCGCTCCCACAGGAGATTGCATTCCAACTGTGGGAGCGAGCCTGCTCGCGAAGGCGCCCGCTGAGGCGCTACGAAGCTGTCGGTAAGTGACACAAATCGTCACTCCACCCCCTCACCATTCGCCATATCGTTATTCATTAACGGTATTTAATTTAAAATTCTTATAGCGATAAAGTCACCCACCTGCGTACCTGCCGACCAATCGGCGCGCCGCACGACCTGAACCGACACGCAATCCAGCGTGAGTGTCTGATCGACGAGCGCGTCCGTGAACGCGCCGTGCGTGGGAGATGATTGATGTCCGCCGCTACTGCCACCGAAAGCGCCGCAACTGCCGCGCCACCAGTTTTTGAAATTCGCCCCTTCAGCGGTGCCGTCGGCGCCGAGATCGTTGGCCTCGACCTGCGCCGGCCGGTCAATGATCAGGACTTCGCGCGGATTCATCGCGCGCACTTGGATCACCACGTCGTGGTCTTCCGCGATCAGCAGATCACCCCGCAACAGCAAATCGATTTCAGCCGCCGCTTCGGCGTGTTGCAGATCCACGTGCTCAAGCAATTCCTGCTGGCCAATCACCCGGAAATCCTCATCGTTTCCAACATTATCGAGAACGGCCAGAACATCGGTCTCGGAGACGCCGGCAAGTTCTGGCATTCCGATCTCTCCTATAAAGAGCTGCCGAGTCTCGGCTCGATGCTGCACGCCCAAGAGCTGCCGGCCGAGGGCGGCGACACGCTGTTTGCCGACATGCACAAAGCCTGGGACGACTTGCCCGCTGCGTTGCGCACCGCGGTCGAAGGACGTTGCGCTGCGCATTCCTATACCGCGCGCTACAGCGAAACCAAGTTCGAGGGTAACTGGCGCCCGACCCTGACTCCTGAACAGTTGGCTCAGGTCGCCGAAGTGGTGCACCCGGTAGTGCGCACTCATCCGGAAAACGGCCGCAAGGCCTTGTTCGTCAGCGAAGGCTTCACCACGCGAATTGTCGGTCTGCCGGAAGACGAAAGTCGTCAGTTGCTCGGCGAACTCTTCGCCCACAGCGTGCTGCCGCAAAACATCTACCGCCATCAGTGGGAACCGCATGATCTGGTGTTCTGGGACAACCGCTCGCTGATCCACCTCGCCGCCGGCTGCCCCGCGCATCTGCGCCGCAAGCTGTATCGCACGACCATCCAGGGCGACGCGCCTTTCTGATTTGCCGGAGATTGACCATGAACGCCCCATTGCCAGGCCACGCGGCCAGCAACCCGATCGCCCACAGCGAAGCGTTGTTGGCCGTCGATCAGGTCAGCCTCGAATACCGCACGCCGCAGCGCGTGGTGCGCGCCACCCATCAAGTCAGTTTCGCCGTCGACCCGGCTGACCGGTTCGTCCTGCTTGGCCCGTCCGGTTGCGGGAAATCGACCTTGCTCAAGGCTGTCGCCGGATTCATCCAGCCTTGCGAAGGCGAGATCCGCCTGCAAGGCCAGCGCGTCGATGCGCCGGGGCCGGACCGCATTGTGGTGTTTCAGGAATTCGACCAGTTGCCGCCGTGGAAAACCGTGAAGCAGAACGTGATGTTCCCGCTGCTCGCCTCGCGCACCTTGAACAAGAAAGACGCCGAAGAACGCGCACTGCACTATCTGGAAAAGGTCGGCCTCGCTGCGTTCGCCGACGCCTATCCGCACACCTTGTCCGGCGGCATGAAAGCGCGGGTGGCGATCGCCCGGGCCTTGGCCATGCAACCGAAAATCCTCTTGATGGACGAACCCTTCGCTGCACTCGATGCGTTGACTCGCCGCAAGATGCAGGAGGAATTGCTGCTGCTCTGGGAAGAGGTGCGCTTCACCCTGCTGTTCGTCACCCATTCGATCGAAGAAGCCTTGGTGGTCGGCAATCGCATCCTCTTGCTGTCGCCGCATCCGGGGCGGGTGCGCGCCGAAGTGCACAGCCATCAATACGATCTGCACAGCCTCGGTGGTGTGGCGTTTCAGGAGTCGGCGCGGCGCATTCATCGTCTGCTGTTCGATGAGGGCCAGGCGCCGGAGACCGAACGTGATCACCACTTCAACGACATTCGCATCGCCTATTGAGCGGCCAGGAGGACTACCCGATGAGCCATTCATCATCCGTGCGTGAAGAATTTGAAACCGTGCTCGAGCCGCTGACCGCAGTGCCGGTCGAGCGCGAATTGCCGCTTGGCACGCGCCTGTGGCAACAGGGCTGGCTGCGTAAAAGCCTGATCCTGATCGTGCTGGCGATCATTTGGGAAGTGGTCGCGCGGATTCAAAACAACGACTTGATGCTGCCGAGTTTTCTGCAAACCGCACATGCCTTGTTCGACGGGCTGCTCAGTGGCGAGTTGCTGGCCAAGGTGTGGATCTCGCTGGTGGTGCTGATCAAGGGCTACCTGATCGGCATCGTCCTCGCGTTCGCTCTGACGACATTGGCGGTCTCGACCCAGTTGGGACGTGATCTGCTCAGCACCATGACTTCAATGTTCAACCCGTTGCCGGCGATTGCCCTGCTGCCGCTGGCGCTGCTCTGGTTTGGCTTGGGCCAGAACAGCCTGATTTTCGTGCTGGTGCACTCGGTGTTGTGGGCGTTGGCGCTGAACACCTATGCCGGATTCCTCGGTGTGTCCGAGACGCTGCGCATGGCCGGGCGTAACTATGGCCTCAAGGGTTTGCGCCTGGTCTTGTTCATCCTGATCCCGGCGGCACTGCCGTCGATTCTCGCCGGTTTGAAGATTGGCTGGGCGTTTGCCTGGCGCACCTTGATCGCCGCCGAATTGGTGTTTGGCGCGACCAGCGGCAAGGGCGGGCTGGGCTGGTACATCTTCCAGAATCGCAATGAGCTGTACACCGACAAGGTGTTCGCCGGGCTGGCGGTGGTGATCCTGATTGGTTTGCTGGTGGAGAATCTGGTTTTTGCCACCCTTGAGCGGGTGACCGTCAAGCGCTGGGGTATGCAGCGCTGAGATCTTCGTTGGCTGGGCCGGCCTCGTCACCCTTGAGGGATGTTTGTTAGCATTGCGCCCGGATCAATCCAGATCAGCCAAGAGTGCTCAGCATGCAACTCCCGGATATGAACCTTCTGGTCGCCCTCGATGCCTTGCTCGACGAGGGCAGTGTGGTCGGTGCGGCGCGGCGGATGAACCTCAGCCCGGCGGCCATGAGTCGCACGCTGACGCGGATTCGCGAAGCCATCGGCGATCCGATTCTGGTGCGCGCCGGGCGGGGGCTGGTGCCGACACCCAAAGCGCTTGAGCTGCGCGAGCAGGTGCGCGATGTGGTCGAGCAGGCGGCGCTGCTGTTTCGCTCCGCCGACAGCGTCGAGCTGGGTACCTTGCGTCGACGCTTCAGCATTCGCGCCAATGATTTCTTCGTCGGCGTTTACGGCGGCAAGCTGTTCGACACCCTCGACCAACTCGCCCCGCATTGCGAATTGCGCTTCGTCCCGGAAGGCGATGGCGACGATGAGGCGCTGCGCGAAGGACGCATCGATCTGAGCGTCAGCAACACCCGTCCGCTCACGCCAGAAGTGAAGGTGCAGAACCTGTTTTCCACCCATTTCGTCGGCCTGGTGCGCGAAAATCATCCGTTGCTCGATGGCGAAATCACTGCCGAGCGCTACGCCGGTTTTTCCCACATCAGCATGTCGCGGCGTGGTATCGCTCGCGGCCCGATCGACACGGCGTTGAATGCGTTGGGGCTGGAGCGCCGGGTGGCGGTGATCGCGCCGAGTTTTCATGCGGCGATGTTTGCCTTGCCCGACTCGGACCTGATCCTGCCGGTGCCCAAAGAAGCGTTACTCAGCGTGCGGCGGCTGGGGCTGAAACTGCGTTCATTCGACCTGCCGATTCCGCTGCCCATGCTCATGCTGACCCAGGCCTGGCACCCGCGCTTCGACAAGGACCCGGCCCACCGCTGGCTGCGCGAAACCCTCAAGACCTGCTGCGATGAAACGTGGCTGGCGGCACAGCCGTAAATCATCAGGCACCATCGAATTCCTGTGGGAGCGAGCCTGCTCGCGAAGGCGTCGAGTCAGTCACCTCAATGGCGACTGGTCCACCGCTTTCGCGAGCAGGCTCGCTCCCACATAGGCATTCACCGTTGTGTTTGATGCACTTATAACCTGCCAATAAGTCAATTTTCGTCAGCATCAAGCCCCACTAAAATGCTCCGGTATTTCACCCCCGGAGTTTTCATTCATGACATCCCTGACGGTCCCGGCGCCTCTCGCCGCGACCAGCCCGGCGACGGCGGCTGCGCCTGCGGTGTTCGGGGCGCGGATCATCATTGGTCTGGTCGGCGTGCTGTTGGCCGTGCTGGTCTCGGGCCTCAACGAGATGGTCACCAAAGTCGCACTCGCCGATATTCGCGGCGCGCTGCACATCGGCTACGACGAAGGCACTTGGCTGGTCGCCAGCTACACGGCCACGTCGGTCGCGGCCATGGCCTTCGCGCCGTGGTGCTCGGTGACCTTCTCGCTGCGCCGCTTCACCCTCTGCGCCATCGGTCTGTTTACCCTGCTCGGCGTGCTGTGCCCGTTCGCCCCGAACTACGAAAGTCTGCTGCTGATGCGCATCCTCCAAGGTCTCGCCGGCGGTGCATTGCCGCCGATGCTGATGACCGTCGCGCTGCGCTTTCTCCCGGCGAACATCAAACTGTACGGACTGGCCGGCTACGCACTGACCGCGACTTTCGGCCCGGGGCTCGGCACGCCGCTGGCCGGTCTGTGGACTGAATACGTCGGCTGGCAATGGACCTTCTGGCAGATCATCGTGCCGTGCCTGATCGCCATGGCCGCAGTGGCTTACGGATTGCCCCAGGATCCGCTGCGCTTGGAGCGCCTCAAGTCGTTCAACTGGAAAGGCCTGCTGCTGGGCTTTCCGGCGATCTGCATGCTGGTGATCGGTCTGTTGCAGGGCAATCGACTGGACTGGTTCGAGTCGAACCTGATCTGTGGATTACTCGGTGCCGGTTCGCTGCTGCTGGTGGCATTTCTGATCAACGAATGGTCGCAGCCGATTCCGTTTTTCAAGCTGCAGATGCTCGGCATCCGCAACCTGTTGTTTGCGTTGATCACCCTCGCCGGGGTGCTGATCGTGCTGCTGGCGGTGGTGTTGATTCCGTCGAGTTATCTGGCGCAGGTCCAGGGTTATCGGCCGGCGCAAACCGCGCCGATCATGCTCATCGCGGCGCTGCCGCAATTGATCGCGCTGCCGCTGGTGGCCGCGTTGTGCAACTTGCGCTGGGTCGATTGCCGCTGGGTGCTCGGCATTGGGCTGGGCATGCTCGCGCTGTCCTGCCTGGGCGGTTCGCACCTGACTTCGGCGTGGATTCGCGATGATTTCTACGTCCTGCAATGGCTACAGATTTTCGGCCAGCCGATGGCGGTGTTGCCGCTGTTGATGTTGTCGACCGGCAGTATCACGCCGATGGAAGGACCGTTCGCGTCGGCGTGGTTCAACACCGTCAAAGGCCTTGCCGCCGTGGTCGCCACCGGCGTCATCGAAGCGCTGACCACCGCGCGCCTGCATTTTCATTCGACCATGTTGGTCGACAGCCTCGGCAATTCGCCGCTGGCCGATCACAGCGATCCGGGCCTCGCTCACCGCGTGCATGAGCAGGCGGTGGTGCTGACTTCGTCCGATTTGTACCTGTGCATGGCCGGCGTCGCCGTGGCGTTGATTCTGCTGATTTTCTGGCTGCCGACGCGGATTTATCCGCCGCGCGCGCCGACCTGATCGCTGTACTGAAACTGAAGGTTTTTTATGACTCAATCCAAGCAAAAACTCGCGGTGGCCGTGGCTGCCGCGCTGGCGGTGGGCGTGCTGGTGTACCTGGCGATGCCCGGGCTGTTCGGTCAACGCACCGAGCAAACCACCAACGACGCCTTCGTCTCCGCCGACTACACGCTGGTGGTGCCGCGCGTGGCCGGGTTCATCAAGCAGGTGCTGGTCGAAGACAACCAGCAGGTCAAGGCCGGGCAGTTGCTGGCGCTGATCGATGACCGTGATCTGCGCGCAGCGGCGGAAGCGGCGGATGCGCAAACCCTGGTCGCGCGGGCGCAGTTGCAGAACGCCAACGCGACCCTGGAGCGGCAGGCGTCGCTGATTGCTCAGGCGCAGGCCACCGTGGTCTCGGCCAAAGCGCAAATGGCTTTTGCGCAGCAGGAACTGAACCGCTACAACCATCTCGCCGGTGTCGGCGCTGGCACCGTGCAGAACGCGCAGCAGGCGCGCACGCGCATTGATCAGGCCTCGGCGCGCCTCGACACCGCGACCGCGAAGCTGGCGGCCGAACGCAAGCAGGTCGAGATTCTCACCGCCCAGCGCAACGCCGCCGACGGCAATCTGAAACATGCGCAGGCTGCGCTGGAGATTGCCAGTTTCAACCTCTCTTACACGCGCATCACTGCGCCGCAGGACGGCATGATCGGCGAGCGTGCGGTGCGCGTCGGCGCCTACGTCACGCCGGGCAGCAAGCTGTTGGCGGTGGTGCCGTTGCAGCAGGCCTATGTGGTGGCCAATTTTCAGGAAACCCAGTTGACCGACGTGCAGCCCGGGCAGGATGTGCAAGTGCGGGTCGACAGCCTCGGCGGCGAAGCCCTGACTGGCCGCGTCGAGAGCATTGCGCCGGCAACGGGCGTGACCTTTGCGGCGGTGAAACCGGATAACGCGACGGGTAATTTCACCAAAGTGGTACAGCGGATTCCGGTGAAGATCGTGCTGGAGCCGGGCCAGCCACTGGCCGAGCGGTTGCGGGTGGGGATGTCGGTCGAGGCGAGTATTGATACCGCCAGCTCAAAGGCGTCCGGGCGCGAGGTGACGCAGCGATGATCGGTGTTGAATCGGCTGTCGCGTTCGCGAGCAGGCTCGCTCCCACTGGGGCAACGCACTCCAGAATGTGGGAGCGAGCCTGCTCGCGAAAACGCCAGTGGCAGCAGCTAACCTTCAGTGCCTTGCTCACAACGAGTCTCGCCGCCTGCACCGTCGGCCCAGACTTCCAGAAACCCGAAGCCCCTCAGCCTGCCGACTGGGCCAAACCGAGTCAATCCGCGCCAAGCCAGGCCGTCAGCGCACCCTTGAACGAACGCTGGTGGGAAACCTTCCACGACCCGCAGCTGTCCGCGCTTACCCAGCGCGCGCTGAACAGCAACCTCGACCTGCAGCTGGCCAGCAGCCGCCTGCAACAAAGCCGCGCCGCGCGCCAGGTGATCACCGCCGAGCGCTATCCGCACAGCACCGCCAGCGGCAGCTACGGGCGCAAACGCAACAGTGGCAAAGGCTTGAACGATCCATCGGGAAATAACGGCGACGAGGCCTTCAACCTGTGGGATGCCGGTTTCTCGGCGTCATGGGAACTGGACTTCTGGGGCCGCGTGCGCCGGGAAACCGAAGCCGCTGATGCCAATCTCGAAGTGGCGGAAAATGATCGTCGCGGTGTGCTGCTGACTGTGCTCGCCGACACCGCGCAAAACTACATTCAGCTCCGCGGCGTGCAGAACACTCGCGCCGTCACCGAGCAGAACCTCGACGTCGCCCGGCACAGCCTGAAACTCTCGCAGCTGCGGCTGGCCGATGGTGTGGCGACCGACCTGGACGTCGCCGAAGCCGCCGCGCAAGTCGCCGCCATCGAGGCACGGCTGCCGGCGCTCGAGCAGCGTCAGGCGCAACTGATCAACGCGATCAGTCTGCTGATGGGCGAACCGCCGCAGGCCCTCGCTCAAGCGTTATCCACAGACGCGGCAGTGCCGCAGTCGCCACTGCAAGTCGCCATCGGCCTGCCGTCGGAACTGGCCGAGCGCCGCCCGGATATCCGCCAGGCCGAAGCGCGGCTGCACGCCGCCACCGCCAATATCGGCGTGGCCCAAGGCGATTTCTATCCGCGCATCACCCTATCGGGCAACCTCGGTTCGCAAGCGATGCAACTGAGCGATTTCGGTTCATGGGGCTCGCGCGCCTTTGCCATCGGCCCGCAATTCAGCTTGCCGCTGTTCGACGGCGGACGTCTGCGCGGCATGCTGCAGCTGCGCGAAGCCCAACAACAGGAAGCGGCAATCGCCTACCAGCAGACCGTGCTGCGTGCCTGGCATGAAATCGACGACCAACTGACCGCCTACAACGCCAGCCAGCGCCGGCGCGACAGCCTCGCCGAAGCCGTGCGCCAGAACCAGATCGCCCTGCGCACCGCGCAACAGCAATACGTCGAAGGCGTGGTCGATTTCGTCAACGTCCTCACCGTGCAGAGCGCCTTGCTCGCCACGCAGGAACAATGGGTGGAAAGCTCGACCGGCGTCTCCCTGGCGATGGTCGGTTTGTACAAGGCGTTGGGCGGCGGATGGCAATCGGTCTATCCGGCAGCGCAACTGGCCGCAGGCTCGCCGGACGTCGCCAGACCCTGAACCCACGGCGACAGCTATGCTCAACTCCACTGCAGCAAACGGCGTGACGCCGGACCTGAATTGCAGAGGAGTTGCATCATGGAAAATCCGCAGCACAGCCTCCCGGCCCTGTTCAAACAACTCGGCCTCGCCGACGATCCGACCGGCATCGACCAATTCATCGCTACCCATTCGCCGCTCAAGCCGGATCTGCATCTGGCTGACGCGTTTTTCTGGACGGCAGGTCAGGCGCAGTTTCTGCGCGAGGAGATTCTCGACGATGCGGATTGGGCGGAGGTGGTGGATCAGTTGAATGTGATGTTGCGTAAGGGGCGGGTGGGGTGATCATCGCGAAGTTGTATCCTCGTT
Organism: Pseudomonas triticicola; assembly: GCF_019145375.1. Taxonomy (NCBI): domain Bacteria; kingdom Pseudomonadati; phylum Pseudomonadota; class Gammaproteobacteria; order Pseudomonadales; family Pseudomonadaceae; genus Pseudomonas; species Pseudomonas triticicola. Next base: position 4,422,478 of record NZ_JAHSTX010000001.1, on the reverse strand, counting down.
GAACGCCACAGTTGTCCGCATGGCATAAATAGACCAAAATCACGTCCTAATTTGAGGTTCTTATTATGCAAAGCGTTCTCGCCGATATGGCTGTCAGTGTCTCTGAATTAAAGAAAAATCCTACTGCCGTGTTGAACGGTGCACATGGGGGGGCCGTCGCTGTCCTCAACCACAATCGCGTCATGGGCTATATGGTGCCGGCCGAAGTTTATGAAGCAATGATGGAGCGGCTTGATGATCTTGAGCTGGCTGACATTGTTCGTTCGCGCCTCCACGAAACGCCCATTTCGGTAAGCCTGGATGACTTATAAGCTTGAGTTTCTGCCGTCTGCGCACAAAGAGTGGAACAAGCTGGGTCATACATTGCGTGAGCAATTCAAAAAGAAGCTGGGTGAGAGGCTGAAGCTTCCCAGAATCCCGGCTGACGCACTCCACGGCATGCCCGACTGCTACAAAATCAAACTCAAAGCCTCGGGGTATCGATTGGTTTACCAAGTCATCGACGAACGAGTCGTGGTTTCCGTGCTAGCGGTTGGCAAGCGCGAACGCAGCAGTGTTTACGATACTGCCAAGAACCGTTGAACGAGCCCCCGCTTTATTCAAATGGCCGATGTTTGTCGATGAGATTCTTGAGTGACCGGACTGGGCCGCCAACGTGTGGGATCAGTTGATGTATCGTCTGGCATGAGGCGCAGCATGTAAAAAAAATTGCGCGAAAAGGCTCAGATGTAAAAAAAACCTTCTTACTGTAAAAAAAATTTGGTTCTGTCCGTCGCATTAGATTTTTTCTTCGAAAAATTACAAATCCAACTCGTGGTACGCCTCGGCCAAGCGTGGGGAGATTTGTTTCAAAACTTGACTGAAATTCCCCTCCAATGCGATATTGATAGTTAGCAAACTAACAGTGTCCGTTATCCCGTGTCCGATTCCCTCGACAGTCTCCAGATGAACATCAGCAGCGCCATGGTGGTGGCCGCCCGGCATTGGCGGAAGATCTGCCAGACCACGCTGGTCAACTACGGAATTTCCGAAGCCTGCGCCGTGCCTTTGTTGATGATCGGGCGTTTGGGCGAGGGCGTGCGCCAGGTGCAAGTCGCCCAGGCTGCGGGGATGGAGAGTCCTTCGCTGGTGCGCTTGCTCGATCAGCTGTGCCACGCCGGTTACGTCTGTCGCACCGAAGATGCCCAGGATCGCCGGGCCAAGTGCCTGAGCCTGACCGATACCGGTCGCGAGCTGGTGCAGGCGGTGGAGGCCGAGCTGGTGCGCTTGCGTCATGAGGTGCTGGAAGGCATCGAGCGCAGCGATCTGGAAGCTACGCTTCGGGTACTGAGGGCTTTTGAGGCGGCGAGTTCGCCTGTGGTGGTCAATTCTTGAACGGTTTTTTCACTGGCATGCCGCCGGCCCGTGACTGGTTTTACGGGGTCCGTACTTTTGCAGCGTCGATGATTGCGTTGTACATCGCCTTGCTCATGCAAATGCCGCGTCCTTATTGGGCGATGGCCACGGTGTATATCGTCTCCAGCCCGTTTCTCGGCCCGACCAGCTCCAAAGCGCTGTACCGCGCGGCGGGCACTTTCCTGGGCGCGGCGGCGGCGGTGCTGTTCGTGCCGATGTTCGTGCAGAGCCCGTATGTGCTGGTGGTGGTGATCGCGTTGTGGACCGGCATTCTGCTGTTCATGTCCCTGCATCTGCGCACCGCCAACAGCTATGCACTGATGCTGGCCGGTTACACCTTGCCGCTGATTGCCCTGCCGGTGGTGGATAATCCGCTGGCGGTGTGGGACGTGGCCGAGGCGCGTACCGAAGAGATTTTCCTTGGCATCGCCGTCGCTGCGGTGGTCGGTGCGATGTTCTGGCCGCGTCGGCTGGCGCCGGTGTTCAACGATGCCGTGAGCAAGTGGTTCGCCGATGCGACGAGCTACAGCCTGAAGTTTCTCAGCCGCGATGTGCAGCCGGAAGAAGTCACCGCGCTGCGCATGGCCATGGTCGCCAATTTCAACAGCCTCGAGTTGATGATCGGCCAGTTGCCCCACGAAGGCGCGCGGCCACAAACCGTGCGCAACACCAAGGAATTGCGCGGGCGCATGATCCATCTGTTGCCGGTGATCGATGCCCTTGAGGATTCGCTGTACGCCCTCGAACGCCGCACCCCGGAACTGGTGGAGAAATTCCAGCCGTTGCTGACCGCGACCCGGGAATGGCTGGGCTACGCGGACGCCAGTCTCGAGCGCTGGCAAGCACTCAGAGATCAACTCGACGCGTTGCAACCGAGCGCCGAAGCGCTGGAGGAGCGCAAACAGTTGCTGTTCTCCAATGCGATCTACCGCCTCGGTGAGTTCATCGATCTGTGGCAGGACTGCCGCAGCCTGCAGGATGCGATTCTGTGCGAGCGCCAGGACAGCTGGCGCGCGGTGTACCGGCATTGGCGCCTGGGCCGGTTGACGCCGTTCATCGATCGCGGGCTGATGCTGTACTCGGTGACCTCGACCATTCTGGCGATCATCGTTGCTTCGGTGCTGTGGATCCTGCTTGGCTGGCCGGACGGCGGCAGCGCGGTGATCCTGGCGGCGGTGGCTTGCAGCTTCTTTGCCTCGATGGACGACCCGGCGCCGCAGATTTACCGGTTCTTTTTCTGGACCGGGATGTCGGTGCTGTTCGCCAGCCTTTATCTGTTTCTGATTCTGCCCAACCTGCATGATTTCCCGATGCTGGTGCTGGCGTTTGCCGTGCCGTTCATTTGCGTCGGCACGCTGACCGTGCAGCCGCGATTCTACCTCGGCATGCTGCTGACGCTGGTCAATACCTCGTCGTTCATCAGTATTCAGGGTGCTTACGACGCTGACTTTTTCGCCTTTGCCAACTCCAACCTCGCCGGGCCGCTGGGGCTGTTGTTCGCTTTTATCTGGACGCTGGTGGCGCGACCGTTCGGCGCCGAGCTGGCGGCCAAGCGTCTGACCCGGTTCAGCTGGAAAGACATCGTCAGCATGACCGAGCCGGCCAGTCTGGCCGAGCATCGGCATTTGGGCGTGCAACTGCTCGATCGGCTGATGCAGCACCTGCCGCGTCTGGCCCTGACCGGTCAGGACACCGGCATCGCCATGCGCGAAGTGCGTGTCGGTCTGAATATGCTCGATCTGCTTGCCTACACCCCGCGCGTCACTGGCGTGCCAAACGCCCTGCTGCGACAAGTGGTGGGCGAGGTCGGCGAGTATTTTCGCGCCTGCCTCAAAGCCGACGAACGCCTGCCGGCACCGAGCGGTCTGCTGATGACACTCGATCGTACCCGCCGAGCGCTGAACGGCCAGGGCGACGATGAAACCCGTCGACACCTGTTGCACGCTTTGAGCGGTCTGCGTCTGGCCTTGCTGCCCGGCGTCGAGTTCGTCTCCAGCGCCGAGCCCGAAGAACCGCTGCCCGATGGAGCGCCCCTATGATCGGTGATCTGGATATCAGCGGCATCTTCCTGCCGACCCTGCTGGTGCTGATGGGCATCACTTATGTGCTGTTTTTGTTGGTGCATGGCGTGCTGCAACGCCTGCACTTTTACCGTCTGGTCTGGCACCGGGCATTGTTCAACGTGGCGCTCTACGCCGTGCTGCTGTACGGCGTGGACTCACTCAGTCGATACCTGATGACATGAAAAAACCGTTTCTGACCATCGGTCGCGTGGTCCTGACCCTGCTGATCGTGACTTTTGCCGTTGTCCTCGTCTGGCGCATGGTGATGTATTACATGTTCGCGCCGTGGACGCGAGACGGCCACATTCGCGCCGACATCATCCAGATCGCCCCTGACGTTTCCGGGCTGATCCAGCAGGTCGAGGTAAAGGACAACCAGTTGATCAAGCGTGGCCAGGTGCTGTTCAGCATCGACCAGGATCGCTTCAAACTGGCCCTGCGCCAGGCCAAGGCCGCCGTTGCCGATCGCCAGGAAACCCTCGCCCAGGCCCAGCGTGAAGCCAAGCGTAACCGTGGCCTCGGCAATCTGGTGCCGGCCGAACAGCTGGAAGAAAGCCTGTCGCGCGTCGCCCGTGCACAGTCGGCATTGGCCGAGGCCTTGGTGGCGGTCGATAGTGCGCAGCTCAACCTCGATCGCTCGGTGATCCGCAGCCCGGTCGACGGTTACGTCAACGACCGCGCGCCGCGTCCGCAGGAATTCGTCACCGCCGGGCGCCCGGTGTTGTCGGTGGTCGACAGCAACTCCTTCCACATCGACGGCTATTTTGAAGAAACCAAACTCGACGGCATCCACGTCGGGCAATCGGTGGATATTCGCGTGATCGGTGACCGCGCCAGGTTGCGCGGGCATGTCGAAAGCATCGTCGCCGGCATCGAAGACCGCGACCGCACCAGCGGCAGCAACCTGCTGCCCAACGTCAACCCGGCGTTCAGTTGGGTACGCCTGGCGCAGCGGATTCCGGTGCGCATCGCTTTTGATGAGGTGCCGGCCGACTTCCGCATGATCGCCGGGCGTACCGCCACCGTGTCGATCATCGACGACCAGCATGAGGAGCCGCAGCCATGAGCAGGGGCTGGTTGATCGCCGGGTTGGGCGTGATGCTCTCGGCCTGTCAGATGGTCGGCCCGGATTATCAGGTGCCCACCGACGCGGCGGTGCAGCGCAAGGATATTCAGGGCGAGCTGGCAGTCGCCGGCAAACCGGTAATCTCGGCGCCGGTGCCGGCGGACTGGTGGCGGCTGTATAAAGACCCGCGCCTCGATCAACTGGTGCAGCAGGCCATGGCGTCCAACACCGATTTGCGTGTAGCGGCGGCGAACCTGTCGCGGGCACGTGCTCAGGTGGATGAAGCCGAGGCCGCTGGCGGCTGGAGCGGCGGGGTGAAAATGGGCGCGCAACGTTTGCAGGAATCCGGTCAGGCGTTCCTGCTGCCGGAGAAAGTCCCGGTGGCCAACATTGCCGATATCGGCATCAGCGCTTCGTACCAGTTCGACCTGTGGGGCACCTTGCAACGCGGCATCGAAGCGGCCAAAGCCAATGCCGATGCGACTCAGGCCGCAGCCGACACGGCGCGTATCACCTTGGTGGCGGACGTGGTTCGTGCTTACACCCAGGTCTGCGCAGCCAACGAAGAGCGGGAAATCGCCGAGCACTCTCTCGATCTGCAATCGCAGAGCACCACGCTGATCCAGCGCCTGCGCGATGCCGGGCGGGGCGACGAGACTCAGGTCACCCGTTCGCAGACCCAATTCAAATCCCTGCGCGCCGACTTGCCGCGCTATGAAGCAGCGCGTCAGGCCGGGCTGTTCCGTCTGTCGATGCTGCTGGCCAAACCGGTCGAACAGTTGCCGGCAGGTACCGCCAGTTGCGCCGAGTTGCCGAAGATCGCGCAACTGGTGCCGGTCGGTGACGGCGCTGCGCTGCTCAAGCGCCGTCCCGACATTCGTCAGGCTGAACGGCGCCTCGCGGCGGCAACCGCCGGCATCGGCATTGCCACCGGCGAGCTGTACCCGGACATCAGCATCGGCGCGACCATCGGCACCGTCGGCATCATTGATGACCTTGGCGACCCGTCGACCAACCGCTGGGGCTTTGGCCCGTCGCTGAGCTGGAAAGTACCGACCAACGGCGCCCGTGCGCGCATTCGTGAAGCCGAGGCCAACACTCAAGGCGCGCTGGCGCATTTCGACGGCGTGGTGCTCAACGCCATCCGCGAAACGCAGACCGGTCTGGCCCAGTACAGCGCGCTGCTGCAACGCCGCGATGCGCTGGCCGAAGCCGAGCAGTCGGCCAAGCTCGCCGCCGAGCAGACGCACCGCTTCTTCCAGGCCGGCCGCGAGTCGTTCCTTGCCGACCTGCAAGCAACCCGCACCTACACCGATGTCACCGCGCAACTGGCCGCCGCCAACACCCAGGTCGCGATGAGCCAGATCGATTTGTTCCTCGCCCTGGGCGGTGGCTGGGAAAGCGGACGAACGAACACCTCGAGCGCCAGCAAACCCTGAGGCCGTTGCTATGCTTTGAAGTGTTGGAGGGGCGCCCCATGCCAAGCGCTCCTGCAATGCACATTGCTCGTGCTGGCCCAGGGGAAACCAATAATGAAAAACCCTTACGCTCTCGGCTTCTGGTGCGCTCTGGTCGCACTGGTGCTGCTCTCGGCCACGTATTTCTACGGGATCATGCTGGCCCACCAGATCGACACGGCGATGATCTTTCTCGACAGCGCCGTTGCGCTGATCGCGGTGATGGCGATCGTCGTCGTCGCGTGGACCTCGATTCAGCTGCAACGGGTCAAGAAGCGCCAGCTCGAACGGGGCCGGATGCTCGTGCTGATCTGGGACACCAAAGTCGCCCTGCGCCGGGTCGAAACGGTGTTCGACCGCTACTTCTGGGGCAGCTACTGGCAGCCCGGGCGAACCTTCGCCGAAGTCATGGGCGAGCTCACCGGCACGCCGCTGGAAAAAAGCCTCGAAGCCCTGAAGAAGCAATGCCTGGAACTCGACAAGCAGATCGCCGATGACGGCTGGCACTGGCTGAACAACGCCCGCGAGCTGTCCGACGTCGCCACGGCCATGGCTCGTGAACGCTATCAGCTGGATTTCTGCGATGTGCGGGCGGATACCACCGGCGGAGCGGTGATCGATCGCGACTTTGAAGTGCTGGTGTATACCTGGACCGCGCGGCTGAAGAGCTTTGATCATCAGTTGGATGAAATCGAGGTTCAGTACTCCTGATTTGCTGTGAATCCACCGACCTCTTCGCGAGCAGGCTCGCTTCCACAGGTACAGCACTGTCCTGGTGGGAGCGAGCCTGCTCGCGAAGAGGCCCGCAAAAACACCGAAACTCTTCGCTCCTGCCGACTGTCCATTCCCCCCATAGACACTCTTTAACCTTTAAACATTGGGCCGGCGTCCGCGCCCGGTGCTAATCTCCACCGCTTAATTGCGCACAGTCGAGCCGCGACCCGATCCCGGGTTCAAGGAAGACGACTTCACCCACAGCCACGGAAACCGATCAGGTCATTCATGAATAAATCAGCAGGCGTGCTTCTCGGAATTGTTGTTGCCATTGGCGCGATCAGCGCAGGCGGGGCCTGGTACACCGGGACCAAGATCGAAGGCGTACTGAACAACGCCGTGACCAACGCCAACAAAGAGTTGCAGACCGCCATGGCCGGCTCCAACGGCACCGCGTCGCTGGAACTGGTGTCGCTGGAGCGCCACACCTTCACCAGCACCGCGCACTATCGCCTCAAGGGTGAAGGCGAAATGTTCGGTGATGCGCCGGTCGAGCTGCTGTTCGTCGACCACATCGAACACGGCCCGCTGCCGTTCTCGCGTCTGGTTTCGCTGAAGTGGCTGCCGGTCATGGCCACCAGCAACTATGAGCTGGAAAAGAGCCCGTCCACGGAAAAATGGTTCGCCGCCACCAACGGCGCCGCGCCGCTCAAGGGCGTGACCAACATCGGTTACGACGAATCGACCACCAGCACTCTGAATCTGGTGCCGTTCGAAACTGCGCTGGATGAGCAATCGAGCCTGAAGTTTTCCGGTCTGAGCATGGACATCGCCGCCAGCGCCCAGGCGCAGAAGGTCAAGGCCGACGGCTACATGGACAACCTGAAACTGGTCACCGTGTCGGAAGACCAGGCGCCGGTGCAGGTCGAGCTCAACGGTCTGACCCTGGCCAGCAACCTCGCCAAGAGCAGCTACGGCTACTACACCGGGGAAAACACCCTGGAAGTGACCAGCAGCAAAACCACCTTCGGCGCCAAGCCGATGGTGCTGGGCGTGAAGAACTTCGAAATGAAGAACCGCACCGAAGAAAGCGGCAGCAACGCCTCGGGGCGTGCCGACTACAAAATCGGCGAAGTGACGCTTAACGACAAGAAAGTCGGTTCGGCGGCCATGGCCATGAGCCTGAAGAACCTCGACATTCCGTCGACCATGTCGCTGATGCAGATCTACCAGACCAAATTGCAGCCGTATGAAAAAGCCGCCGCCGAGGCCGCTGCGCAGGGGTTGCCGGCACCGGAGCTGAATCTGACCGAAGCGGAAAACGCCCAGGTCAAAGCCGATCTGCAGAAGTTGCTGGCGGCCGGTCCGCAACTGGCGCTGGAGAATCTGTCGTTCAACACCGCCAACGGTGAAAGCCGCGCCAATCTGGTGATCGACCTGACCAAGCCGCAATCGATGGACCTGCCGCCGGATCAACTCGGCAAGCAACTGATCGCGCTGCTCGACCTGAACATTCAGGTGTCCAAGCCGATGCTCGTCGATCTGCTCAGCGTGCAGGCGCAACTCGATGGCCAGACTGACGCCAAAGCCATCGTCGATCAGTCCAAGGAAGCGGCGGACATGTTCGCCGGCATGGCGGTCGGCTCGCAATTGGCTGTCGCCGACGGCACCAACGTGGTGACCAAACTGCATTACGCGGCCAATCAGGTCGAATTCAACGGCCAGAAGATGACCGTCGAGCAGTTCATCGGCTTCCTGATGAGCAAGTTTGCCAGCGTCACCCAAGAGCAATAACCCAACCGCGTGCCCTCCAGACGCCCGGCCCCTGTGTAAACAGGCGCCGGGCGTTTTGCTGTACGGGTTTTGTACGGATGGGCGGAATCTGAACAATTATTGCGTTGTGAAAATTCGACTACGCTTGCGTGCAGACTGCCTCACCAAGCTTGGCCGAGGGCTGTCATCGTCGGCCACCGTTACGAATGGGCAAGGAGGGCATTGCGACCCGGCTGGCCATGTAAGGATGCTGACAAATGCCGCGTATTGATGGCCCTGTATTACATCGTGGTTTGCGCCCTTTGTTCCGATTCGCCCTGTGCAGCCAGTTGCTCTGGCCAGTGCTGGCGTTGGCCGACACACCCTACGACGAGATGGTGCGCGATGCCCGCGCCGGGCATTACACGCCTGCGCTGACGGTTTTGCGTCAGGTGCCGCCGGGCCAGGCCAGCGACGGCCAGATCAGCGACCACCTGCAAATCGCCAGTTGGGCCGGGCTCGATGCCGAAGTGGTCAAGGTCTATGAAACCCAGGGCCGCGACCGCGTCCTGCCGGTGCAGGCGCTGACCGCCGCGGCGCGTGCCTATCGCAACCTCAAGCGCTGGGATCAGGCTACCCAGGTCTACAACAAGGCGCTGGCGCTGGAGCCGGACAACGCTGACCTGCAACTTGGCCTCGCGCTGACTCAGGCCGATGCCGGCAAACCCGATCAGGCCGTTACCCGCGCCCAGGCGCTGGTCGCCGCCAAACCCGACGATCCGTCGCGCCGCCTGGCCTTGGGCTATGCCCTCGGCCGCGCCGGTAAACAGTACGATGCGCTGTTCGAATTCGATCAGGCATTTATCCGCGCCGGCAACAAACCGGAGGTGGCCCGCGAGTACGTGGTCGCCCTGCAAAAGGCCCGTCTGCCTGAACCGGCGCTGCGTCTGGCCAGCCAACGTCCCGGCCTGATTGATCCGGTGACCTTGCGCCGCCTCGAAGGTGATCTCGCCGCCGAGCGCGTGCGCCTCGCCGAACTGGCCACGCGCAGCGAACAGGAACGCTACGTCATTGCCGACCGCGCGCTGGCCGATTACGACAAATTGCTCGCGACCTGGACCCCTGACGCCACTGCCCACGATGACGTGACGCGCTGGCGCATCGACCGCATGGGCGCGCTCAAGGCCCGCGCGCGCACTGCCGACGTCATCAGTGAATACCAGAAACTGCAAGCCGAAGGCGTGGTGATTCCGACCTACGCGCTGCGCTGGGTGGCGGCGTCTTATCTGGATCAGCGCGAGCCTGAGATTGCCACCGATCTGTATCGCCAGGTGCTTTCGGCGCCGGACGCCGATGTCGGTGATCGCCTCGAAGACACCACTGCGCTGTACTACTCGCTGCTGGAAAGTGACCGCGCCGACGAAGCCCGCAAGGTCGCCGAAGACGCAGCGAAAGCCCAGCGTCCGCGCGTCGAGCTCAAGGGCTTGCCGATCGGCAACCCCAACGACGAATGGATGGACGCCCAGCAACTCGCGGCCCAGGCCGGCACCTACGGTTCCGATCTTCCGCACGGCGATGAGCGCTTGCAGACGCTGGTCGATCAGGCGCCGGGCAACCTTGGCTTGCGTCTGGCCCAGGCCGATCTCTACCTCGCCCGCCAGATGCCGCGCCGCGCGGAAAGCCAGCTCAAGGAAACCGAGAGCATGGCCCCGCGCGATGCCGGCCTGGAAGTTGCTCAGGCGCGCACCGCGATGGAGTTGCAGGAGTGGCGGCAGAACGATGCACTGGTCGACGACGTGGTCGCGCGTTATCCGGACAACCGCCAGGTGCAGCGCCTGGCCCGCGAACGGGAAGTGCATGACATGGCCGAACTGCGCGTCGAAGCCTACGGCGGCAAGGCCAACGGTGGCGGCAGCGGCGATGCCGGTGCGGTCAGCGGCAGCCGTGATTTCGGTATCCAGAGCACGTTGTACAGCCCACCGATCAACGAAGATTGGCGCGTGTTCGCCGGCGCCGGTTATGCCACCGGTGATTTCGCCGAAGGCACTGGCCACCATCGCTTCCAGCGGGTCGGCCTGGAACGGCGCACCCGTGACATGACCCTCGAAGCCGAGGTGTCGAATCACGATTACGGCTTCGGTGACAAACAGGGCGCGCGCCTGGCGATTGCCCGCGACATCAACGATCACTGGCAATACGGCGGCAGCCTCGAATACCTCTCGGCGGAAACCCCGCTGCGCGCGCTCAACAGCGACATCAAGGCCAATGGCGGCAGTGCGTTCCTGCGCTGGCGCGCCAACGAAAGCCGCGAGTGGCGCGTGTCGGTCAGCCCGTCGCACTTCAGCGATGGCAACAACCGCGTCGAAGCCTTGGTGACCGGGCGCGAGGGCATCTACACCGCGCCGAACATTCAGGTCGACGCCGGCCTGGAAGTCGGCACCAGCCACAACTCGAAATCCGACGACGTGCCGTACTTCAACCCCAAGTCGGACTTCAGCGTGATGCCGCTGGTCAACGTCAATCACGTGCTCTACCACCGCTACGAGACTTCCTGGAGCCAGCAATTCCAGGCCGGCGCGGGCACCTATAGCCAGCGCGACCACGGCACCGGCGGCATGGCATTGCTCGGTTATGGCCAACGGTACGCCTGGAACGACGTGTTCGATGTGGGCGGCATGTTCAGTGTGATCAACCGGCCTTACGACGGTGATCGGGAAACTGATCTGCGTCTGCTCGTCGACCTCACTTTCCGCTTCTAGAAGAGTTTGAAGATGCCTTTTATCTCGCGTTTCATCCTTCTGCTGGGAGCGCTGCTGATCAGCGCCTGCGCCCAGCAAGCCCCGGCCTTCGCGCCGCCCTCCGAGCGCCCGGTCGCGGCCAGTGAACAACCGTGGCCAAAAAACCATGTGCTCGGCATTGCCTATCACGACGTCGAAGACCGTGATCCCGATCAGGCCGTGGTGGCGGTGCGCACCGAGCGCATGATCGAGCAGCTCGCCTGGCTGCGTGAGAATGGCTACAAACCAGTGACCGTCGACCAGATCATGGACGCACGCAAGGGCGGCCCGGAGCTGCCGGCGAGAGCGGTGCTGCTCAGTTTCGACGACGGTTATGCCAGCTTCTATACCCGCGTGCTGCCGGTGCTGCGCGCTTACAACTGGCCAGCCTTGCTGGCGCCGGTGGGCACCTGGATCGACACGCCGCTCAATCAACCGGTGGATTTCGCCGGCACGCCGCGTAACCGTGACAACTTCCTGACCTGGCAGCAGATCCGCGAAATTTCCAAGTCCGGTCTGGTAGAGATCGCCGCTCACACCGATGCCAACCACAAAGGCATCCTTGCCAACCCGCAGGGCAACCTGCAACCGGCCGCCGCGACCCGGCGTTATGACCCGGTGACCAAGCGCTATGAATCCGAAGCCGATTTCCAGGCGCGCATTCGTACCGACGTGAAGAACATTTCCGAGAAGATCCGCAAGGCCACCGGTTACAAACCACGGGTCTGGGTCTGGCCGTACGGCACCGCCGACGGTACCTCGCTGACTGTGGTAGGCGAGGAGGGCTATGAAATGGCCCTGACCCTGGACGACGGCCTCGACACCCTCGATAACCTGATGAGCGGGCCGCGCTTTCTCGTCGCGTCCGATCCTGATGGCGAGCATTTCGCCAACAGCATCGTCTCGGTGCAGGCCGAAGCGCCGATGCGCGTGGTGCATGTCGATCTCGACAACGTCTACGACCCGGACCCGGCCCAGCAGGACATCAACCTGGGCAAACTGGTGCAGCGCATGGCTGACCTGGGCGCCAGCACGGTGTTCCTGCAAGCCTTCGCCGATCCCAAGGGCGATGGTCTGGTGCATTCGCTGTACTTCCCCAACCGCCACCTGCCGATGCGCGCCGACCTGTTCGACCGCGTCGCCTGGCAGTTGCGCACCCGTGCCCATGTGAAAGTCTTTGCATGGATGCCGGTGCTGAGTTTCGAACTGGATTCGAAGCTGCCGCGTGTAACCCGCTGGGACCCGAAAACCGCCATCACCTCGGTCGATCCGAAGCAGTACAAACGCCTGTCACCGTTCAATCCCGAAGTGCGCAAGATCATCGGTGAAATCTATGAAGACGTGGCGCGGCTGACCTCGGTCGACGGCATTCTCTACCACGACGATGCGGTGCTTTCGGATTTCGAAGACGCCAGCCCGGATGCCTTGAAGGCGTACGCCGCTCAAGGTCTGCCGGGTTCGATTGCCGCGCTGCGCGACGATCCGGCAGCGATGCAACGCTGGACGCGTTTCAAGAGCCGCTACCTGATCGACTTCACCAACGAACTGACCGCGAAGGTCCGTGCGATTCGCGGCCCGCAAGTGCTGACCGCACGCAACATCTTCGCCGAGCCGATGCTCAATCCTGAAAGCGAAGCGTGGTTCGCGCAGAACCTCGATGACTTCCTCGCCACCTACGACTGGACGGCGCCGATGGCCATGCCATTGATGGAAAAACAGACGCTGGCCGAGTCCGGCCCGTGGCTGGAAGAACTGGTCGCCACGGTGAAGAAACGCCCCGGCGCGCTCAACCGCACCGTGTTCGAATTGCAGGCGCGTGACTGGAACCAGAAGGATCAGGCCGATATCGACGCCGTGCATCTGGCGGACTGGATGGGCCGGCTCAAGCGCCAGGGCGCGACCAGTTTCGGTTACTACCCGGACAACTTCCTCGACAACCTGCCAGACCTGAAAACCGTAAGGCCTGCACTCTCCAACAAATGGAATCCATAACATGCTGGATAGACTGTTAGCCCTGCTTGTTCTGGCGATTGTCCTTGGCGTTCCGCTGGGACTGATCTTCCTGGTGACCGGCCAGTTCCTGATGTCGTTCGTGTTCTTCTACCCGCTGTTCATGTCCGGGTTGTGGATCGCCGGCGGCCTGTATTTCTGGCTGCACTGGGAGCGCCACTGGCCATGGCAGGACGACACGCTGCCGCCGCCGCTGGAAGGCGAGCCGCTGATTTCGATCCTGATTCCTTGCTACAACGAAGGCGATAACGCTGCCGATACTATCCACGCGGCGCTGGCCCAGCACTACCCGAACATCGAAGTCATCGCGATCAACGACGGCTCCAAGGACAACACTGCCGCTGTGCTCGATGCGCTGGCCAAGGAAGATCCGCGACTGCGGGTTCTGCATCTGGCGGAAAACCAGGGCAAGGCTGTAGCCCTGCGCATGGGCGCGATTGCTGCGCGCAGCGAGTATCTGGTGTGCATCGATGGCGACGCCTTACTGGCCCCGAACACTGCGGCTTATCTGGTCGCGCCGATGCTGGATAACGCACGTCTTGGCGCAGTGACCGGTAACCCGCGGATCCGCACGCGTTCGACCTTGATCGGGCGGGTGCAGGTCGGCGAGTTCTCCTCGATCATCGGCCTGATCAAACGTACGCAACGGGTGTTCGGGCGTATCTTCACCGTCTCCGGCGTGATCGTCGCGTTCCGTCGTACTGCGCTGAACCGGGTCGGCTACTGGAGCCCGGACATGATCACCGAAGACATCGACATCAGCTGGAAGCTGCAACTGGATCACTGGAGCATCTTCTACGAACCGCGTGCGCTGTGCTGGATCCTCATGCCGGAAACCCTCGGTGGCCTGTGGAAGCAGCGTCTGCGCTGGGCTCAGGGTGGCGCCGAAGTGCTGTTCAAGAACATTCGCGGCATCTGGCAGTACCGCCATCGCTACCTGTGGCCGCTGCTGTTCGAATACTGCCTGTCCACCGGTTGGGCGTTCACTTTCCTGCTGTCGGTGATTTTCTGGGGCATGGGCAAGTTCATGGTGATGCCCGACGCGATCGCCGTCGATCACCTGATGCCGCCGGCCTTCACCGGTCTGTTGCTGGCGTTCGTCTGCCTGGTGCAGTTCGCTGTCAGCATCGTCATTGACCGGCGCTATGAGCCGGGTCTGGGCAAGACCATGTTCTGGGTGGTCTGGTATCCGCTGGTGTTCTGGCTCGTCAGTCTGCTGACCACCCTGGTCAGCTTCCCCAAGGTGTTGTTCAGCCAACACAAAAAACGCGCGCGCTGGGTCAGTCCTGATCGGGGTATCAAACCGCTGGGCGACGACCAGGAGGAAGTCATCAAATGAAAATTATCCGGACTCGCCAACGGCCCTTTCTGGTGGTGATCGACGTGATCCTCACCGTCCTGGCCTGGGTCGGCCTGCTGTTCCTGCTGGTACGCGGGTTATGGCCATTGATTGAAACCAGCGGCGGCCCGCGCATCGATCATTCGGCGTTCGATGCCTTGGGGACTCTGCAGGTTTATATGTGGGTGGCGCTGGTCAACGCGGTGATCCTGATCGGCTGGGCGCGTTACCAGCAACGCAAAAGCCGCAGCTTCGCCCAGCGCCGTTTGCCGTCGCCGGTAATTGGTGATGAAGGTCTGAGCAAGAGTTTCAAACTGTGCGATGAGCGTTTCCAGAAACTGCGCACGCCGGGGGTGATGACCATTCACAACGATCAGGACGGCGACATCAGCCATGTCGAAACGC